>JAQGHM010000130.1 GCA_028291615.1 Phycisphaerales bacterium | reverse complement strand
CGCCTCAGACCCCCGCACCACCCCGCCGTACGAACGTGACACTTCTAATGAGTTAACGGATGTGACATTTCTATTGGGTTGCGACAAGAAACGCCTTGCCATCTTCCGTCTCCGGCACCAACCGCCTACAATGCCCACCATGCGTGCATTCGTGTCCGGACAAATCGGCGTCGACAAGGGTCAGTATCTCAATGCAGTTCAAAAGCTCGCCCGCCAGAACGGCGTCGATCTCGCCGTCTGCCACCTGGGCCAGATGATGTACGCCGAGGCCCCCGACGTCCCCCAAGGCCGCATTCTCAACCTCCCGATCACCCGCCTCAACACGCTCCGCCGCGCCGCCTTCAAGGAGGTCCTCAAGATCGCCGACCGCCACGAGCACGTCCTGCTCAACACTCACGCCACCTTCCGTTGGCGGCACGGCCTCTTCGCTGCCTTCGACTTCGACCAGATCAAGGAGTTCAACGCCGAGCTCTACGTCACGATGCTCGACAACGCCGAATCCGTCCACCAGCGCCTTCAGCGCGACCACGACATCGACCACACCCTCAAGGACATCATGGTCTGGCGCGAAGAGGAAGTCCTCGCGACCGAGATCCTCGCCAACATCACCCGCGGCTACGGCAGCTTCTACATGGTCAGCCGCGGCCGCGACGTCCCCACCACCGAGACCATCTACCGCCTGATGTTCGAGCGCCACCGCAAGAAGGTCTACCTCTCCTTCCCCATGAGCCACGTGATGGACCTTCCCGACACGCTCGAGGAGATCAACCAGTTCAAGGCCACGATCAACCAGCACTTCACCACCTTCGACCCGGCGGATGTCGATGAGTTCGTCCTGCACACGACAGCCGTCAAGGCCATGGAAGAAGGCAAGACCACGATCGAGGTCCAAGCCGCCGACGGCATCATCACCCTCAAGACCGCCGACGTCGCCCAGATCAGCGGCGACATCATGGGCCAGATCTACGCCCGGGACTTCAAGATGGTCGACCAATCCGACATGATCATCAGCCTCGTCCCCGAACTCCCCAACGGCAAACCTGGCCTAAGCAGTGGCGTAGAACGAGAACTCCACCACGCCTTCGAGGGCGGCAAGGAAGTCTTCGTAATCTGGGCCTGCCGCGGCACCCCCAGCCCCTTCATCACCGAAACCGCAACAGGCGTCTTCAAGAGCACGACGGAGGCGATCGAGTATTTCAAGACCAAGGGTTACATCAAGAAGTAACCATGATCCGATCCGTCACCGTCTACTGTTCTTCCAGCAGCGCATTAGATAAAGCCTACTTCGACGCCGGTGCACAGGTGGGTCGGGCATTGGCTGCCAATCGTTGGGCCCTGGTGTACGGCGGCAATTCCGTCGGGCTGATGAAGACCGTCGCCGATGCCGCGCGGGCGGGCGGGGGGCGGGTCGTTGGGATCACGCCGCAGTTGATGGTGGATAAGGGGATCCATGATGCGCTGGCGGATGAACTGGTCGTCACCAACGGCATGCGGGATCGCAAGGCGCTGATGGAAGAGCGTGGTGACGCGTTCCTGACGCTGCCGGGCGGGCTCGGCACGTTCGAAGAGATCTTCGAGATTATCGTCGGCAAGCAACTTGGGTATCACGACAAGGCGATCGTATTGCTGAACGTCCAAGGGTATTTTGACCCCCTGCTGGCGATGATCGAGCACGGGATCGAGCAGCGATTTATCAAGCCAAAGGTGCGGGAACTCTATTTCGTGGCCAATACGGTGGCGGCGGCGGTGGAGCACTTCCGGTTTTACCGCCCGCCCGAAGCGACCGATAAATGGGGTACGGACGTGCCGTCGGCGGCGGAATAGGCGGCTATAATCTCCGCAGCCGTGGCTCGCGCTTTCCGGAAGGTCTGGATCGGTTGATGAAGCGGTCGGATTCGACACTCTCCTTAGCCCTCTGCGCGTCGCTGATCGTGCACGCGAGCTTGGGGTTACTCGTCCTGCGCGAGAAGCTGGCGGAACTGCAAGCCCCGCCGGTTCGCGCGCTACGGGTGGATGCCGCTTCGACTGAAAAAGTCGAGCCCGAGAAAGATGAATCGCGCAACGACGAGACGCCGGCCGTGGTGATCCAACCCGCGCCGGTCGCGCCGCCGGAGTTCAAGCCGGTTGCTCCGCCTCCACCGGCGCAGGCGACAAAGCCTAAAGACACGATTGACGAGAATCTCGAATGGGGCGAGAAAAACGCGAAGGGGTTCGCGATCACCTCCGCGCCCGGAGACGCGCAGATGGCGGCGCGAAAGGGGATGGAGGATCAGTCGTTTGCCAGCCGAGATCCCGAGGGGCCGGATCGGTTTCCAGATGATCCATCGATGTCGACCGTGCCGCCGGGTGAAAATGGGGACGGCCGCAAACCGGCGCGCGATATGCTGGCGAACAAGGGAACCGAGGGGAATCCCGCCGAGCTGTTGAACAAGACACAAAGCCCGGCGACACCACCGCCACCGATCCCGGAGCGAACGATGGTGGCGTCGGCGGCGGATCAGCCGTTCAATACGCCACAGACGAGCGGGCGGTCGAGCAGTCAGATGCCCGCAGCCGAGCGGCGCTCGCCGGCAGAGGGAAATTCCCCGCCGGCTGAGCGCGACGATCTGCCCAACGATCCAGCCACCGGCGCAGAGACGCAGATCCTGCCGATCAAACAAGTGGACGTGATCGGCATCGCGTCGAACAAGCCGGGATATCCGGAAGTGGTGCTGGCGCTGACACAGCCGCCGGGCGTGCGCATCTCGCCGGAGCGCCGCGATCCGCTGAAGGAATCGGTGCTGGCGAACGTGGTAACGGCGGACGTGTCACGGTCGCCGCCGATCCAACCCGCGACGGCGGCGCCGTCGGTCAAGCCGCAGAAGGTTGAGGAGATGGCGCGGTTGCTGGGCGAGAGCGACCCGCTAAATGGCCCCATACTCGTCGAAGCGATGACGCGGCCGCCCGGCGAGACGTCGCTGGAAGGCGGCGACGCACCGCTGGCGGAGATTGCGCTAGCGGATCGGCCCGATTCGGCGGAGGCGCAGGATGCGATCATGACGCTGACGATGGAAGCGCCACGGTTGGCGGAAGCGGCGCAGCAATTCGAGCCCGCGCCGCCAGCTTCCGCGGCCGTCGCAGCAAATGCCGGCGCGAGCGGCTCGGCCGGCAGCGATGCTGCCGCCGGCGGCGCGCCGGGGCCACCCGTCGCCGCGGCCGATCCCGCGCCCGACACCGGTTTTGAATCCGATCCGTTCGCGAAGATTCCCGGCGTCGAATTCAAGAGCGGCAAGGTCGAAGCACGAAGCGGACGGCAGATCAAGCCGATCCGGCCGCGCCTGACCGAGGCCGGCATGCGCGATTTGCTGTCGCAGCAGTTCCCCACGGTGCTGGCCAAGGTGCACATCGACAAGACCGGCAAGGTGGTGGACGTGCACATCGTGCGCGGCAGTGGCAGCGAGGCGGTGGACATGCCGGTCTACCGGGCGCTCTGGGGCTGGTGGTTTGAGCCGCCAACGGACAAAAAGGGGAATCCGCTCGAAGACGTCCAGCTTGTTGCGATTCACTGGGGATAGCCGGGGCAAATTTCGCGAACGAAGGGCGGCGACGGTATACTTCGCCCCGCCTTTTTACCAAGGGAGCGACCCGCATGCCCGTCACCATCATCAAGAGCGACAAGCGAGCGCGCGAGAAGCCGTGCCTGCGCTGCGAGTACAGCCTGCGCAAGATCGATTCCACCCACTGCCCCGAATGCGGCCTGTCGGTCTGGTTGTCCTTGAGCAATAACGACGGCCTCGAGTGGAGCCGTGCGGAATGGCTCCGGCGAATGGCGCTGGGGCTGGGCGTCATGACGGTCGCGCAGGGGTTTGGGATGATCCCGTACGCGCTGTTGTTGATCGCGATGTTCGGCGGACAGGCGAGTTCGGGCGCGGCATTCTTCGGTTGGGTGAGCGTGGCGAAGATCTGCGCGGCGGTTTACCTGATCGCATATCACATCGGTCTCTTCATCGTGACCGGGAGCGAGCGGCGCTATCCCGATCGGCTGAAAGGTTGGCGGATCGGCTCGTGGGTGGTGGGCGGGATCGCGATGCTCTTCAGCCTGTTGCTGCTGGTCTGGGCGACCAGTCCGCGCGGATTCTGGCTCTTGCACACGGCGATGAATTTCGTTGTGCTTGCCAGCGCCTTGGTGACGCTTGGCTACCTGAGGCTCCTGGCCAAGCGCATTCCGAACTCGACACTGGCGAAAATCTGCGCGTGGATGATGCTGGTGCCGGTGCTGCCGTTTCTGAAAGTCTTCCCGATCTTCGGGCTGTACATCATCATGCAGTCGCTCTGGCTGGCGGAGATCCTGCCGGTGATTTACCTGCCGCTGTCAGCGGTGCTGTTCGTCTGGTTCGCGGTGCTGTTCCGGCGGGCGGCGACGTCGGCGGAAAAAAGCTGGGCGGCGGAGACGGCGATCACGCGGTGAAGAAAGTCACGCGACGTCGTCCCCCGCATCGGCAAACACGTCATCCCGCCCCGGCCCCGGCAGGATCCGATCATCGCCTACGCCATCAAACGCATCAACCGTGTCGTTGCCATCGGCACCGTAGAGGCTGTCGCTTCCGCTGTGATCGACCAGCGTGTCGTCGTTGGTGCCGCCATCGAGGACGTCGTTGTCCAGGCCGCCGATGATGTAGTCTTGACCGGCCGAGCCGAAAAGGTCGTCATCGCCGCGGCCACCGTTGAGATTGTCGTCGCCGCTTTCACCGTCGAGCGTGTCGACGCCGTTCTCGCCAAAGAGGTCGTCGTTGCCGTTGCCGCCGAGGATGGCGTCGTCGCCCAGGCCGCCGAGGATGCGGTCGTTGTCATCCTGACCGTTGAGGTCGTCGTTGCCGGCGTCGCCGTAGATGAGGTCATTGCCGGTGCCGCCGAGAATCGTATCGTTGCCGTTCTCGCCGAAGAGATCGTCCTGACCGGAGAGGCCGAGAATGCGGTCGTTGCCGTCGCCACCGAGGATCGAGTCGTGACCGGTGTTGCCGTAGATCGAATCGTTCCCGCCGCCACCGAAGAGCGTATCGTTCCCCTTGTCGCCGGTGATTAAGGCGTCGATAAGAATGACATTGGAGATTTCGATGTCGTCCTGCCCGCGGTAGCCGTAGGCTTGGATCTCGTTAATTCCGGCCGCGGTGAAATAGGAGCGCTCGCCGTTGACGACCACGCGCAGGGTAACGCCGCCGTCGCGGGTGTTGACGAAGATGTCATCCGAGCCGCTGGTGCCTTCGACGATCAGCACATCGCCGACTTGCACAGCGGAAAGAAGGCGTCGCGATTCGAGCAATTCGACCGATGGGACATGGTAGCGCATAGCTGGCCCTTGGTTAGCGTTCTTACAGGCGAGACACGCCCGGACAGCGATAGGTTAGGCGCGGCGGGGGCGAGGGAATAGTATTGGCCGCCGATGAAGGTGTCGGAACTGTTTTACTCGATCCAGGGCGAAGGCAAGCTGGTGGGCGTGCCGTCGGCGTTCGTGCGCGCGAGCGGGTGCAATTTACGGTGCATCTGGTGCGATACGCCTTATGCGAGTTGGGAGCCGGAGGGGGAGGAGATGACGGTCGGGGAGATTGTGGATCGAGTGGACGGGCTGATTGGTGTTGGAAAAGACAAAAGACAAAAGTCAGAAGAGACAGACAAGAATGTCTGCCCCACCAAAGCTCGCGGCGGACACGTCGTGCTGACGGGCGGCGAGCCGATGATCATGCCGGAAATCATCGAACTGTGTGACGCGCTCAAGGTGCGCGGACATCACGTGACGATCGAGACGGCGGCGACGATTTACAAAGAGGTGAAGCTGGATTTAGCGTCATTGTCGCCCAAGCTGGCGAACTCGACGCCAATAGAGCGCGAAGGCGGCCGCTTCGCCGCCGCGCACGAGCGGCAGCGGATGAACCTGCCGGTGATTCAGGCGTTCATCGATTCATCGCCAGACTTTCAGTTGAAATTCGTCGTCAGTTCTGAAGACGATCTGGCAGAAATCAAGGGCGTGCTCGATCAACTGACCGGTTGGCGCGGCGAAGATGTGCTGTTGATGCCCGAAGGAATCGATGCGGCGACACTCGAAGGACGCGCGGGGTGGGTGTCGGAGATTTGCAAACGCGAGGGGTTCCGATATTGCCCGCGGCTGCACGTGGCGCTGTATGGAAATCGGCGCGGGACGTGAGCTATCGATCTTCCGGATTCATCGCCTCGACGATCGGCTCACCCGCTGCCGCCGCGGCGGCCTGTTGCTTGCGGCGCATCCGGCGATAAGAGAGCACGAACACCTCAGCCGCCGCGGCAACGACCGCCAGCGCGACCGCGCGCGGATGCGTGAAACCGGTCGCGGTCGCGACATCGGGCATCATCGCCGCAGCGGCGGCCGCAGCGGATTGTGTCGCCAGAGCGCCGCCGCCGGAGAACCCGCCCGTGACGCCGGGCGCGATCGCCGGTTCGATCGGCACGATTCCCGAGAGAATCCACGGCCCGGCTGCTTCCGGCGTCGCGCTGACGCCCAGCGGCTTGTTCAGCGCCGCCTGCTGAGGCCAAAAACCGTTGAAAGACGCCGGGCGCACCGGTTCATAACCCGCACTGAAGACCGGCACAACCCGGCGACTGGAAAACACCGAACCGCGATCTCCCGTGCCCGCAGCGGTGAGCGTGGCGGTCGTGTTAATCGCGGAGTCGCCCGAACGTCCCACCGCAAACGCCTGCGAGACGCCAACCTCGGCGAGCAAGTCCACCGCGACGCGATTGGCAGCGAACGCGCTGCGCGTCGGCGTCGGCGCGACTTCGAAATCGGTGGTCGATTGCGCCACGGTCTGCTCCGCCGGTGTCGCCTGGCGAGCGAGTACGGTGCGGGCGCTGCGCGTGCTGGCCGTCGTCGTCGTGGTGGTCGCCGTCGTCTTGGCTGCGGTCGTGGGTCCGACCAGCGCGCTGACCACGCCTGCCGCCTTGGGCGATCCGAGGCCGGTGACCCCGTCATACCCCGTGTGTGCGCCGAGGAAGTACGAGCTGCGCCCCTGCGTGACATCGGTGAACGCCGCGGCGTAGGCGGTGGGGTTGTTGTAGAGCGAGTAAAGTGTCGGCAGCGTGCCAGTCGCGCCGTCGAGCGACGTCTTGCCGACCGCCGCGCGCCCCTGGTTTGCGATCGCGACCAGCGCCGCCCACTGCGGCGCGCCGGCGCTGGTGCCGCCGACCGCCTGCCAGCCGACATAACCGCTGCCGTCATCCACCGAGTTGTAAAACGCGAACCCGGTATACGGATTGGCATCGTAAGAAACGTCGGGTGCGGTGCGGGCGCCGGTGCCCTGGGCATTCAACTGATAAGTCGGCTGAGATTCGTATGCGCTAATGCCGCCGCCACTGCCGCTCCAGCCGGTTTCCTTCGCAATCGTGCCGCTGGAGGTGAGGTTCAGCGTCGTTCCGCCAACCGCCAGCACGTTGGACGAACTACTCGGCCACGACGGACCCCACCACGATCCGTTGTCCCCCGAAGCCGCGACGAACGTCACGCCCTGGTGTCCCTTGGGCGTCGTGAAATATTTGTCGTAAGACGTCTGCGACGAGAATTCATCCGCGCCCCAGCTCATTGAGACGACCGACACGCCCGCCGCGCGCCGGGCGTAATCGACCGCCGTCAGCAGATTGCTCAGGCTCGCTGTGGTCGCCTCGACCAGCAGGATCTTCGCCTTGGGCGCGATCGCGTGCGCCCACTCGACGTCCAGCGCGGTTTCACCGGCCCACCCCGCGTCGGTCGCGATCGAGCTCACCTTGCCGCCCGTCTGGCTGACCACC
>JAQGHM010000116.1 GCA_028291615.1 Phycisphaerales bacterium | reverse complement strand
GGCGTCATCTTCACCCGCCAGGCGATGGAAGGCACGTTTGCCTTGGCTCAGGCAGGCCTTGACAGCCCCGACGCACCCGACATCGTCATATCGTTTCGCTGGTCCGACGAGGCGAACGTGTTCGGCCTGCCCGGCATGGTCACCTCCGACAGCGAAAAACGCATTCCGGGACAAGGCATTCACGCCAGCCTGAGCCGCTTCGACATGCACAATACGCTGATCGCCGCCGGCCCGGACTTCCGCGCGGGATTCGTCGACCGCCTGCCCAGCGGCAACATGGATCTCGCCCCGACCGTCCTCCAGATCTTGGGAATCAAATCCGAAGCGACGTTGGACGGGCGCGTTCTGACCGAGGCTTTATCGGGCGGCGACGCCGGCTCGATTTCCTCCCAATCGTCGAAGCTAAATGCCGAACGAAAGCTCGGCGAGACAACGTGGAGCCAGTATCTCAACGTGTCCAAGGTGGAGAATACCGCCTACTACGACGACGGGAACGGCGCAGCGACACCTCTGACGAAGTAATTGGCCATCATTCACGCTTGCAACTTGCACGATGCGCGATGGGGCCTCGACCACGAGACCCCGTCGTTCCTGCGCGCCCACGCGATCTCCCCATCGGACGAGCCCGGTAGACGTCGCGGTTGTTAACCCAAATTTAACAGCGCGGGCGTATACGTTCCGACATGGACGGGAGCATTCGATCCGACACAAAATGGGGCCGCACCCGCTGATCCGGCGGTCACTGGGTCGTATCTGAACCGAGACCTGTCCTGGCTGGAGTTTAATCGGCGCGTGCTGCACGAGGCGCTCGACAATCGCACGCCGCTTCTGGAACGGGTGCGGTTCCTGGGAATCTTCACGTCGAACCTTGACGAGTTTTTCATGAAGCGGGCGCGGTCGCTTCGGCGGCAGGCGACCATGGGAGCTCTGGACCCGACCGCGGATGGGCGGACCATCGCCGAGGTGTTTGCGGCCGTCCGCGCGGCAGTGCGGGGAATGCTTGGCGAGCAGGCGGAATGCTACGCGAACCTCGTCCATCCCCTGTTGGCAGAGAACAGCGTGCACCTGCTGACCTGGCAGCAACTCGACCGTCGGAGCGGCAGGCGCTGACCGCTATTTCCAAGCCAGCGTGTTTCCCCTGCTCACGCCTCTGGCAGTCGATTCGGGCAGCCCGTTCCCGTTCATTTCCAACCTGTCGATGTCGCTGGGGGTCATCCTGCATCACCCGGATCGAGGCGAGAACCTCTTCGCCCGGATCAAGGTGCCCGAAGTGTTGCCCAAGTGGATTCAGGTCGGTCCGACGCCCGGGCAGTTCCGCTTCGTAAGCCTCCACGAGCTGATACGCCAGAAACTGCCGGACCTCTTTCCGGACATGGCGATCGTGGACGTGATGCCGTTCCGCCTGACCCGCGACGCCGACCTGGAGCGCGACGAGGACGACGCCGACGACCTGCGCGAGCTGATGCAGGAGGAATTGCGTCAGCGGCGGTTCGCGCGCGTCATCCGTCTGGAACACGGGCCGGACCCAAACCCGTGGATCGTGCAGTTCCTGATGAGCGAGCTGGAGTTGACCGAGGACGATGTGTATGAGCTGTCGGGCGAGCTGGACTACGACGACCTGAAGGTGATCGCGGACCTGAACGTCCCGCGGCTGCGGTATGAGCCCTGGACGCCGGTCGTGCCGACGCGGCTTGTGGATGAAGACGCCGACCTGTTCGCCGTCATTCGCAACGGGGACCTGCTGCTGCATCACCCGCATCGCTGGACGGTACGAATACGTCGGCGACCGCACGGAGATCGATCAGAAGGCCAGCGGACTGCTCGCACTGGCCGCACAAGGTGTTTGAGACAAGCGTTTTCTTCCGGCACCACCGGGTCTCTCACCTTTCCATGAATACACGGGTGTATTTCCGCTGGTAAAGCGGACTCCGGCCTTGTATTCTAAGGGACGAACGCTTACCCGAGGCCCCTCATATGCCCATGCTCCTCTCGACTGCCTCCGTCGCACGTCTTACCGGCGCCACCGTCCGGATGATCGACCACTGGGCGCGCAGCGGCCTTCTGCGCCCGTCAGGACAGGATGCCGCCGGCAAAGGGTCCCGGCGCCGCTATACCTTCCAGGACGTCATCGTCCTTCAAGCGATCCAAACCCTTCGTAAAGGGAACTGCCCTCTTCAAAAGGTGCGTACCGCTATCCGGTATCTGAAAGCCCATTACCCGAACGAACCGGCCTCGCAAGCGCTGGCAAAACTTACGCTCCTGACGGACGGCACCAAGGTGTACCTGCTAACGGATGAACGTCAGCTCTTGGACGTCGTCACGAGCCAATTGCACATCACGTGGGCAATTCCCCTGGGCCGGATCATCTTGGATACGGGCCAGCGGTTGGAGGCGATGCCCCAGGCTTGGACTGAGCCCGCCACGATTCGCGGCCAAGCCTTCCGTTTAGCAATCTCGCGCGAGCGTGCCAAGGATCCGTTCGTGGCTCGTTGCCGCGAATTGCCAGGGGCCGTGTCAGAAGGATCAACTTCGGACGAGGCGATCGCCAAGCTTCGCGAGGTGATCCGGTTCGCTCAAGCTCGAGAGGTCAAGCCGGCCACGCGCCACCAAGGTTCAAATGCTCGTGCCGTCTCCTAACTCCTTCTAGCTTACCGGCATGCTGACGATGCCAATACCACGATGCTGCTCCAAACCCTCCATCAAAAGCTCGGATGGCCTTCGCGAGACGAAGTGATAGCGCCAACCGGCGCTGGTCCGGCGGTCTATGCCCGACTCGTCCAGTCAAAGCTGGGTCGAGCGCTGTCGCGGAGTAGCGGGTCGCCGGAAGTTGAGGTCGGAATTCTAGCCGGTGACCCGAAGGCGGACTCAACCGAGCCTCCGTTGGCCGTCGTGTGTGAGTTCAAACGTGTTGCGAGCGATGCGGCCATTGAGGAAGCCCACCGCTTGGCATGGAACTTCTGCCGCGCGCCACTCTTGATCACGCTTGAGCCGCATCTTGTTCGCACATGGACGACCTGCGAGAGGCCCCGTTCCAAGCCTGATGGTACGCTGCCCGGGGCCGAAATCTCGGCGCTCCGAATCGATCCGCGCGACCCGATTGATTTCGAACAGGCGGCCGCCCGCAGCTTGAGTTGGATTTCGCTCGCGTCCGGCCAACTGTTTCGCGACTACGCCCCGCGGTTTCCGCGTCAACAATGTGCTGACGAGACGCTGCTCGCCAATCTGAAATCGGTCCGCAGTGAACTCGTGGCTCAGAAACTCTCGATTGAGACGGTCCACGACCTGCTCGCGCGGTTGATGTTTGTCCAATTCCTCTTTCACAGAAAAGACGACAAGGGGCACTCTGCCCTGACGCCCGAATGGCTGAAGAAGCAATACGAGACGAAGAAGCTATCGTCGGTTCACAAGGACCTTGAATCATTACTCCGCAACCATTCCGATGCTTATGCGTTTTTCCGGCTTCTGAATGAACGCTTCAACGGCGATTTATTCCCCGGCAAGGCGAGTGACCCGCGCAAACGGGAAGCCGAGTGGCGTGACGAGATGAAGGAAGTTCATCCCGCGCATCTGAAACTGCTGGCCGATTTCGTCGGCGGCAAGGTACTTCCAAGCGGCCAACACAGCCTTTGGCCGCTCTACTCCTTTGACTTGATTCCTCTTGAATTCATCAGCAGCATTTACGAGACTTTTGTCAGTAAAGACAAGGGGACGCACTACACGCCCGCG
>JAQGHM010000111.1 GCA_028291615.1 Phycisphaerales bacterium | reverse complement strand
AGCGTCATGAAGTGGCGGTAAAGCCCTTCCTGGCTCGGCTTGTTGTAATACGGATTGACGCTGAGCCCGGCGGTAGCGCCGGCGTCTTTGGCGATCTGGTGCAGCTCGAGCGCCTCGCTGGTGGCGTTGCCGCCGACGCCTGCGATGACGTGGCAGCGCCCGCGTGCCGCGTGCACGGTCAGGTCGATGATGCGGGCATGCTCTTTGAAATCGACCGTGGGCGATTCGCCCGTGGTGCCGACGGGCACCAGGCCGTCGATGCCGTTGGTGATCTGATGCTCGACCTGGTCCGTCAGGCGGGCTTCGTCAAGCCGCCCATTGCGGAACGGGGTGATCATTGCGGTAAACGCGCCGGTAAACATCATTCGTTCCTCTCAACATCCTACCCACTGTCATTTCCGCTGATAATCCAAAACCGGCGCTCCCACTCCCTGCGCCGCCCGCACATCGCGAACCTGCGTCGCCTGATCGAGCAGATTCTTCATCTCGCGCACGGCCTGCCGCAGCCCGACGAAAATCGCCCGGCTCACGATCGCATGTCCGATGTTCAGCTCCGCCATCAGTTGGATCCGCGCGACGGGGATCACATTTCGATAATTAAGCCCGTGCCCCGCGTGCAGCCGCATCCCGCGCTCGCGCACCCACTGGCCGCCCACTTCCAGGCGGTGCAGTTGCTCCGCCAGGGCCATGTCGTCGGTGACGTTCGCATATTCGCCCGTGTGCAGTTCGACGGCGTCAAACCCAAGCTTGGCCGCCAGCTCGATCTGTTGCTCGATCGGATCGATAAACGCCGACGCGACAATCCCCAGCGCCTTAAGCTTATTGACGACATCGGTCACGCGATCCGGCTCACGGGTCAGGTCGAGACCGCCTTCGGTGGTCACTTCCTGCCGGCGTTCGGGCACCAGGGTCGCCTGCGCGGGGAGGACGCGCGTGGCAATCTCCACGATCTCAGGGACCAGGCTCATTTCGAGGTTGAGTTTGCACTGCACCGTCTGCCGCAGCACCTGCACGTCCCGGTCGCTGATGTGGCGGCGATCTTCGCGCAGGTGGACCGTGATGCCGTCGGCGCCGCCGAGTTCGGCCTCCACCGCGGCCCACACGGGGTCCGGCTCGTAAGTCCGCCGGGCCTGCCGCAGGGTGGCAACGTGGTCGATGTTGACGCCGAGCTCGATCATGGGCGCGATTGTAGGCAATCGAGTAGGGGGGGCAAGCGGCGCGTTGGAAACGGCGGGCAAAACCGGCCCTACATTCGCAGGACCTCGTCGATCAGCTCCCGCGGACATCCGATGTCGACGATTGTGATATCACCGGTGAAATGCCGCGATTCGGGATTGGCGAAACCGGCTTTTTCAGCGACGAAAGTGACGGTTTGAGTGGCGCGAACGCAGGCGTCGAGTGGTTCGCCGGTATCACAATCGAGCCCACTGGGCAGATCGATCGAAAGGATCGGAAGGGTTGAAGCGTTCATGCGCTGGATCAGCGCCTGCGCATCGGCGCGCGGCGGTTGGGTGAGGCCGGTGCCGAAAAGGGCATCGATGATCATGCTCGCGGCCAATGGACTGACCAGTTCCGCCGCATCCTCACTGCCCGCAACGTCGAGGCCCATCGACTGGACGATCCGCCAGTTGATGGCCGCGTCGCCAATGTATTTTTCCGGATCGATTGCGAGAAGGACCTGCACGTTCGCGCCGTGGTTGTGCAGGTGTCGCGCGATGGCGAGTCCGTCGCCGCCGTTGTTTCCGCCGCCGCAGATGATCGTCACGTTCTGAGGCCGGCGGTCGAGCATTTCCCAAGCCACTTCGGCCGCGCCGCGGGCGGCATTTTCCATCAGCACGATTCCGGGGATGCCGTAGTTTTCGATTGCCCGGCGGTCCACCTCGCGCACCTGCCGCCGGGTTAGTCGCACGATTCCGTCGCTCATGGCCAACGAGTATACTCCCCCGCCCTATGTTCATTCTCCTCACCAACGATGATGGAATCCGAGCCCCTGGCCTGGTCGCGCTCTACCGTGAACTAGTCAAGGCTGGCCACGAGGTCGAGGTCGTCGCGCCCGAGACGGTGCAATCGGCGACCGGGCACGGCGTCACCACCGCCGGCCCGCTCCTGACCAGCCGTGTAAAAGTCGAAGACGCCTTCGAAGGAATCGCCGTCGATGGCCGGCCCGCCGACTGTGTCAAACTCGCCATCAACCAGCTCCTGAACGGCCGCCTGCCCGACCTGGTCGTTTCGGGCATGAACAGCGGCACCAACGTCGGTATCAACGTCATCTACAGCGGCACGGTCGCCGCCGCGATCGAGGCCGGATTCCTCGGCCTGCCCGCGATCGCCGTATCGCTTTACCTCAAGTCGGACATCGAAACCGACTATGCCCGCGCCGCGATTTATGCGGTCAAAACGATCGACCTGATCCTGAACGCTGGCCTCAAGCCCGGCCAGATCGCCACGATGAACATCCCGGCCCTTCATCCCCACGAGGAGCCGGCGGGCGTGCGAATTGTCCGCCAATGCACCCGCCCCTGGATCGACACCTACGAGCGGCGGCAGGACCCGAAAGGCCACGACTACTTCTGGAACACCAGCATCTTTCGCCTGGGGCAGACCGAAGAAGACACGGATGTCGCGGCCCTGCGCGACCGGTACATCACGGTGACGCCGCTGCAATACGATCTGACGGATCATCCGCTGGTGGAGCGGTGGCGGAAGGAAAACTGGCGGTTGTAATCGCGATGTGCGGCGACACCTCCCGTGTGGTAAAATGAAAGCAGAGGTGATCGCCATGGTCCGATCGGTTGACAATGCTCCAATTCATTCCGCCAAACCTCTGTCCGAACAAGACCTCGAGGGAGACCTGATCCAGCCTGGGCACCCGCTCTTCGGGATTATCTGGGTCAATTCCCAGCGCATGAGCGGTGCGCCGTGCTTTGCCGGTACGCGCGTGCCGGTGAACAGCCTCTTCGATCATCTGGAAGGGGGCGACGCCCTGGAAACCTTCATTGACGACTTCCCCGGCGTAACGCGCGAGCAGGCGGTTGCGGTACTGGAACTCTCACGTTCCCGACTGCTCAATGATCTGGTAGCGCGGTGAGAATTCTCCTGGACCACTGTCTGCCGCGGCGCCTCAAGAACGCTTTTCCCGCTCACGAAGTCGTGACCGCCGCCGAATTGGGATGGGACGCGCTGCGCAACGGCAAGCTGCTCACCGCCGCCGCGACGAGGTTCGACGTCTTTGTTACCATCGACAAGAATCTCAAGCATCAGCAGAACCTCGCGACGCTTCCCGTTGCGGTCATTGTGATCCTTGCCCCGACCAATCGTTTCGGGGACGTGGTGGCGTGTGTGCCTTCGATCGAAAAGGCGTTGCAAACTCTGATGCCGTGCACACTGATTGAGGTCTCGCTTCAGGTTCCTTAGGACCATTCACGCCCGTTGACCTCGCCCCCGCCGACTCTATCCTCCCCTCCCATGGAATTGTTCTTCTCCGCGCTGTTGATCTTCGTCTTGCGCGTTACCGATGTTTCGATTGGGACGCTGCGCACGCTTTTTACCGTGCGCGGGCGGAAGTACGTCTCGGCCTCTCTGGCTTTCTGCGAGGCGAGCATCTTCATCGTCGCGCTTTCGTACGTGATGAAGGGGATCGACAGCCCGCCTAAGATGTTCGCGTATGCGGCCGGGTTTGCGGTGGGGAATTTCTGCGGCATCACGATCGAGCGGTGGATCGGGTCGGGGACGATCCTGGCCCGCATTGTTGCCAACAATACCCTCCTTCTTCTTAGCCTCCGCGAGCAGGGGTTTGGCGTTACGGTCATTCACGGGCAGGGGCGCGAAGGGGACATCATGATCCTCTTTGTCGTCGCTCCGCGCCGGCGTGAAAAGGAACTTCTCACGCTCGTGGAAAAGCTCGAACCCAACGCCTTCGTCACGCTTGACGCCGTGCACCATGCGCTGGGCGGTTACCTTGCCAGCGCGGCGGGGGCGGTGAGTGTCCGGAAGTAGCGGACGAGGGTTCGAGAACCCCGCGATGGCGGCGTGAGCGGCGAAGTCGTATTCTCCGACCCCATGCCGAACGTCGTCGTCGTCCGACATGAGGATCACGCCCGCTTTGCCGAACGCGCGCGGCCGTTCCTGATGCGCGACGAGTGCGGGCACTGCTTCATCCTGGGCATGATCAGCGCACCCGACACGCACGCCGCCTCTACCCTGCCACGCCCCGGACGGCTTTGGATGACGCTGGAGTCGGACGGCGAGGTCATCGGCGCCGCCGCCCAGACGCGGCCGATCGCGCTGGCCGTTACGCGGTTGCCCGCCGATGCGCTCGAGCCGCTCGCGGGCGTGCTGGCCGACCTGAACTGGCCCGGCCGCGGTTTCGTCGGTCCGGTCGAGGCGGTTGACCCGCTCGCCGACCTTTGGGCCAGGCGATCCGGAAGACTCATGCGGGTGCACGTCTCGCTGCGACTCTTCGCGCTGACCGCCGTCATCCCACCAGCTCCGGCGTCCGGGCGGATGATCCCCGCGCCCCTTGAACAACTTGACCTGATCGCCCGGTGGCACGACGAGTTCACGCGCTCGGTCGGCGAGCCCGTCGAAGATCCCCGCCGACGCGCGCAGCAGCTTCTCGACGAACAACGGCTCTTCGCCTGGGAGGACGGCGGTCGACTGTGTTCCGTGGCCGCTTTTGCCGGCGCTACGCCCAACGGCATTCGCATCAATCACGTCTATACCCCCCTCGAATTCCGCGGCCGCGGTTACGCGTCCAACCTCGTTGCGTCGCTCAGCCGATACCTGCTCGACGGCGGCCGGACGTTTTGTTCCCTCTTCACGGACCTGGCCAATCCCACCTCGAACAAGATTTACCAGCAGATCGGTTACCTCCCCGTTGCCGATTTCCGGCACTGGGAGTTTGACGACGCTTAGCGCCCGTATCCGTCCACGATCGTTTTCAATGCGCCGCTTTCGGAATCCATCATGAGGCCGTGCACCGGGACGTCGCGCGGGATCAGGGGGTGGTTACGGATGACGCCAACGCTTTCGCGCACGCCATCCTCGACGCTGGCGAAACCGGTCAGCCATTGCTTGAGGTTGATGCCGGCGTGGGCCAGGGTGGCCAGCACGTCTTCGGACACGCCTCGCGCTCGCGCCTTGTCGATCACCTGCTCGCAGGAGAGCCCGGTCATGCCGCAGCCGGAGTGGCCGACGACGACCACCTCGGCGGCGTTGAGCTCATAGATCGCCAGCAGGATGCTTCGCATGACGCTGCCGAACGGGTGCGACACGATCGCGCCGGCGTTTTTGACCATCTTCACGTCGCCGTTGCGGAAGCCCATCGCCCGCGGGAGCAGCTCGACCAGGCGCGTGTCCATGCAGGAGAGGACGACCAGCCGCTTGTTGGGGAATTGGTCCGTGCGGAACTCCTCGTACTCCTTGCGCTGGGTGAACGAGCGGTTGTGATCGAGAATTTCAGAGATAATTGACATCGCGCTTGCAATATAGCGGCTTGCCCGGCTGGACGACAAGCAGGCCGCATACTTTATGGTTTGATCGGAATCGCCGCTTGGTTTTTCGTTTCTCCGCGGATGAGTTTCGAACCTTCGCCCGTCAGCCGCAGGTACCAATCCGATGGCAGGCCGTCGTAGGTGGCGAAATGGGCTTGCGTGGGCGGGGCGTTGCTAACCTTGAAGATCGCGGTGCCCTCGTCCACCTCGTCGAACATGGCGACGTAGGCCATGTCGATGCCCAGGTCGGCGACGGCGGTGAATTGGCGCCAGAAGAATTCGCCGCCCAGGCGCGGGATGTTGGAGCGCGCGGAGGCCGGGCCCTTGAGATTGGTCCAGCCGAAACCGGGATAGATGACCGGAAGGTAGCCAGCGCCCGCGCGTTTGGCCTCGGCGAGATCGTCCTTCCATTGGCGGGTGCCGGCGTGTTTTTGGCCGTCCACTTGCATGGTGTTGCCGATGTTCCACGGGCTGATCACGTCGAGCCGTCGAAACGCCCGCGCCCACTCGGGATCTTTTTCGCTGCGCCAGGGCCACTGGCATCCGCCGATCAGCGTGGCGCCGTACTTCGGATCGGTTTTGAAGAAGTCGATGATCTGGTGGGCGAGCGCCGGGCCGAAGCGGTCGCTATAGAAACCCCAGACGAAGACGACGGGCTTTCCGCCGTGGTGCAGGTAGCGCTGGTCGGCGGTCACCTTTTTCTCATCCACGAGGCGTTTCCAATCGCTGACGAGCGTGTCGTATAGCTTGTCTTTTGGCGCGCCGCTGAGGTCGTAGCAGAGGGCGTAAACGCGACCGGTGGCGGCGGTCGAGGCGCGGACATTTTCGAGAACGCGATCGGTGGCGGGGTTTCGCAGTTCGCCTAGGAAGCGCTGGAGGAAGACGCCGTCGATGCCGTATTGCCGCATCCATTCGAAGTGGCGCTGAACGGTCTTGGGGTTGACGGAGCTGAAGAGTTGCGCGGGTTGACCATCGGGATAGGTGAAGCCGGATGCGGGGTAGCGCTCGTCAGGGCCGTATTCGGTCAGGTCAGGCCACATCTCGAAGGTGAGGGTCTCGGGGGCGATGCGCCGCCCGTCGCGGCTCCAATGCCGCCAGCCTCGATCGACCAGATCGCCGGGGCAGCGAAACCAGCCCTGGTAGCCGGTAAGCACCTTGTGGTGCAGGGTGGTGGCGTCGATCGTGGCGGGATTTTCCGCAGCCGAGACGGTGGCGGAACCGTGCGCGAGGGCGGCGAGCGCCAGTACAATGCCGATCCCGCTCAGTCTATGTCGTTGGGTCATTTGATCTCCTTTGGACATGTTAATCTGGGCGGGTGAAAAATCGCGTTTTGCGTGGATGTCGCATTTGGTCGCATTGGGCGCGACTGGCCTTCGGTTTGTTAATATGGGCAAGCCAAAATCTCACGTTTTGCGTGGATGTTGCATCGGGATGCATTTTGATGCATCGGCGGGAGGCGCAGGATCGAATTCGGAGGTGCCCCGCAGCGCGTGGGTGGGGATGATCGAGACTGACATTTGGGCCTCCCTTTTTTTAGCAAATCCATTGTATCTAACATCGGCCGAACTTCAAGGTTAATCCGATGATTTTTGTAGACTCTTTGATGGGCAAGCAGCATAGGGAGAAGGAGCTTATCATCTGGGCTAAGCCGTTCGGCGACAATACTGACAAGAGGTGACCACATGAAGACCATTCCTGTCGAGCAACTAAATGAGCGACTGACCAAGGCACTGGAACAGCAGGACGAACACGAGGCGATTGGGCTGACGAAGGATGCTGACACGGTGGCGTGGGTGGTTCGGGTGCCCAAGGCGTTGAAGGACTCCGGGACCGATGTCGTGCTTTTTGCCGAGGGGCCGACCGGTCATGTTTTCGTCGTTGTGCAGGCGAAGCACATCTTGGAGCAAAAACCAACGGGAGCGGCGCAGGCGCCGGTGTTTGGGGCGGGTCGAGGAACGCTGACCATTGTCAGCGAGGATGATGAACACCTGAAGGACTTTCAGGAGTACATGGAATGAATCTTCTGCTCGACACGCACGCCTGGCTCTGGTTCCACCTTGGTAATCCGCAACTCAGTCCGACCACAACGCAATACATCCTCGACCCGGCGAACGTGAAGTTCGTCAGTCCCGCATCGTTTTGGGAAATCTCGATCAAGATCAGCTTGAAAAAGTATGTGCTGAACATTCCGTATGCGCAGTTCATGCGCGATTCCATCGTCGGACACGGCTTTGAAGTTTTCGACATCACGCCTGGGCACACGGAGCTTGTCACCACGCTGCCCGTTCCTGTGATCGGCGGCAAGGAGAATCGTGACCCGTTTGACCGGCTCCTAATTTCGCAGGCAAAAGTTGAGGGAATGAGCATCGTCGGCGACGACGGGAAATCCTCAGCGTACGCAGTCCCGATCATCTGGTGAGCTGATTTCGTTTTTCTTAGTGCGTTGTGTTGGCTCGGGCATCGCTTTACCGCGCAGCTTTTCCCTTGGCAGACTGGTAGTTACGGCAAGGCTGCCCGATGGCTAAGATCCCCTCCTGAGTTTCGGCGGGCGGCGTGGTGGCGAAGGTTTTCGCGGTCAGGACGGTGCAGTGCCAGTAGGTGTTCGTTCATCGTGGGTTCTACGGCTCTTGACGGCTGTTGCCGCTGTGGGGGTTGCTTGCCTGCTCCGCATCGTGCTTGCGCGTTGGCTGGGCGATCAACTTATTTACATCACGTTTTTTCCGGCCGTTGTGGTCGCGGCTGTGGTCGGGGGGTTTCGGGCTGGTCTGCTCGCGGTGGCACTCTCGGCGGTTGCGGCGGTGTTTTGGATGGCTCCGTTTGGGGAGTTTCGGGTGGGGAAACCGACCGACCTGATCGGCCTGGGCATTTTCCTGGTCAATGGCGTGCTGATCTCGTGGGTGTGCGAGCGGATGCGGAGGTCGGATGTGGCCGCGGCAGCATCGGCGCGTGCACAGCTTGAAGCGGAGAAGGTGCAGCAGGTGACGTCCGAACGGCTGGTTGCCCTCGCGGAGCAAGCGACGGCGGGTATTACGGCTACGGACCTGACGGGGCTGTTTACGCTGGTGAACCCACGGTTCTGCGAGATGGTGGGGTATTCGGCCAAAGAGCTGCTGCAAATGCGGAGGCAGGAGATCACGCATCCGGACGACGTGCCGGTGGGCGCGGAGTTATTTCAACGGCTGGCTGAGCAGGGGACGCCGTTCTCGGTGGACAAGCGGTACATCCGCAAAGATGGTGGTGTGGTGTGGGCGAGCGTGAGCGCGTCGCCGATGCGCGGGGCGGACGGGATCGCACAGGGGGCGATCGGGGTGGTGATCGACATTTCGGAGCGGATCAAGGCGGCGGCGGAGCGGGAGCAACTGCTGAACAGCGAGCGGGCGGCGCGCACGGAGGCGGAGCGGTCCAACCGGTTGAAGGATGAGTTCCTGGCGACGCTGTCGCACGAGCTGCGCACGCCGCTGAATGCGATTTTGGGCTGGTCGCAAATCCTGAAACAGAGCGAGCCGGAGAGTGCTGATTTTGCCGACGGCTTGTCGGTCATCGAGCGCAATGCGCGCATCCAGACGCAGTTGATCGAAGACCTGCTGGACATGAGCCGGATCATTACCGGCAAGGTGCGGCTGGAGGTTCAGCGGGTGGATCTGGCGAGCGTGATCGAAGCGGCCGCCGGTTCGGTGCAGCCGGCTGCGGACGCGAAAGCGATACGCATTCAGCGCGTGCTCGACCCGCTTGCCGGCCCGGTCAGCGGCGACCCGAACCGGCTGCAGCAGGTGGTTTGGAACCTGTTGTCGAACGCGATCAAGTTCACGCCCAAGGGAGGGCGGGTTCAGGTGATCCTGGCGCGGGTGAACTCGCACGTTGAAATCGGCGTGATGGACAACGGCGAGGGGATCAAGCCGGAGTTTCTCCCGCACGTGTTCGACCGCTTCAGGCAGGCGGATTCGACGACCACGCGAAGACATGGCGGATTGGGACTGGGGCTCTCGATCGTCAAGCACTTGGTGGAGCTTCATGGGGGCAGGGTACGGGTGCGCAGCGACGGGGAAGGGCAGGGGTCTACGTTTACGGTGGAGCTTCCGCCGTCGCCGGTGGCGACGGATGCCGGCGGCGAAGATCGGTACCACCCGCGAACGGCGTCAGCGGCGCCGGTGTCGTTTGACTGTGCTGCCGCGGACCTCCGCGGGGTGAGGGTGCTGGTTGTCGAGGACGAACCGGACGCGCGGGAGATCATTCGGCGGGTTTTGGTGGAGTGCAATGCGACGGTGCACGCGGTCGAATCGGCGGCGGAGGGGCTGGATGCGATCCGCGCGCAAACGGCGGACGTCCTGGTGAGCGACATCGGGCTGCCCGATCTGGACGGGTATCAGTTTATTCGGCAGGTTCGGGCGATGGATATCGATCATGCCGCGAAGATACCGGCGGTGGCGTTGACCGCTTTCGCGCGCTCGGAGGATCGGACGCGGGCGATGATCGCGGGGTTTGACGTACATGTCGCCAAGCCTGTGGAGCCAGCGGAACTGGTGGCGGTGGTGGCGCGGCTGGCGGGGCGGTTGAGGTAATGAGACAAATGCGGGGCGAAGGGGATGCTCGTCCACAACGGATGCACCGCCTGCGAGGAATTGCGGATAAACTTCACGCCATGAGCAAGGTGATCGACGATCTGGCGGCGAAGTTTCTGGAGGTCTGCGGCAAGTCCGGTGAGAGTGAGCAGCGGGTCATCGAGCGCCTGACCAAGCGGCTCCACATCAGTCACAATACCGCCCGGGAATTCGAGGAGTCGCTCACCTTCGGGCAACGTCTGGCTGACCGCATCGCGATCTTCGGCGGCTCATGGACGTTCATTCTCCTCTTCCTCGCCGCGCTGCTCGCATGGATTGTGCTCAACACGCTGATCCTCAGCCACATCGGCAAGCCCTTTGACGCTTATCCGTACATCTTTCTGAACCTGATCCTGTCGATGCTCGCCGCCCTGCAGGCCCCCGTCATCATGATGTCGCAGAACCGCCACGCCGCCAAAGACCGCGTCGCCGCCGAGCATGATTACGAGGTGAACCTGAAGGCGGAACTGGAGATCATGGCGTTGCACCAGAAGATGGACACGCTGCGCGAGCAGCAGTGGACCGAACTGCTCAAAATGCAGCAGGAGCAGATCGGATTGCTGACGAAGTTGCTGGCAACGCGAAGCTGATGGCCGCACTCTCTAAGGCGCCTGGTCAGCGGGCGTGATGCCCTGGACGGGGCGCGTTGCCGGCAGGGGCGCGGGGCTTTGCGGGGCACTCAGGTGCAGCGCCTGCGCTGCCGCGACCGCTTGGCGGGAGTAATCGATTGACTCGGCCAGTATCCGCGCCGCCTCCTGCGCCGCGTGAAAGCCCATGGAGTTTTCGCTGGCGACGAAGTCCAGCCGCCACTGCGCCTTGCGCTGTAGTTCCAGCACCGGGGCAAGCCGCTCGGTGGTGGCGCCCGCCTCACGGGCCGCCTTGATCGCGTCAAGCATGTCCACGAGCGATCTGCTTGAGCGGTCGACCAGCGCGTGCGTGCGGTCCTGGATCGTGGTCACGCGGCCTTTGAGTTCGTCTTCCGCCACCGGGTGGCAGACCTGGCAGGAGCGGTTGACCATGAGCAGGGGGCTGCGGACGTGGTGGTCGGACACCTTCATCGCGCCTTCGCGGACGTAGGGCATGTGACAGTCGGCGCAGCTTACGCCGGCCCGGGCGTGGGTTCCCTGGCTCCACATCTCGAATTCCGGGTGCTGTGCCTTTAAGAGTTCGGCGCCGGTCTCGCCGTGCTGCCAGTCGTAGAAGCGGTGGCCGTCGGGAAACTTGTACTGGTCGTAGTATTCCTCGACCTGCTCGACCTTGAGGCCCTTGCCCCACGGGAAGAAGAGCGTGCTCTTGGGGCCGCAGTAGTATTCGACGTGGCACTGACCGCAGACGAACGAGCGCATTTCCTGTCGGCTGGCATCTACGTTGGGATCATAGGGCGCCTTTCGCGATCCCTGTCGCCAGCGTTCGATGCTCGGCAAGTGGGGCACCGGGTCGTCCGATTCGGCGAGGCTCCGGATGCCGTTGACGAAGCCCGGTCGCGTGACGCGGAGCTGCATTCCTTTGGGTTCGTGGCAATCGATGCAGCCGACGGGATGAACGGCGCCGAGGTGTGCCTGACTGGAGAGCGCCTGCTGCGTGGTTGACGCTGTGGCGCTGGGCGCGGTCGGCGATTTGACGGTCTGCGGGGTTCCATCGGGCGTCTTTAAAATCTCGGCGTGCGCGTCGGCGTACTTCATCGCGCCCAGTATTTCGAATCCCTTCATCACGCTTGGCCAGTCGAAATCGAAGGGGCCTGCGTCCGAGAGGTTTTTCCCCTGCGCTTCCAATCCCAGGCGTCGCCAGGTCGTGGTGGCCGAAGCATGACAGTGGAGGCATGCCCCGGGCTGGGGCTTTTTTGTGATCCGCTCGGTGTGCTCCTGGTCATACAGCATGTATGCGTGCCCACGGCGGTCGCGGAAATCGATTGAGAACGCATAACCAGCGTACATCCGCTTCAGCCACGGGTCACGATCGAGCTTCTGCTGCGGCATCGCCTCCGAACCGCCGTAGCGGGTGCGCGTCACGTCCACCGTGCGCTGGTACGAATCGTATTCCCGCGGCCAATTCTTGCCCCACTCAGCGGGGTCGGTGGTGGTCTCGGTGACCTCAACGACGCGGACGAAGGGCATACGCGTTTCCTGCTGGCGCGTGAACATGTTCACCAGCAGCGCCGTGATGCCCGCCGTCGCCAGCGCGACCGCGATGACCACCGCCGCGAAGGTCAACTTGCGCCGCCGCGGGTGGGGCGCGAGTGCCGCATCAATCGTCGTCGTCATCGTCGTTTTCGTGTTGTTCAATGTTCCGCTCATCGTCTTCTCGCTTGCGAATGATCGGTCCCTATTGCCGCGCGCCGTGTCCCACGCCCTGGTGGCAATGCACGCAACTGATCGCGTTGGCGTCGGTCGTGCTACCAGTGACGATCGCGTGGAGGAACTCGCCGTGACACCGAAGGCAATTCTCCTGAAGGATCGCAGCGTTTCGCGGGGTGATCTGGATCGGCTCGTGGAAGTTCTGCAGCGTGAACGCCTTGGAGTGCCGCCAGCCGTTGTCGGTCTTGGCGATCATTTTCGGAATGAAGTCATGTGGCAGGTGGCAATCGATGCACGCGGCCGATGCGTGGTGCGGCCCCTTCTGCCACGAGGAGTACTGATCCTGCATGATGTGACAATTCGCGCATGCGGCCGGATCGCGGCTGAAGTAGGAGATCCCCTTGCCGTATCCGAACGTGAACAGGCCCATGCCGAGGAAGACGCCCATCAGAACCGCGATGATGAATGCCGGCTTGAGCAATCCGAGTCGCACGGCAACGTTCCTTCCCACATGACCTGAATTGTCGGTCTGGATCGGACGACGCATGCGCGTGAATCGCTTCAGGCAACAACGAACAGCTCGCGTGCCTTGGCCAGTAGCTGGTCCTCGGTGAGATGGTGCTGGTCCACCACGATCGATCCGACGACGTGTGCCACCAGATCCTTGTGATGGATTTTCAGTTCGGCCAGTAGCTGCTCCATGGCGCTGCTGGCGCCGGTGCCAGCGCCGAACATCAGGATCTGCTCTGCGCCCTGCAACGTCTTGGCTACCGCTTCGTAAAAACTCTTTCGCTCTGGTTTGCGCTGGCCGTTGGACTCGTCCTGGTTGTAGTGCAGGTCTCGGCCAAAACCGTACGGGTCATAAGGCGCGATCCGCTGCGGGACCGCCCCGTGTAATTCGGTAGTGTAGATCCGCGCTTCGCGATGATCGATGACCACCAGCAGGTGCGTCCCCACCTTCGCGACCGGTGGAACAGGGGCACCGGAGCGCTCGAGGAAGTGACGAACCTGGGTCAATTCCTTTTTATCGGCCAAGTCTTTGCCGCGGGGGCGATGCAGCACCAGGGTTTGCCCGTTCCGCGAGACTTTCAGGTTCCCTTTCTCATCCTCAACCGCCTTCGCATCGACGATAGCGCCGAGCATGGACCACACCTCTCGCCATTGCAGGTTTTGCGGCATCGGATGCTGCGTGACGCGCTGATAAACTTTGAGATGAGCGCCGGATAATTGTGATTCCATAATGATTCTCCTGTTCTCGAAATGGCCGTCCGTGATTCCGCGCCCCCACGCCGGCCTCGTTCGCGTTAGCGAACGAACCGCCGATCCGTCTACTCATGTCGCATGATCATGCACGGGCTTGAGTTCGGGGAGGGAGTTGAACTGTACAGCAAGCTGGGGCGGAGCGTAAGGGACAGAATTGGCACGGCCGAAATCAGGCGACATCAGTCAACCGTCGTCCCAATCGGCTGATTCTTCCCGATCGGGTTGCCTGTTCCCTTGATCGCCAGCATCCGATCCAGCGCCACCAGCGACCACTTGCGCGTCTGATCGTCCACCTTGATCTCGTTGACGACCTTTCCTTCGACGAGGTTTTCGAGGACCCAGCAGAGGTGGGGGAGGTCGATTCGGTACATCGTGGTGCAGAGGCACTGGCAGTCGGAGAGGACGATGATTTTCTGTTCGGGGTGCTCGCGGGCGAGGCGGTGGATGAGGTGGACTTCGGTGCCGATGGCCCATTGGGTGCCGGGGGGGGCGGCTTCGACCTGCTTGACGATGTAGGCGGTGCTGCCGGCGAGGTCGGCTTTTTGCACGACTTCGAACTTGCACTCGGGGTGGACCATGACCTTGATGCCGGGGTACTTGGCGCGGGCTTCGTCTACGTGTTCGGGGCGGAAGAGGGCGTGGACGGAGCAGTGGCCTTTCCAGAGGACGAAGTCAGCGTCGGCGAGGCGGCGGGGGTCGTTGCCGCCCATTTCTTCGCGGGGGTCCCAGACGACCATTTTTTCTAGGGGGTAGCCCATGGCGTGGGCGGTGTTGCGGCCCAGGTGTTGGTCGGGGAAGAAGAGGATTTTTACCTTTTTTGGGGGGTAGCTAGCCGCTGAAGCAGCTAGCCCGCTGGATGTTGCGCCGCCCTTTAGCGCCCATTCCAGGACGTTGCGGCAGTTGCTGGAGGTACAGACTGCGCCGCCGTGTTCGCCTACGAAGGCTTTGATGGCGGCGCTGCTGTTCATGTAGGTGATGGGGACGATCAGTTGGTCGGGGCAGGCTTCTTCCAGTTGGGCCCAGGCTTCGAGGGTTTGATCGAGGTTGGCCATGTCCGCCATGGAGCAGCCCGCGCCCAGATCGGGGAGGATCACGTGAACACTTTCATCGGTGAGAATGTCGGCCGATTCTGCCATGAAGTGGACGCCGCAGAAGACGACGTACTCAACGCTCTTCTGGTCGGCGGCACGGCGCGAGAGTTCGAAGCTGTCGCCGGTGAAATCGGCGAAGTCGATGACCGCATCCTGCTGATAATGATGCCCCAGGATCGCCAGCCGACTGCCCAAATGTTCCTTGGCCGACTCGATCCGCAGGCGGAGTTCCGCGTCGGACAGCTCACGGTAAATTGTGGGGAGAGGTTGTTGCCATACTTTGTTCATGGGTACATCCGATCTGCGCTTGGTGTAATAATAACACTATCGGCAGCTTAAGTCGAGGCAAGGGGTTAAGTGTTTAGCTCGAAGTTGTTAACGATCGTTCCGGTGTTGAGAAGTCTGGTAATTGTTGCTGGAACTGCGCTAGTTCCGCAGTATCTGCGTTCTTTTTAAACAAAATTGGGTTGAGGTGACGATACGTGCTTAACAGATAGGCGTGTAGCAGCAAACCACCGTGAAGTCGGAAAAGTTCGTGCCACCGTATTGGGTCAGAATCCACGCCGCCTGACCGGTCTCATGGGGTGGCATGTACTTTGTGTTACGGCCTATCGGCAACAATAGTGCGGGCCCGTTGCGGGTCCGCTGTCACTTTGGATGGAGTGTCCATGTCTCATCGTAAAGGCGCCGCCTTGTTGGCGGCCAGTGCTCTCTTGGCATGCGCGGGTCTCGTGCGGGCGGCGGAGCCGCAGGCTGCTGAAGCAGCTTCCGTTTCGGGCTTGTCTCTGGACAGGCCAGTTCACCTCGCCGACACCGGGCCGGCCGACACCAGCCTGATGGGCGTGGCGGATAAGCTGGGGGTCGGCAAGCCCCTCAACGACTTCGGCCTCGTCATCGGCGGATACGTTGAAGGAAGCGTTTCGTACAACTTCCGCAACACGAAGGTCAACACGGGTCACGTCTTCGACTTTGAAGCGCAGGATCCGACGTTGAACCAGGCGGTGGTCTACATCGACAAGGCGATCGACTTCAAGAAGAAGGAGTTCCAGATCGGTGGCCACGTCGAGATGATGTACGGCGCCGACGCTCGCCTGATTCACGCGAACGGCGTGATGGACCGCCCGACGCTGGGCTCGGGCCCGAACAATCAGTTCGACCCGACGCAGTTTTACCTCGACGTCTTCCTCCCGGTCGGCAACGGCCTGAACATCCGGGCTGGTAAGTTCGTCACGCTGCTCGGGCAGGAAGTGATCAACCCGACGGGGAACGCGCTTTACTCGCACAGCTACCTGTTCGGGTTCGCGATCCCGTTCACGCAGACGGGCGTTTACGGCACCTACGCGGTGACCGACGCGGTCACGATCGACCTGGGCGCCAGCCGCGGCTGGGAACAGGGCTTCAAGGACAACAACGGCGACGCGATCGACATCTTCGGCCGCGTGAGCTGGCTGATCAACGAGAAGAGCGCCACGAAGTTGCTGGTGACGGGCATCGGCGGCCCGGAGCGCGCCGGGAACACGGACGACTACCGCTACGTGCTGGACGTGATCTTCACGACCAAGCTGAGCGACCAGTTGGCGCTGACGATCAACGGCGACTGGGGCTACGAAGACGGCGCCGCGCTCGACGGCAGCAGCGCCCAGTGGTACGGCGTGGCCGGTTACCTGGCCTATAGCTTCAACGACAACCTCGCGCTCAACGTCCGCGGCGAGTGGTTTGAAGATCCCGACGGCGCGCGCGGCCTTGGGACGCTGGGCAGCGTGTACGAAGTGACCGTCGGCTTGGACATCAAGCCGCTGGCGTCGAACAAGAACTTCGCCAGCCTGCACATCCGTCCGGAAATCCGCTGGGATTATGCGAACGACCCGTTCTTTGCGGGCGGTAGCAAGCATGACCAGTGGACGGCGGCGGTCGATGCTGTGTTTGGGTTCTAGACCGGTTGTTTTTCGGTCGAGAATTTGAAGTGGAATTGAACGGGCGTTGCGGCTGAAAGGTCGCGACGCCCGGTTTTGTTTTTGCGCCGGCGGGGATAGAATCTGCGCGGCTCAGAGACGAGAGAGGCGTATATGAAT
>JAQGHM010000108.1 GCA_028291615.1 Phycisphaerales bacterium | reverse complement strand
GTCGACATCGTCGCCAAGCCCGGCTCGGCCTACAGCGTCGAGGCGCTCTCCGGCCTCCTCATTCAAAAGATCAAGCAGGCGTCGCGCGCCAGGATTCCCGTCGCCGCGCCGCCCGATCCTCGCGGCGGTCGCGCGGTTGTTCCCCATGATGACAATAGCGTGCCCCGCGCCATGGCCGAGACCACCCACAAGGTTCTCGCCATCGGCGCCTCCACCGGTGGCGTCCAGGCGCTGACCACCGTCCTCACCGCGTTCCCCCCCGACGCCCCCGGCACCCTGGTCGTCCAGCACATGCCCCCCAAGTTCACCGCCTCCTTCGCCCAGCGACTCAACGGAATGTGCAGGGTCCGCGTCAAGGAAGCCGCCGACGGCGACCTCGTCATCGTTGGCCAGGTTCTCATCGCCCCCGGCGGCCTCCACATGGTCCTCCGCCGCTCGGGTGCCCAGTACTACGTTGAGGTCAAGGATGGGCCCGAAGCGTTCCACCAGCGCCCCAGCGTCGAAGTGCTGTTCAAGTCCGTCGCCCAGGCCGCCGGCGCCAACGCGGTGGGGGCCCTGCTCACCGGCATGGGCGCCGACGGCGCCACCGGGCTCTTGAACATGCGAGAAGCGGGCGGCCGGACGCTCGCCCAGGACGAAGCCTCCTGCGTCGTCTTTGGAATGCCGATGGAAGCAATCCGGTGCGGGGCGGCGGAAAAAGTCGTACCGATCGAACAGATAGCGCGTGAAATGTTGGCCCTCGCTCGGGCGAGGGCCAGTTGAAAGCCTTAGGAGTAAACAATGAAAATCCTTCTGGTTGATGATTCGAAGACGATGCGAAATATCCAGCGCAAGTCCCTGACGGCGCTGGGCGAGGTCGAGTTTGCCGAAGCCGGCGACGGCGTCGAGGCGCTGGAGGTCATCGGCGCCACGCCGCAGGGCTTTGGCCTGGTCCTGATCGATTGGAACATGCCCCGCATGGACGGGCTTACCCTGGTCGGCAAGATCCGCAGCGCCGACAAGAAGACGCCGCTGATCATGTGCACCACCGAGGCGGAGAAGACCCGCATCCTCGATGCGCTTAAGGCTGGCGTAAATAACTACCTCATGAAGCCGTTTACCCCCGAGGCGCTGGTGGAGAAGGTTCGGCAAACGCTGGAAAAGGCCAAGGCCGTTGTCGCGTAAGCGATGAGCGAAAGCAGGTAAACGCCATGTCAGCAGACAATGCCATTCAGCCGCCCCCGGGCATCTTGGAATTCCCCGGAGACGTCGATCCCGCGGCCGGCGATATCGCTGGCGCGCAAGACGTTGTGATCCAAGGCAGCATCATGGGCGCCTCCAAGGTCAGCGCCGGCAGCGACGTGATCGTCAAGGGGGCGCTCGAGGACGCCCACGTCCGCGCCGGCCGCGACCTGATCGTCACCGGCGGGATCGTTGCCAAGGATAAAGGGCGATGTGTCGCCGGACGCGACATCACCGCGAAGTTCGCGGCCCACGCCATCCTGGAAGCCGCCAATCATGTCACCGCCCACGCCGACGTCACCCACTGTCGCGTCGTGTGCGGCGGGCGCCTGATCGCCGCCAAATCGCTGGCCGGCGGCCACGCGACGGCATTGGGAGGCGTCGCCTGCGCGGTGCTGGGCTCGTCGTCGCGGACGCCCACGCTGGTCGAAGCGGGCATCGATCAGATCTTGCGCAACACCGCCTCAGACGTGCTGCCGGGCCTGGAGGGAGACATCGCCAGGGTCAGGAAGGTGCGCGGCACGGTCGAGCCACTGCTGCGAAATCAAAAAGCGCTCACCGCCCCTCAGAAAGAACGCGCCACGGAACTACTGTACGAAGCGGGGGAGCGGGACGAGCAAATCGCGCGGACGCTGGTCAGGCTGCAACATGATCTGGACGAAGCGTCCGCCCGGGCGCAGGCGGAGGTGGCCGTCACCGACGTCCTCCACGCGGGCGTCACCATCCGATTTCCCGGCTTGGAGACGACCATTCGCAGCCCGCTCAAAGGTCCACTGCGAATCGTCCCCCAGCAACTGGGCGGCGAGCGGTGCATCGTATTGATCGAAGAGGGAAGCGAACAGCCGCATTCCCTCGACACGCTCAAATTCGTGGACGGCAACCTCGACGCCCTCCGGCGCACATTGGACTCACATTCAACGGTAAAGGCCTAGTTTTATGAACGTCGCGTACATCAATCCGTTCCTGTTCGCCACCAAGGACGTCTTCGACACCATGATCAAGATCTCCATGACGCTGGGTAAGCCGCGCCTGAAGGGCCGCGCCGAGCCCAGCTACGCCGTATCGGCATCGATCGGCATCTCGGGTTCCGTCACCGGCACGGTCGTGATCAGCTTCCCCCAGGATGTCGCGATCGACGTAGCGTCGGGCCTGGCGGGCTCCCCGCTCAAGGCGCTGGACCAGGATTGCGTTGACGCCCTCGGCGAGGTTGCCAACATGATCGCCGGCAGTGCCAAGGCCAGGCTGACCGGAGGCCCTAACACTCTCTCGCTTCCCAACGTGGTGCTAGGCCAGCATCGCGTGGCGTTTCCTACCGGGGTACCGATCATCGTCATCCCCTGCGACACGCCCAGCGGGCAGTTCGCGATCGAAATCGGGTTTCGAGACAACGGCACAAAATGAGTTGGCCATAAGAGATTTTTTGCTCTCGAGTTCGCGACCTAACGATCGATCCGCCGGCCAGCGCCACGTGGGCTTCGCGTGACCGCTTTGCGACCACACTGGCAAAAGCCTTTCCGTCATCAACATTCGGGACTACGGCCTCATCCGTTCATTAGGGTAGCTGCGGCGATTGGCACACGCGGTGCAACATCAGGTCCGGGTGGGCGTCATCGCGCCCTCGAACCACGAAAGGACTTGTCATGGCACAAGATCGTCCCGACCACATGAAAGCGATCAACACCAGCCTTACCCCGCCGGAGGAGGATTTGAAGGGTCCCGACGAGGACGTCCCGCAGGTGCCGCTGCCACAGGTCGTGCCCGTCAAGGCATTCGACGAAAACCCGTCCGACGCCGCAAACGAAGGCCGAGACCGCTTGACCAACCCCGACAACGCGCCCGGTCGCGCCGCGAGAAACCCGGACGGCCGCACGAATCGCCGCGACGCCTGACTCGGCGGGTCAACAAACCAACCACCGGCTGGAGAATATCATGGCAACGGTCCTCGAAATCGCAGCGCGGACGCTGCAGATTCCAACCACGATGAAAGCGGCGGCGATCGACCGGTTCGGCCCGCCGGACGTGCTCACCGTTCACACGGTCCCGACGCCCGAGCCCGGCCCGGGCGAGGTGCTCATCGCGGTGTACGGGGCGGGGGTCGGCGTCTGGGATGCGGAGATCCGCGCCGGATGGTGGCCGAAGGGAAAGCCGACCTTTCCGCTCGTACTGGGGACGGACGGGGCGGGGCTCGTCGTCGCCAAGGGGACCGGTGTCCGTCGACTGGCGCCGGGAGACCGGGTGTGGGCGTATGAGTTCATCAATCCCAAGGGCGGGTTCTACGCCGAATTCGTCGCCGTCAACGCCGAGCACGCGGGACTCGTGCCCAAGCGCCTCGACCTGCTCCACGCCGGCGCAGCCGCCGTCACGGGGCTGACGGCACTCCAGGGAATTGATGACCATCTGGAGGTCGAGTCGGGCGAGACCGTCCTGATCTACGGCGCGTCCGGCGCGGTAGGGACGCTGGCGGTGCAGTTCGCCAAGCGCCGCGGGGCGAGGGTGATCGGCGCCGTGCGCGGCCGGGACGCGGCCCGGCTGGTGAAAGACCTTGGCGCAGAGGCGACGATCAACGTCGCGAAGGACGAGGATTATTTCGAGCACCTCAAAACGCTCGCCCCGCATGGCCTGGATGCTGCCCTGGTCCTCGCGGGCGGCGAGGCGACGGAGGAGTGCCTCGCCTTGGTCAACGCCGGCGGCCGGATCGCCTACCCCAACGGCGTGGAGCCGGCGCCGCGCAAGCGGCCGGGGATCAGCGTGACCGCCTACGACGCCGAGGCCGGACCGCAGCAATGGACAAACCTCGCTCGCGGCGTCGAGGACGCGAAGCTGGACGTTCCGCTGGCGGCGGTCGTCCCGCTGGCGCGGGCGGCGAAAGCGCACGAGCGCGTCGAACGGGGCCACGTCCTCGGCCGCGTCGTGTTGCGCGTGCGGCCGGGAAACGGTTGACTCAACCTTACGGGACACGCTCCGGGAACAGCGGTGATTCATGGCAGTCCAACTCAGCAAGAAGTCGTTCGATTTCGCGAAGAAGCTCATTGATGACGGCGAGTTCGTCTACGACCAACGCGACGACTGGAGCGAGCATCAGCCGACGGCGGAGGATGAAAACGAATTCATCCGCCGCCATGGCTGGGACGAATATGCCAACTGGCATCTCGGCAAGGACGACGAGCACCCCGAGCAGACCAAGGGGCACTTCAAGTTCCCCTACGGCGACTTCAGGAAGCTGCATCGCTGCGCGGTGATTTCCGCCGAAAGTCGCGCGGGGCAATACAAGTACCTGAACATCGAAGAGGCAGCCAAGCGATTGCTCGCGATGCTGGAGCAGGTCCCGCACTGAGGAATGTGGCCAGCGGGCAGTTCGCGATCGAAATCGTATTGGTCGCGCATGCCTTTCAAAAGTTGCCGATGTTGCGCGCGGTGGCTCCCACACAATCCGAGCCCCCATTCTTCGTAACACAATTCATCGTGTTAGCGCTTTTCGTCTTACTCACCGCCTCTGCTACGATTACATTTCGCGACACATACGCCGAAACACCAGCCAACTGCCTGGGCTGCCAGTCCGGATACGATTCGCCGGCTTTGCTGTAGAGCTTGTGGAAGTCGGCGCGGCTAACGGGCGTAGGGTTGATTTCGCGCTGGTCCCGTTGATTCGCCAAGCGCTTGTCGGGAGAGCAGTTTTTAAGCCCGACGATCGAGTCACCCGTGGACGGGTTGGTACGCTCTTTGTGGTCTTGCCAAGGGGGCCTCTGGTGTTACACTACTCTGGTCAGCTATTGGTTGCGGACGATCTCAATCTATCGGGAGATGTCTAAAACCGTCCAGAAGTGTGTCCAAAAAGTCTTGTCTAGCGATCGGAAACCCTTGTCAGAAAAGGGTTGATGTTGCGGGCGTAATTCAGTGGTAGAATGTCAGCTTCCCAAGCTGAACGTCGTGGGTTCGATCCCCATCGCCCGCTCTTCCCGAAGCCATTATGTGTCTAGCACCGCATCAAGTGGGGGACCTCGCCTATGGACCGTCGCAAATTTCTTCAAGCCGGGCTGACGTCCGTATGCGCAGTCTATGCAAATGCGCGGACCAGCGCTGCGGAACCGGCGCCGAACCCGGATGACAAGCTGATCCTCGGCGTGCCGCTGACGCATTCGGACTGGGCGCTCAAGCCGAACATCGCGTGGGGCGCCCGGGGCGTGCGGCACATGCTCGACGCGTGCAAGGCGTGCGGGTGGTCAAAGGTTTACTGGCGGGCGACCGACGGAGGGCGCTCGCTGTACAAGAGCGCGCTCATGCGGCCGCAGGGGAAGTGGGATGACGATAGTTTCTGGAACCCGCAGACGGACGAGGACCGGAAGCTGTTGCTGCGCTTCACGGCAGGGCTGACGCCGGCGAAGCGGGACGAGATCCGTCGCACCTTCGATTCGCTCGACTACGCCCATTTCGACAGCCTCGCCGCCGCCGTCGAGTATGGCCACCAGATCGGTCTGCAGATTCACGCCTGGGTCTCGATCAACGAGGACGATCACGGCTGGGGGTTGCAGAGCGAGTTCACGAAGAAGCACCCGGAATTTCGCTGGCGGCACCGCGATGGGCGGGCGTATCGCTCGCAGCTTAGCTTCGCGTATCCCGAGGTGCGCGAATACAAGCTGGCGATCCTGAAGGAGCTGCTGGACAACTATGCACTGGATGGTTTGTTCCTCGACTGGATCCGCACCGGCGACGTGCGCGACAATCCGCAGACGGACGCGCAAGGCGTGGCGGATAGCGGATACGAACAGCCGCTGATCGATAGCTTCAAGAAATCCATTGGCGTTGACCCGCACGAGACGCCCAACGGCGACGCACGCTGGGTGAATGTTCGCGCCCAGCCGCAGACGCTCTTCATGCGCGACGTGCGGAAGTTAATCGAATCGCGCAAGACGAAGCTGCCGGTCGCGGTGATGGTTGGCCACCCGTGGCACTATCGCGGCGAGGGAGACAAGATCGACGGCAACCTACGCGGCTTGCTGCTGGACGTGGGCGCGTGGTCGCGCGAGGGGCTGATCGATTCTGCGGTGGCGGCGGGCTATTACCGCGACGGCGGCACGCCCGCGAAGGCGCGGGAAGCGCTGGTGAAGGAAACCGAGGGAATGGTGGACGTCTGGTCGTACGCGTGGGCGCCGCAGAATCTCGCTGATATCGATCGAGACTTTTCCCTGGCGACGAAAACTGGCGCGAAGCAGATGCTGCTCTGGGAGGCGGATTACATCGACGATCGCGCCAATGCGGCGGAGTTGAAGGCGGCGATGGCGAAGCGGGCGCGATGGTGACTGCGCATCAGGAGAACTTGAACCAGTCGAGATTCGCGACCCCGTAACCACCGACGAACGTCAGGTAGATGTCCTGAACGCCGGTGACTTTGCTCATCGCAGCGCTCTCCTGAATGAAGTTGGTCCAACTTCCGGTCGACGCCACCGTCAGCGTCGCCACGACCGTGCCGGTGAGGCTGCCGAGGCGGACCTGGATCTTCTTGCCCGCGTGATCCTTGGGCACCGCGACGCTGGCGGTGAACTTCGTCGCGCCGTTGCCGAAATCCACCTTTGTGTAGCCGAGCCAGTCGCCTTCATCCAGGTAGCCGACATAGTTCGACAGCGGCGCGACGCCCAGGCACTCATCAGCGCCTAGCCCGAAGAGCGGCTTGAACGCGCTGCGCGTCCCCTTCGCCGGCGTGGGGGTCGGTGTCGGCGTCTGAGTCGCGGCGGGCGAGAAGCGGATCCAGTCGAAGTCGGCGACGTAGCCGGATTGTCCCTTGGAATCCATCTTCAACCGCACCACATGCGTACCGGCGGTGAGCGAAACGCCGGCCTTGCCGATGACGCTCCAGCTTCCCCAGTTGCCGGTATTCGGGACGGTGATCGCGCCGGTCTTGTCGACGCCGTCCACCTCAATGTGGAACTTCCCGCCGACCTTGAGGCTGGCGATCCGCGCCGTGAAGTGAAACGTGCCGGCGGTCGGCACGTTGACCGTGTATTCAAGCCACTCCCCCGCGCGGGTGTAGCCGACGAACGCGCCGCCGCCGGTGACCTTCATGAGATCGACGGCGATGCCCGAGCGGTAGCTGCTGTTGCCTTGATTCTTCGCATCGGTCTCGTGGTAGGCGACGCCTTCGCCGCCGATGTCGAAGTCTTCGACTTGCAGCGTCGTCTCGCCGACGATCGTGGTGGGCGTGCCGGAAAACGGCGCCTGTGCAACGGGCGTCGGCGTCGGAGTCGGCGCAGGAATCGGTGCCGGATCGGGCACCGGCACGGGCGGGGACGGCAGCGGCGGCACCGGTGTGCTCGCCTGGCCCTTGCGTTGGTACGCCAGCGTCAGCGCGGCGTCGAGGTTCAGGCGCTTGTATGTCAGGCCCGAGACCGAGTCGTAAATCGGCGTGCCGCTGTCCTGCATGATCTGCATCATCTGCGCCGGCGTGAAGCTCGGATCGATCTGCTTGATCAGCGCCGCGGTGCCGACCACGGCGGGCGACGCCCAGCTCGTGCCGTCCGCCATGTTTTCGTAGATCGATGTTTTCTTCGCGACGTCGTACCACGGGATGGTCACGTGCTCGCCGGGCGCGAGCAGGTCCAGCGCCGCGCCCCGCTGGGTGAAGCTGCTGACCTTGTCCGCGAAGCTGACCGATCCGACGGCGAAGTCGCCGGGGTCCAGTGCATCGCGCACCGGCGCCGAAGCGCCGCCGTTCCCCGACGGATGGCTGACGAAAACCCCGTCGGCGATCAGGCGCTTGAGCACGTCCGCGTAGGTCGATCCGGTACCGCCGCCGAAATCCACCATGTTGACGGCGACGATGTTGTATTTCTCGCGATTGTTGAGCACCCACTCCAGCGCCGCCTTCACGCCCGCCGTGCCGTCCTCGCGCAGCGCGATGATCTTCACGCCCGGCGCGATGCCCTGGTTTTGCAGGCCTTTGTAAACATACGAATTGGCTGCGATCACGCCCGCCGTGCCCGTGCCGTGGGCGAAGGTGTCGCTCATCGGGTCGGCGTCGTTCGAGATGAAGTCCCACCCCGCCACCACCTTGTGCCCCATGCCAAGCCCACTGCCCAGCGACGGATGTTTATAATCCACCCCCGAGTCGATGACCGCGACGGCTTCGCCCGCGCCGGTGAGTTTCGGGTAATGCGCAACGGCCAAATCCTGCCCGATCAGTTTCGCCGCCGGCGCCCACGGATTGCTCGACAGGAGCTCGCGCCGCTCCAGCCCTTCGACGATGACGCAACGAGACCCCCTGAGGTCGTTTTTTCGGTACATGGGTACAACCCGATCAACGCCCGTCTCGCAATGAGGAGAAGGGACAGGATTATGGTTTGCGATCTGGCCCGGTGCCCCAGCCGCGGACCGCCGCCCGAGAAAGAGCACAATCGGCAGCACGCATGCCGATCAATTTAGGTATCGGTCGATAAGTCCCCCGGATTAACAAGCGCGCCACTCCCCGCGCGCACTTTCGGTGCTCTCCCCTGCTTCGCGATTTCATCGAGAAAGTCCTAGAATTCCCGCAACTTCTTGAGTCCCGGCTGCGGAACCGGGTATTTCCCGTCCGCCCCGCACTGCAGCGGCGCCGGCGAATCCATCGTCAGCTTATCCACGTCCGGCGCGAACTCGTGATCGCTCATCAGGATCTGATCCCGCGTGATCACCTGCCCCGTGTGCGCCGCCATCCGCCCCATCGACGTGACCAGGCTGGTCTCCGCGCCGCGCCGCACTTCGTTGTACGGCTTGTCCTTGCGGATCGCCAAAATCAGATGGTCCCACTCGAGCTGGTACGGGTTCTTTTCCGGCTGCGGGTAAGCCCAGATCAATTTTTCCTTGTCCGGTAGTTGCCCGCGATAAATGCGGCTTCGCGCCGGCGTGTGCGATTCGCTCGAGATCACCGCCAACCCTTTGGTCCCGTGCGCGAAGCTCGCGAACTCGTTGCTGCACCCGTCCATGCAGCGCCCGCCGACGAACAGTTTGCTGCCGTCGAGAAACGTGTACTCAACGGAATATGCATCGAAGTTCTGATCAACGTAATCCCCGCGGTACGTCCGCCCGCCCGTCGCCTCCGCCTTGATCGGCCAAGCGTCCTTCATCCAGCAACACTCGTCGATGTTGTGGATGTAGAAATCGCTGAACAACCCGCCGCTCGCCCAGAGGAAGCTGTGGAACTTTTTCACCTGGTAGAGCAGCTCGCTGGTCTTGCCGTCGTTGGCCGCCGTGAAGCAATCGGCCACCGGCCCGTGCATGCGATAGCAGCGCATGGCGATGATGTCGCCGATCTGACCCAGCTTGATGCGGTCGAACAGTTCGCCGCGCGCGTCGCAGTGCCGGCACATCAGCCCCACGCCCACCTTCAAGTTCTTGTCGATCGCCTCGTCCGCCAGCGCGAACATCCGCCGAGTGCTCGGGCCGTCCACCGTCACGGGCTTTTCCATGAAGACGTTCAGCCCCTTGTCGATCGCGTATTTGAAGTGAACCCAGCGAAATGCCGGCGGCGTCGTCAGGATCACCACGTCGCCCGGTTTCAAGCAATCCATCGCCTTCTGATAACCATCAAAGCCGATGAACCGCCGCTCGGGCGGCACATCCACGTCATCGCCAAAGCGCTTCTTGACGCTGTCGTAATGCACCTGCAGATTGGCGTCGAACACATCCGCCATCGCGACCAGCTTGATCGGCCCGCTCGTGGTCGAGAGCGCGTTCAGCACCGCCCCGCCGCCGCGCCCACCGCAGCCGACCAGCGCAAGACGGATCGTCTCATCCCCCGCGGCGTGCACGCTCGGCACGATGATCCCCGACAACGCCGACGCCGCGGCGATCGTGCTGGTGGTCTTCAGGAAATCCCGACGATTGCTCTTGGAAGTGCGGTTGGGGTCCATGCTGACGTTGTCCCAGCGCAGCGGCGGAAAATCAACAGAAAACAGCCCGGCAGCCGCACAGCGCCCCACCTGGGTCCTCAACATCCCCGCAGCCGCACAGTATCTGCTTTGACTTTCGACCCAGACCCCTACAGGTAACGCATGAAATCACGCTTCCGCAATTCTTTGCTCCTCGCCACCCTCGCCGCCACCCTTCCCACAGGCGTGTTGCTCTTCGCCGCCCCCAAGGAGCCGTCCAAGCCGATGGACGAGCAGACGATCCTGAAGGGTATCAAAGGCCCCAAAGATTTCGACGTCACCCTCTTCGCTGCCCCGCCCGACGTGATGTACCCCACCGCGGTCGCCGCCACCCCCACCGGCGATCTCTATGTCGCCATCGACGAAGACGGCTCGCTCGGCAAAGACCCCGACAAGGGCCGCGTCGTCAAGTGCATCGACACCAACGACGATGGCAAGGCTGACAAGTTCATCACCTTCGCGAAGATGGACCACCCGCGCGGCCTCTACTTCGACTCCGCGACCGACACGCTCTACGTCCTCCACCCCCCCTTCATCACCGCCTTCCACGATGACGACCACGACGGCGTCTCCGATCGCTCGGAGGTCATCGCCACCGGCATCGCCACCGAAGCTACACAAAAGTCCCGCGGCGCCGACCACACTACCAACGGCTTCCGACTCGGCATCGACGGCTGGATGTACATCGCCCAAGGCGACTTCGGTTCAACCAAGGCCGTCGGCAAAGACGGCGCTGAGATGGTCCGCCACGGCGGCGGGGTCACTCGCATCCGCCTCGACGGCACCGGTCTGGAAATGTACTCGTCAGGCCAGCGCAATATCTGCGACGTCGCCGTCGATCCGCTCCTCAACGTCTTCACCCGCGACAACACCAACGACGGCGACGGCTGGGACGTCCGCCTTTCCTACATCGTCCCCACCGGCTATTACGGTTACCCCTCCAAGTTCAAGCACTTCAAGGATGAGATGATCGAGCCACTGGCCGACTACGGCGGCGGCTCGCCCGTCGGCGCGCTCTTCCTCTCCGAGCCCAACTATCCCGCCGACTACGGCAACTCGCTCTATACCGTCGAGTGGGGTCGCGACGGGATCTTCCGACACCCGCTCGAGCAGACCGGCGCCAACTTCAAAGCCAAGGCTGAAGAATTCATGAAAGTCCCCCGCGCCACCGACATGGACGCCGACGCCCTGGGCCACCTCTACGTTTCGTCATGGATCAACGGCAGCTTCGCCTACACCGGCCCCAATGTCGGTTACGTGGTCCGCGTCACGCCCAAGGATCACAAGCCCACCACTTTCCCCGATCTTAAGAAACTCCCCGACGATCAGCTCACCGCGCTAATCGCCTCCCCCAGCGCCGTCACGCGCCAATACGCCCAGCGCGAGATCCTTACGCGCGGCGCGCAGAACGCTGCTGCGTTCCAGGGCGCGCTAGAGAAGCTTGCCGCTTCACGGGAAGCGCTGCCCGTTCGCGTCGCCGCAATCTACACGCTCAAGCAGCTTCTCCACGAAAAATCCAACGACGCCCTTATCGCGCTGACGAAACAGGATGACCTCCGCGAGCTCGCCCTCCGCGCTCTCGCGGACGTCAGGAACGACCCTACCGTCCCCGTAGGCCCCTTCGTCGAAGCGCTCGCCGATTCCAACCCGCGTGTCCGACTCATGGCCGCCTACGGCATCGGGCGTCTCGGCAAGATCGACGCCGCCGCGCAGCTTCTCCCGCTCACCGCCGATGCCGACCCGCTCGTCGCTCACGTCGCGATCAACGCGATGGTCGCGCTCAAAGCCTCGGCCCCCGCCCTCAAGGCCGTCGATCCGGCGTCGCCCAAGCTTGTCTACGGCGCACTCCGCGTCCTGCAGGAACTGCACGAATCGCAGGTGGTCGAAGGCCTTGCCGCTAAGCTCAAGACCACGCAGGACCCCGCACTCCGCGGCCAGATGTACAAGGCCCTCTGCCGCCTGAACTATCGCGAGGCCGACTGGACCGGCGACTGGTGGGGCACCCGCCCCGATACCTCCGGCCCCTACTACAAAACCGCCGACTGGGAAGGAACCGCCAAAACCCAGGCCACGCTCAAGGAAGCCCTCGCCAGCGAGAAACCGGAGGTCGTCAAGGAACTGGTCCTCAACATGGCCAGAAACAAGATCGACTTTCCCGAGCTGACCGCGACGCTTCAGAAACTCGCTGCCACCGATCCTTCCTTCAAGTCCGTCCTGATCGATCTCGCCGCGGACAAGAAAGATCTGAACGACGCGCAGATCGCGCTGCTGCAGGAAGTTGGCACGTCCGACAAGGAGCCCGCCACCGTCCGTGCCAAGGCGCTGCGCGTGCTGGAGAAGAACGCTGGCAAACCCGCCGTGCTTGAAGCCGCGCTCAATTCCGCAGCGGCGATCTCCACCGATAAGGACAAAGAGTTAGCCGCCGCCTTCAACGAGTTCACTCGCGACGGCAAACTCAGCCAGCAGATCGGCCAGCTCAGTCGCATCTCCGAATCCGCCCCCGCCGGCGCGAAGAAGGACGTCGCCACGCTGATCCTCCTCAACCTCTCGAACAGCAAGCTCCTCCAGAAGGACATCAAGGTCGCTGCTCTGGCAAAGACCATCGACACGCAATGGAGCAACCCCAAACGCGCCGCCGAGTTCCTCGGCGTCATCGGCCGCCTCCGCGCCGATGCCTTCGCCGACCGCGTCAAGTCTCTGACCACCGACGCCAATCCGCAGATCGCCACCGCCGCCAAAACCGCCGCCGGGCAACTCGGTGCATCGGGCAAGACCACGATCGTCTCCGCCGGCGCGCTCATCGAAAAGATGAAGTACGAGGACGTCGTCGCCATCGCGATCAAGGAGAAAGGCAACGCCATCCTCGGCAAGGAGCTCTTCACCAAGCAGGGGTGCATCCAATGCCACACCGTCTCCGCGGAAGAACTTCCCAAGGGTCCGTTCCTGGGCGACGTCGCCGCCCGCTACGGCCGCGCCGAGCTCTGCGAGTCGATCCTCAAGCCCAGCGCCAAGATCGCCCAGGGCTTCGAGACCCAATGGTTCAAGGACAAGGAGGATGAGGATTACGAAGGCTTCGTCACAAGAGATGCCGGCGATGAGCTCGACATCCGCAACATCCTTGGCGTCACCATCACCCTCAAGAAGGCCGACATCAAGGAGCGCGGCAAACGCGAGATCAGCGTCATGCCCGAAGCCCTGGTCGCCAAGCTGACGCCGCAGGAACTGGCGTCGATACTGGCGTATCTGGAGTCACTGAAGAAGTAGCGGTCTAAGCGTCCCCGCCATACGTCGGATCATCCAGGCCCTTGAGCGCGCCGGTGCTGTCGCCGAATTGTTTGACTGAGGCGCC
>JAQGHM010000104.1 GCA_028291615.1 Phycisphaerales bacterium | reverse complement strand
GCATGGTGGAATTTACAGAAAAGATGTTGCATTACTATCGACCGAAGCTGGTTGCATGCGACTTGTCTACTTTGTCATCGTTGCCGCGCTCTTTCAAATTCCTTTCTCCATTGCGGCGGCGGACGCGCCGGCGCACGTGAATCGACTGGCGAAGGAGAAGTCACCTTATCTGTTGCAGCACGCGCACAACCCGGTGGACTGGTATCCGTGGGGGCCCGAGGCGTTTGCGGCGGCCAAGAAGGAGAACAAACCGATCTTTTTGTCGGTCGGTTACTCGACTTGTCACTGGTGTCACGTGATGGAGCGCGAGTGTTTCGAGAATGAGGCGGTGGCGAAGCTGCTGAACGAGACGTGCATCGCGATCAAGGTGGATCGGGAGGAACGGCCGGACGTGGATCGAGTTTACATGGCATACGTGCAAGCCTCTACGGGGAGCGGCGGTTGGCCGATGAACGTGTTTCTGACGCCCGATTTGAAACCATTTTTTGGCGGAACGTATTTTCCACCGGAGGATCGGGACGGCTCGCCGGGGCTTAAAACGGTGCTGGCGAAGTTGAAGGAGGCGTGGACCACGGATCAGGCGAAGGTGGAGACGACGGCGGGGAAGATCGCGGACGCGCTGAAGGATTTGAACCAGCCGGCGGGGAAATCGGACGCGGTGCGGCTCGATGAAGCGCGGCTTGGGGGCGCGTTTGAGGCGCTGAAGAAGCAGTACGATCCGAAGCAGGGGGGCTTTGATCCAGCGCCGAAGTTTCCGCAGCCGGTGAACCTGAACTTTTTGTTTCATTACGCGGCGCGTTCCGGGGACAAGCAGGCGCGGGAGATGGCGCTGCACACGCTGGCGGCCATGAGCGCGGGGGGCATTCACGATGCGCTGGGTGGCGGGTTTCACCGCTATTCGACGGACGATCGCTGGTTTCTGCCGCATTTCGAGAAGATGCTTTACGATCAGGCGCAGATCGCGTCGTCATACCTGGATGCCTATCAGGTGACGCGGGATGAGGCGTATGCCACTACGGCGCGGGATGTTCTGGATTATGTTTTGCGCGATCTGACGGGGAAGGAGGGGCAGTTTTTCTCGGCGGAGGACGCGGATTCGGCAATAGATGCGGCCAAGCCTGGGGAGAAAAATGAGGGCGCGTTTTACGTGTGGCCGGCGGGGGAGATTGAAAAGCTGCTTGGGAAGGACGCGGCGCTCTTCGAGTTTGCGTACGGCATCGAGGCCAAGGGGAACGTCGAGCGGGATCCGCGCAAGGAGTTTGTCGGGAAGAACGTGTTGCATCTGGCCAACTCGCCCGAGGCGGCAGCGACGAAGTTTGGCAAGACGGTTGACGAAGTAAAGACGTCACTGGCGGCGTCGCGCGCGACGCTGCTGAAGGTGCGGTCCCAGCGGCCGCGTCCGCATCTGGATGATAAGACGATCACGGCGTGGAACGGTCTCATGATCTCGGCGCTGGCGCGCGGCGGGCGGGTGCTGGGGGAGGAGCGGTATCTGGCGGCTGCGAGTCAGGCAGCGGACTTCATCGTCGAGCGGCTTTACGATCCGAAGACGCAGACGCTCTATCGCCGGTATCGGGATGGGCAGCGGGACGTGGCTGGGTTTGCCGATGATTATGCTTTTTTCATTCAGGGCTTGCTGGACTTGTACGAGGCGGGCACGGACGTGCGACGGTTGAAGCTGGCGCTGGAACTGCAGGGGCGGATGGATGCGCTGTTCGCCGATGCCGCGGGTGGGGGATATTTCTCAACCGTGGCAGATGCGTCACTACTGATGCGGTTGAAAGAAGAGGGAGATAACGTGGAGCCGGCGGCGTCGTCGGTGGCTGCGCTGAACCTGCTGCGGCTGGCCGCGATGACGGATGATAAGGCGCTGCGCGAGGCGGCGAATCGGACTCTGGCGGGGTTTGCGGTGCGGCTCGATCGGTTTCCGGCCAGCTTGCCGCAATTGCTGGTGGCGCTGGATTTTTCGCTGGCGAAGCCGCGGCAGATTGTGCTCGCTGGAGATCCCGGTTCACCTACGATGGCGTTGATGCTTCGGGAGGTTTATGCGCCGTACCTGCCGAACCGGGTGATCTTGTTTGCGGATGGTGGAGCGGGGCAGCAGTTTTTGCAGGGGCGATTGCCGTTTCTGAAGGATGTAACTGTGGTGGGGGGGCGGCCGACTGCTTATGTTTGTGAGAATTATGCGTGTCAGTTGCCGACTTCGGATTTAGCTGTGTTGAAGAAGTTGCTGGCGAAGTGAAGCGAAGAATAGGCGCGGCGCGTTAGTGTTCCTTGATGGAAGCAGCTTGCTCTTCCTGGGGCGATTTGCCGTGGGCGTTGTCTTGCAGGTCTTTGACGAGCGTGCCGGTGGATTCGACCTCGACGCGACGATTGAGGCTCCGGGCGTCGCCGGTGTAGGCGCGCTGGACTACGGGTTCAAAAGTCGAGCAGCCCTGCACTCGGACGGTCTCTCGATCGACGCCTTTGGCAATCAGATAATCGGCGGCGGCTTGGGCGCGGCGGAGGGAAAGGTTCATCTTGAGCCCTTCGTCAGTGCCGTCGGGGTAGTCGTCGGCGGAAGCGTGGCCTTTGACCATGAAGATGTTGCGGTGGCCTTTAACAATTAGCGCAATCTCATCGAGCGAGTGCATCGACTCAGGCGAGAGCTTGTCGTCGGCGGGTTGGAAGAGCACCTTGGCGCCGGTCCCGACCTGTTTGCTGGGGCGAATCAGTTCGGGCTCAGGATCGGTGCCCGGGGGCGTCTGTATTAAGTCTTTGGTCTTGCCGCCGTTGCCGGGACCTTTGAACGGCTTCATCTCCTCGATCTTTTTGAGGAGCCGAAAAAGGTCGACCTTGTCGGGGTTCTGGGTGTCGGGAATGAAATCGAAGTAGTCGCGGATGGAGGCGATGAACTTGACGAGCTCGATGTCGTCCAGCTCGGCGGCGGCGTGCTTGCCGGGGGCTGGCTTGAGCACCCAGAGGATCACGAAGAATCCCATCATGAGCATGACGAGATCAGCGAAGGTAAAGATCCACTCGGGGCATTCTTCACATTCGGTCGGCTTACATTTGCAGGCGGCTTTTTTGGCCATGGGTGGTCAAGTAGGCAGTAGGCGGTAGGCGGTAGGCAGAGAAGAATTAGTCTTTCCTGCCTACTGCCTACTGCCTACCGCCTACTCCTCTATGCGGCTTTGGCGATGGTGGCCTGTTGTCTCGTGCTCAGGAAGCTCAAAAGCTGCATTTCGACGACTCTCGGGTTATTTCCGGCCTGGATGCTCAGGACGCCTTGCAGGACGATCTCCTTGGCGAAGACTTCCTCCTGGCTGCGGAGGCCGAGTTTCTCGGCGACGGGACCAGCGATCAGGTTCTGGAGGATGCAGCCGTAGAGCGTGCCGGTCAGGGCGATCGCCAGGGCGTTGCCGATCACGCTGGCGTCACCGCCAAGACTTTTGAACATCGCAACCTGGGCGATCAGGGTAGCCATGAGGCCAAAGCCAGGGCCAAACTTGGCGAGCGTGCCGAACAGGTGCTTGCCGTGCTTGTGGCGCTCGGCCATGGCGTCGATCTCGATGCGGAGGATGCGCTCGATGATCTCGGGGTCGGTGCCGTCGATCGTGAGTTGCAGGCCGCGGCGGAGGAATGGGTCCGGCGCCTCGCGGGCAACGGACTCAAGGGCGAGGACGCCGTCGCGGCGGGCGGTCTCGGCGTACTGCACCATCTCCTTGATCATGTGCTCGATGTGGGCTTCCTTGTTGAACAACCACTTTTTGACGAAGCCGACCGCGCCGGTGATCGTGTGGAGCGGCATCGACATCATGGCCGCGCCGATCGCGCCGCCGAACACGAGGAGCATTTCGCCGGGCTTGATGTACGCACCGAGCTCGCCGTGGGTGCAGTGGAACATCGAATAGACCACCGCGCCCCAGGCCAAGACTAATCCGATGATCGTTGCGAGATCCATAACGGGCCTTCCCTGACCGACCGCTGCAATCCCCCGCAAAGCGGGGAGACCTGCTTATCCCAATCATCGGCCCAAGGATGCATTGGAAATGAAACATTATTGGCCGCGCGGGGCCGGGCAGTTGGGGTTTTGTCCTGATTGCCTCTAGACTATCAGCCATGGCCGACGCTTCCGCACCGATCCTATTGCTCTGCCGGGACTTGATGTTCGTCAGCAAGGTGACCGCAACCGCCCGCGCGCTGGGGGTGGCGGTGCAGGTGGTGCGCGATCCGGCCCAACTGCCGCAGCAGGGGGGGCGGCTGCTGGTGGACCTCAACCAGGCGGGCGCGATCGAGGCGGCGGCAGCATGGAAGAGTGCGGCCGGCGGGCAGGTGATTGGGTTCGTCTCGCATGTGGATACGGACACGATCGAGCGCGCGCGGGCGGCGGGTTTGGATCAGGTGCTGCCGCGCAGCCGCTTCACCGCGACCCTGGAGCAGATCATCGGGGGGTAGGATGTTGCTGGATTTGGGGGAGCAACACCTTACAATGGCCCGGTACTGGGGGACGACCGATTCCACCGCAGAAAGGATCGAGGCCATGAGCACGTCCGTCATCAAACAGGTTGAAGATCTGTTGGGGCCGCAGTCACAATCGCTCCTTGGTTATACCGCCAAGGGATTTCCCAAGGAGAGCCTTCACCTCCCGGGGCCGGATTTTGTCGATCGGATCGTGTCGTTGACCGATCGTCCGCTCGCGGTGCTGCGGAACTATCAGACGATGCTGAACCACGGTCGCCTGGGCGGAACGGGATACGTCTCGATCCTGCCGGTCGATCAAGGGATCGAGCATTCGGCCGGGGCATCATTCGCGCCCGAGCCGATGTATTTTGATCCGGAGAGCATCGTCAAGCTGGCGATCGAGGGCGGGTGCAACGCGGTGGCTTCGACGCTGGGCGTGCTCGGATCGGTGGCGCGCAAGTACGCCCACAAGATCCCGTTCATGCTGAAGATCAACCATAACGAATTTCTCAGCATGCCGAACAAGTACGACCAGATCATGTTCGCGCGGGTGAAGCAGGCGTACGACATGGGGGCGGTCAGCGTCGGCGCCACGATTTACTTTGGCTCGGCGGAATCCGAGCGGCAGATTCAGGAGGTCAGCCAGGCGTTCCAGGCGGCGCACGAGTTGGGTCTCGTCACCGTCCTCTGGTGCTACACGCGCAACCCGGGCTTCGTCGATAAGGCGAACAACAAGGATTACCACACGTCGGCTGACCTGAGCGGCCAGGCGAATCACCTAGGCGTAACAATCGAAGCGGACATCATCAAGCAGAAGCTGCCGGAAAATAACGGCGGCTATCTCTTCACCAAGCATGGCAAGACGAGCAAGCTGGTATACTCGAACCTCACGCCGGGCGATCACCCGATCGAGCTGTGCCGCTATCAACTCGCCAACTGCTACATGGGGCGCATCCCGCTGATTAATTCCGGCGGCGCGTCGGGCGAAAATGACTTCGGCGAGGCGGCGCGCACCGCGGTGATCAACAAGCGCGCCGGCGGCATGGGCCTGATCTCCGGGCGCAAGGCGTTCCAGCGCCCGATGGCAGAGGGCGTCAAGCTCCTCAACCTGATCCAGGACATCTACCTCGATCCGGCCATCACGATCGCCTGACCTCTCGGTTTGCAACGCCATTTCGGTTTCCCTACACTGACGGCGCTTGTCCCGCCCGTGCGCGGTGACGTCTCTATTTGCGCCTTAATCACAATCGAAAGGACCGAGAAAATGCCCTTGATGACCACCAAGCCGATGTTCGACCTCGCCTACGACGGGGGCTTCGCCGTCGGCGCGTTCAACGTCAACAACATGGAACTGGCGCAGTCGATCATCGATGCCTGCGCCAAGGAAAAGAGCCCGCTGATCCTGCAAATCAGCAAGGGCGCGCGCAAGTACGCGAACATCCGATATCTCAAGGCCATCATCGACGCCGCCGTCGAGGAGCACCCGGAGCTGCCGATTGCGGTTCACTGCGACCACGGCGACACGGTCGACCTCATCCAGCAGTGTGTGAACGATGGCTATACGTCGGTCATGATCGACGGCAGCCATCACCCGTACGAAGAGAACGTGCACCTCACACAGGAGGCCGTAAAGGTCGCGCACGCGGCGGGCGTGGTCGTCGAGGCGGAGTTGGGGATGCTCGGCGGGATCGAGGAAGACGTCGTCGGGCTTGACGCCGAAGAATACGAGAAGAACGTCGAAAAATTCCTGACCGATCCCGCCGAAGCCGCTGACTTTTACAAGCGCACCGGAATCGACAGCCTCGCGGTCGCGATCGGCACCAGCCACGGCGCCTTCAAGTTCAAGCACGAGGCCAAGCTGGCGTTCAACCGCATCGAGCAGATCATGAAGACCTGCCCCGGCTTGCCGCTGGTCATGCACGGCAGCAGCAGCGTGCCGCAGGAGTTCATCGACCTGGTGAACAAGTACGGCGGCGCGATGCCCAATGCCAAGGGCGTCCCCGAAGACCAAATCGCCATGGCGGTGCAAAAGTACGGCGTCTGCAAGGTGAACATCGACACCGACCTGCGCCTGGCGATGACCGCCAAGATCCGCGAAATCTTCGCCACCAAGCCCGCCGAATTTGACCCCCGCAATTACCTCGGCCCCGCCCGCGACGCCATCACCAAAATGGTGCAGCGTAAACTGCACGTCCTGAACAGCGCCGGCAAAATGGACGCGATCAACAAGCAGTGGGAAAAGCTGGGCAAGCCGATGCCGGCGTTCTACAAGAAGGTGAAAGCTGCTTGAAAATTGACGCATAACCCCAATTCAACGGAGCAGCGCCCCACGCGGGCGCTGCTCCGATTCGTTATACGATCACATCTTCACCCGCCCGGGGAATCTGTTAAGCTTTGCCGGCAATAACAACCCAAGCGGGAGGAACCATGCGGCCTCACATGAACGTTCGCCTGATCGCTGTCACACTAATTCTCATCACCGTTGCATCTCAAACGCGCCTTCGCGCCGCCGACGCCCCCGAGACGGTTCAGCGCACCGTCAAGCTGATCAGCACCATGTCCGAAGGCGTCAATGCTCAGTACATCTACGTCGCCCCGCCCGAGGGCGGCGCTTCGGTCAAGCTGCTGGTGTCCGGCGACGCGAAAAAGAAATACGCTTCACTCTTCACCCTCCGCGGCGAGTTGATCAACGTCACTGTCAAAGCGGGCGGGCAGGCGACCGACATGGTGACGGCCATCGACAAGTTCGACGGCCCGCGCGAAATGAAGTCCCCCAAGGCCCACATCTTCGAGGGCACGGACGAAAAAAAGGTCGGCCTTCAGACGATGACCGTCGCCAAGCTCACGCGCTTCGGCCAAACGAAAGAAGCCGCCATCCCCAACCGCCCCGTCCCTGGTGGCAAGCCCGCGCCCGACCCCGTGCTGATCGAGCGCCTCAAGAACATCAAGACCGGCGACGTCGTCGAAGTCGAACTCACCCCCGGCTCCGCGCGCGGTAGCTTCACGCTGGTTGACGTTGATACCTTCCGCGAGCCGCAGGTGGGCGAGTTCGTCAAGCTCGACACGATCAAGGAGGGTACGCGGTCGATCCCAGCCATCGTGCTCACCGTGCTGGACGAGCCGCAGACGATCGCGCTCCCCGCCAGCAGTTCTGCGAGACCAAACGATGCCGCCGCCGTCGCCCTGGCGCGGAAGCTCCGCCCTGGCAACTACGTCCGCTTCACCGCCCGCGACGATGCCGGTCACACCACCCTGCGCGACCTCCGCATCGACGGCTCGATGGAGCCGACCTACAGGGGCCAGTACGAGTTCGTCAGCACGTTCATCCGGGTGCATTACTATGTCTACGGCGCGGACATTGAAGTGTACTTCTATCCCCGCGCTGGCCGCCCCGACGATCAATTGATCGAGAAGGGCCTTCGCTATGCGCTATCGAACAGTTCAGACGCCAACCGCGTCGGTCTGAAACCGGACCAGGTCGATCAATTCAAGAAAATCCTGGAGGCCCGCTTGGAAGCCGGCGATTCCGATGACCTGATGGTCAGGGAAAAGATGAAGTGGTCCAAAGCCTACAAAGCCTGGAACGCCGCGCGGGATGACGCCGAACGCGCCAAGATCGAGGAACAGATGGCCTTCGCCGCCCAGGATATCTCCGGCCACTGGCGGAAGGATATCGAAAGCAAGTTCACGATCTTGAAGACGCTGCTCGATACGACGCAGCTTGAAGAGGTCCGCAAGCTAGGCAAGAAATCGCCCGGCGCGCTCGAGTAAGAATTCCTGAATTTGAGAGGCCGTATCAGTTGAGCAGTGAAACGCCCGCCCTTCCCGAAGATCAAATCTACTCCGCGATCGGCGACGATGGTTTTCATCGCCTGATCGCCGCGTTCTATCGCCGCGTCCGCACCGACGACATCCTCGGCCCCCTCTACCCCCAGCAGGACTTCGCCGGCGCAGAGGAGCGCCTCACGCTGTTCATCATCCAACGTTTCGGCGGCCCCGCCACCTACAGCGACCAGCGCGGCCACCCCCGCCTGCGCATGCGCCACGCCCCGTTTCAAGTCGATGAACGCGCCCGCAACCGCTGGATAGAATTAATGGAACAAGCCGTCACGGAGGCGAAGCTTCCACCTGCGGCGCTACCGGCGCTGCGCAAGTATTTCCTAGACACCGCCACGTTCATGATCAATCATTCCCCCAACGACCCCAGCGCCCGCCTGGGCGAGCGCGGTTGAATGCTCCACCCCATCCCCATCCCCGGCCTCTTCATCACCGCCACCGACACCGACGTTGGCAAGACGGTCATCGCCGGCGCGATCGCCAATTACTTCCTCCGGCAGGGGGGCGGAAGTGCCCGAATCGCCGTGAGCAAACCCGTCGCCACCGGTTGCGTCCATCGCCGCGAGGGGCTGGTTTCCGAAGACGCCGAGTTCCTCGCCTCCTGTGCCGACGCGCACTTCCCGCTCGATTTGATCTGCCCCCAGCGCTACCGTGAACCGCTCGCACCCGCCGTCGCCGCCGACCGCGCCGCCCAGCCTCTGGACTGGAACGCCATCGACCGCAGCCTGCAACTGATGAGCCGAGACAGCGACGTGATCATCGTCGAAGGCGTCGGCGGCATCCTCGTCCCCATCGACAAGGAGCACACCACCCTCGACCTCGCAAAATGGCTCAACCTGCCGACGATCATCGTCGCCCGCCCAAACCTCGGCACGCTGAACCACACGCTGCTGACGATCGAAACCCTCCGCCGCGCCGGCGTCCCCATCGCCGGCGTCGTCATCAACCGCTACCCCACCGACACCCCCGGCACAGCCGAGGAAACCAATCCGCGTTACATCGAAAAGTACGGCAAAGTCCCGATCCTGGCCATCGTCCCCAACGAACCAACCCTGAAGCGCCCACCTCTCCCCGAATCGATCACCTCCCCAATCGACATGGTCGATTGGTCCCGCTTCGCCGCCCCAACCCGAAACCCCACCTGATAGCGACCCAAGCCCCCCCGGCTCACGGAGAACAACCCACCATCCTCTTTCTTCGTGTTCTTCGTGACCTTCGTCGTTGTTCCTCCTTCGCTAAGGGCTACAATCCCCCGCCCACATGAACGCCACCGAAGAAATCGCCCGCCGCCGCACTTTTGCCATCATCTCCCACCCCGATGCGGGCAAGACCACGCTCACCGAAAAGTTCCTGCTTTACGGCGGCGCCGTACAGCTCGCCGGCTCGGTCACCTCCCGCAAAAATCAGCGCGCGGCCACCTCCGACTGGATGGAACTCGAACGCAAGCGCGGCATCTCGATCAGCTCAACCGTCCTCCAATTCGACTATCGCGGCTACCGCATCAACCTGCTCGACACGCCCGGGCACAAGGATTTCTCCGAAGACACCTACCGCGTGCTGACCGCCGTTGATGCCGTCGTCATGGTCATCGACTCCGCCAAGGGCATCGAAAGCCAGACCCGCAAGCTCTTCGAAATCTGCCGCCGCCGCGGCGTGCCGATCTTCACCTTCATGAACAAGCTCGACCGCGCCGGCCTGGAACCGCTCGCCCTCATGGATCAGCTCGAAGAGGTGCTGGGCATCAAGGCCTACGCGATGAACTGGCCGCTCGGTTCCGGCAGCGACTTCAAGGGCGTCTACGACCGCCTCGGCAAGAGCGTCCACTTCTTCGAGCGCACCGTCGGCGGCGCGTACCGCGCCCCCGTCACCATCCACACTCTTTCCGATCCCGAAGTCCGCGAAAAACTCAGCGACGACACCTACACCCGCGTCGTTGACGAGCTCGACATGCTCGAAGGCGCGGGCGCACACTTCAACGCGCAGGAGGTCCTCGACGGCCACCTCACCCCCGTCTTCTTCGGCAGCGCCGTCAACAACTTCGGCGTGCAGCTTTTGCTCGACGCCTTTCTCACCTACTCCACCGCCCCGCGCCCGCGCCACGCCGGCCAGGAACTCGTCCTCCCCGAGCGCCCCGCCTTCAGCGGCTTCGTCTTCAAGATTCAAGCCAACATGGACCCGCGCCATCGCGACCGCATCGCCTTCGTGCGCGTCTGCTCTGGCAAGTTTGACCGCGACATGGCCGTCATCCACGCCCGCACCGGCAAGAAGGTCCGCCTCTCCAGCAGCCACAAACTCTTCGGCCAGGAACGCGAGACGGTGGACGAAGCCTACCCCGGCGACGTCATCGGCCTGGTCGGTCACTCCGACTTCGGCATCGGCGACACTCTGACCGAAGACCCCAAGCTCGTCTACGACGAAATCCCCCGCTTTGCCCCCGAATGCTTCGCCTATTTGCATGCGACGACGACCAGCCAATTCAAACGCTTCCGCGAAGGCCTCGATCAACTCCTGCAGGAAGGCGTGGTCCAAGTGCTAACGCTCCGCAACTCCGCCCAGCGCGCCCCGCTCCTGGCAGCAGTCGGCCCACTGCAGTTCGAGGTCGTCCAGTATCGTTTGCAATCAGAATACGGCGCCGAGTCGAGGCTTGAGAATGCCTCGTGGGACCTGCTCCGATGGGTCGATCCCAAACAGGACCTCGACGCCCTGGAACCCCTCCTCCCCAGCGGCGGCCGGCTGGCCTACGACGCGAAAGAGCAACCGGTCATACTCTTTCCCACCGAATGGGCCCTCAACTACTTCGCCCGGCAAAACAAGACCATCGCGATCTCCGACGTGCCCTTCAAAACCTAAAGCACAATTTATTCTTCGCGCTCTTTGCGCCTTTGCGGCGCATTTATTTCCGCAAGACGCGCGCGCTCACTTCCCAAACGCCTTATCCTTAACATCCCCACCACTCCGCAGGTACGCGATCAAATCCAGGATCTCCTCCTTCGAGAAGTAATCCACCAACCCCTGCGGCATCATCGAAACCTTCGACACGCTGCGCCCCTTCACATCCTTCTTCGCAATCTCCATCGTCTCCATCGACAGCGGGTTGGTCTGCAAAAGGATCTTCTGCTCGTCTTCCAGCGCGATCCGCCCGACGTTCGTGTCCCCGTCCGTCGTGTCGATCACGGTCGTCTGATACTGATCCGAGATCACCTTCGACGGCAGCAGGACTGACTCCAGCACATCCGCCGGCGAGAAGCGATTGCCCACGCCCGAGAGATCCGGCCCCGTCGCCCCACCCTCGTTGGCAAAGCGATGACACGCCGCGCACTGCGCCGCCTCGAACACCGCCTTGCCAGTCTCAAAGCTCCGCCCCTTCATCGTCTGCTCAAGGTCGCCCTGCAAATCCGACATCGCCCAGTTCCGCACAAACTGCCGCGGCTTAAGCTCTTTCACCACCGCCAGCGACGCATCGCCCTTCAACACCAAATCGAGCTGCTTCAGCTCCTGCTCGCTAAGCGTCTTGGTCGCATCCTCCCGGAAGCGCGTCAGAAACTTCTTGAAGCTCGCCCCGCCCTTGTAGTTGTTCTGCGCATGATTGATGAACGAGAAGTACGCCGTCCGCTGATCCAAAGTCCACCCTGCGCTAGCCGGGAGATTGCGCAGGATCATGCAGTAATAGAGCTGATCCTCCTGCGTCGTCGCATGCCCGAGCTGGTTCAAACATTTTCCCACAATCCCCGGCGACTCCAAGTAAACCAGCAACTGCGCCACCTCCCGGTTCACCGCCGGACTCGCCGACGGAGACGGAAACAGCGGATCAAACCGCTCCGCCACCGCCCGCGCCGTCGCGCCGCTAGGCTTACCAAGCCGAATAAACGCCAGCCCATACGCCCGCACCGCCTCCAGCAACTGCTCCTCCGAAAGCGTCTTTGGATTAAGCCGATTCAGCGCCTCAACGATCTTCGCCTGCAGCGTCGGATCGAGCACCTCGTACGTGCTAGGCTCGGTCGCCGAAGTCGCCGTCTTCGTCACGCGCGTGTTCGCCCGGATCAAGCCGACCATCCCGTTGATCAAAGCCGTAGGCCGTTTTTCCGCCAACACCTGATCCTTCCAAGATTCGATCGGCTGCCACTCCAGCGCAATCCGCGCCGCGTACCGCAAATAACGATCCTGACTGTTCAGATAAGGCAACGCCGCCGAGATCGCCGCCGGATCTAACCTGCCGTGAAACGATTCCAGCTTGTGTCGTTCCCCGCGCGCCTTGGCGCTCTCCCCATCGCTCGTCGCCGTCACCGGCGAAGTTGCCTCGTCGCCCGTATAAGAAATCCGATACAACCCCGACTGCGTCCCCCGCCCGCCGCACGTCACGTACAGGTTGCCATCCGGATGCACGACCATGTCCGTCACCGGGAAACCCTTGCCCGAAACAAACGTCTCAAACGTCCCCGTATACCCCGCCCCGCGCGGCGTCAGATGCACGGCGTAAATCTTCCCGTACGCCCAGTCCTCAATGAAAAGCGCCCGCTGATACTTCGCCGGAAACCGCGCCCCATATCCAAACGTCACCCCCACCGGCGACCCCATCCCCGTGTTCACCACCGCCCCCAGCGAATCCGGATAATACTCCGGCCACTTCCCCGTCCCGTTCCGCCACCCATACTCCCCGCCGCTCACCAGCAAATTCACCCGAATCGGTCGATACCACGGCGACCCCGTGTCCCACTCCATATCCGAGTCATAATTAAGAATCTCCCCATCCGCGTTGAAATCAAAGTCATACGTATTCCGCATCCCCGCGCAAACCAGCGTCCACTCCTTCGCATCCTTATCCGTCTTCGCCAGCCATCCGCCCGGCGCAAAAATGTGTGGATCGTGCCCGCCGCCGTCCGGGTTTCGCATCAGCAAGTGATCCTCAGCGAAGTTCCGATGCGGCGAGTTCGCATTCATCGGCTTGGGCGGCTTCGTGAAATTCCCCGCCACCAGGTAAAGCGACTTCTTATCCGGCGACAACCGAATCGCGTGCGGCCCATGCTCCCCCGCCCCATCGATCTTCGCCAGCGTCTCCAGCTTGTCGTAATGGTCATCCCCGTCCGTATCCGTCAACCGATAAAGCCCCGACCCATGCCCCGCAATCCCCCCGCCATTCACCACCACGTACAGCGCATCAAACGCATACAGCAGTCCCTGCGCATGCCCGATCGGCAGATCGATCTTCTCCACCTTCGTCTCCGCCGGCGTCTTCCCCACCGTCACCCGATACAGATACCCATTCTGATCCGAAGTAATCAACCGCCCCTTCGGATCCACGCACATCGCCACCCAAGACCCCTGCGTCGTCTTCGGAACCGTGTACACCAACTCCGCCTTGAACCCCGGCAACAGCTCCAGGCTATCGACTGGCGTAGCTCCAATCGGCCGCCCGTCCCCGCCCGCGAGATTCCCCCACGGACCCACGCCCAGCTTCCCAATCACCCGCGCATTCTTCCAAGCAGAATCATTAAACTGCGCCGCCACATATTCCTTATGCCGCGGGTCATCCTTCGCCAGCGCCGTCCCGTCGATCATCTTCCACGAATCATCCGTAACCACATATTGTTTCTTCCCGTCCGCCCCCGTGATCGTCACCCGCGCGATCAGCGCCGCCGTCCCGCCCTGGTTGGTCCCGCGCAGCGCGATCGTGTTCCGTCCCGGCTTAACCCACTGCGTCACATCATGCGACATCGGCATCGCCCACTCGGTGCTGAACCCGAGAAACTGCCCGTTCACGCTAGCCGCCAGCACGTTGTCGCACGACCCCCAGAACTGCACCGTCGTCCCCTTGATGTCAGCCGGCAGCTCAAACGTCTTGCGGAAGAACACCACCTGATCGTCGACGACCTTTCCAGGCGCCCAAATCCAGCCAGGCGTCGGATTCTCCCCCGCCCCCAGCGCGATTGACGAGAAGATCAGGCTCAACGATAAACCGACGAAGAAGGTTTTGGCGCTCATGGTTTTTTCCGGAAATCTCAACGGGATCGAACCGCACGGCTATAGCTGAAGTACGGTCTGCTGGACAATATCCATACCCCTTGCGCATTTTAACGTTATAGAATCGCCAAGACCAACACCAACGAGCCAACCAGTGCCCCACGGCAAGAACACATTTCGGCTGGCAACCCTCTCAGGCAGCGTCATCGCCCTGAGCCTCACCCTTGCGCTACTAGTCCGCGCCCAAACCCCCGCCACCCCGCCCGCGTCGCCTGCCCCCACCGCCCAAGTCGCGCGCAACCAAGCCCTCAACCAGCGCTTCACCACCCAAATCCTCCCGCTCCTCAACCAATACTGCTCCAACTGCCACGGCAACGGCAAGCACAAGGGCGATCTCTCCCTCGAACGCTTCACTTCCCTCCAGACCATCCAGGCCGAGCGCAAGATCTGGACCAACCTCGCCGATCTCCTCGAACAGCGCACGATGCCCCCCGACAGCAAACCCCAACCCACCGAAGAGCAGTACAAGCTGATGACCGCCTGGATCGACGAAGCCGTCAACCAGGTCGATTGCTCCGGCCCGCGCGATCCCGGCTACGTCGGCATCCACCGCCTCAACCGCAACGAGTACAACAACACCATCCGCGACCTCGTCGGCATCGACTTCAAACCCGCCTCCGACTTCCCCGCCGACGACACCGGCTACGGTTTCGACAACATCGCCGACGTGTTAACGATGTCCCCGCTCCTCGCCGAGAAATACCTCGCCGCGGCCGACGAGATCCTCGACCGCGCCGTCACTGGCACAAAGCCCCTCAAGTCCGAGATCGTCAAATACACCGGCCAGCAATTCAAAGGCGAGACCGGCGAACCCTTCGACGGCTCCAGTTCCGCCTGGATGATCGGCACCAACGGCCAGATCTCCCGCCGCCACGAGTTCCCCGCTGATGGCGATTACGAGATCCGCATCCGCGCCTGGCAGGAAGCCTTCGGTGACGAACCCGCGAAGATGACCGTCCGCTTCGACAACAAGGACATCAAGACCGTCGAAGTCCCCGCCCTGCGCGAAAAGCCCGGCGTCTACACCCTCCGCCAAACCTTCACCGCCGGCAGCCACAAGATCGCCACCGCCTACATCAACAACCGCGTCGATAACAACAACCCCGACCCCAAGAAGCGAGGCGACCGCAACCTCATCATCGATCGCATCGAGATCGAAGGCCCTGCCAACCCCAAGCCCCCCACGCCGTCCGAAAACCACAAGAAACTTTTCTTCATCGCACCCGGCAACGGCGTCACCCCCGACAACGCCGCCCGTCAGATCGTCAACCAGTTCGCCGGCCGCGCCTTCCGCCGCCCCGCCCGCGTTGATGAGATCGACCGCCTGATGAAGCTCTACTTCGCCGCCAAGACCGACGGCGAATCGTTCGTCCAATCCGTCCGTGTCGCCCTCACCGCCGTGCTTGTCTCCCCCCAGTTCATGTACCGCATCGAGCTCGATCCCAAAGCCGTCCCCGGCGCCGTCCACCCAATTACCGATTACGAGCTCGCCTCCCGCCTCAGCTACTTCCTCTGGACCAGCACGCCCGACGAGGAGCTGCTCACCCTCGCCCAGCAGAACCGCCTGCATGTCCCGATCACGCTCGACGCCCAGGTCAAGCGCATGCTCGCCGACCCCAGGAGCAAGGAATTCGTCCGCAACTTCGCCGGCCAATGGCTCGAGCTCCGCAACCTCGACAGCCACATGGCCGACGCCCAGCGCTTCCCCGAGTTCGACGACAAACTCCGCGAATCGATGAAGCGCGAGACCGAGATCTTCTTCGAGAACGTCATCAAGGAAGACCGCAGCCTCCTCGACCTCCTCAACGGCGATTACACCTTCGTCAACGAGCGCCTCGCCAAACTCTACGGCATCAAGGACATCAAGGGCGACGAATTCCAAAAGGTCAGCCTGGCCGGCACCCACCGCGGCGGTGTCATGACCATGGCCAGCGTCCTCACGATCACCGCCATGCCCACCCGCACCAGCCCCGTCAAACGCGGCGTCTACGTCCTCGAAAACATCCTCGGCACCCCACCACCCCCGCCCCCACCCGCCGTCCCCTCCCTCTCCGACAAACCCAAAGATGAAGCCAGCGCCCCGCTCCGCGAACGCCTCGCCCAGCACCGCTCCGACCCCAACTGCTCCGTATGCCACATGCGCATGGACGGCATCGGCTTCTCCCTCGAAAATTTCGGCCCCCTGGGCGCTTGGCGCGACAAGGAAGGCCAGTTCCCCGTAGACTCAACCGGCGAGTTAGTAGGCGGCCGCAAGATCAACGGCCCCGAAGGCTTACGTGACCTCCTCGCCTCCCGAAAAGCAGATTTCGTAAGATGCCTTACCGAAAAGATGCTAACTTATGCCCTTGGCCGCGGTATGCAGGACTATGATCGCTGCACGCTCAAGGACATCACCCAGTCGCTGGAGAAAAACAACTACAAGTTCTCAACGCTGATCTCCGGCATAGTGAAAAGCGACGCGTTCTTAAAACGCCGCAGCAAACGCGCAGACGAGTAATTCAGCGTCTCCTTATGTTTTATGTCTTTACGTCTTTAATCCCCGACGCACGCCACAAAGGACCCGCATGAGCACCCGATCCCCCCTCTCCCGTCGCAGCGTCCTCCGCGGTCTCGGCGCAGCCGTCGCCCTCCCCTTCCTCGACGCCATGGCCGGCACCGCCAGCGCCGCCACCACCGCCGCCGGCAAAGCCCTCGGTGGCGCAGCCTCCGCCGCCTCCCCCACCCGCCTCGCCTGGTTCTTCATCCCCAACGGCGTCAACATGCCCAACTGGCAGCCCACCGCCACCGGCGCTAACTTCGAACTCCCCCCCACGCTCCAGCCCCTCAAGAACGTCAAAGACTACATGACCGTCTTCACCGGTCTCACCCAGGACGCCGGCCGCGCCCACGGCGACGGCCCCGGTGACCACGCCCGCTCCGCCGCCTCCTTCCTCACCGGCGCGCACCCCTTCAAAACCTCCGGCTCCAACATCAAGCTAGGCGTCTCCGTCGACCAGGCCATCGCGCAGAAGATGGGCCAGACAACCCGCTTCCCCTCCCTCGAACTCGGCCTCGACCGCGGCGACCGCGCCGGCAATTGCGATTCCGGCTACGCCTGCGCCTACGTCTCCAACATCTCCTGGCGCTCCGAGACCACCCCGATGCCCAAGGAGATGAACCCCTCCGCCCTCTTCGACCGCATGTTCGGCGCCGGCGACGCCGAATCGCGCAAGCGCCACCTCAAGTACCGCAAGAGCATCCTCGACTTCGTCGCCGACGACTCCAAGCGCCTCAGCACCCAGCTCGGCAAAAGCGACCAGCAAAAGCTCGACGAATACCAAACCTCCATCCGCGAGATCGAACAGCGCGTCGAGCGCGCCCGCCTCGATGAACAAAACATCCCCAAGCCCGACATGGCCCGCCCCGAAGGCGTCCCCACCGACATGTCCGACCACATGAAGCTCATGTGCGACCTCCTCTGGCTCGCCTGGCGCACCGACATGACCCGCGTCAGCACCGTCATGGTCGCCCGCGACGGCAGCAACCGCAGCTACCCCTGGCTGGGCGTCAAGGAAGGCCACCACTCCGTCTCCCACCACGGCAAGGACGCCGACAAGATTGCCGCCATCCAGAAGATCGACCACTTCCACATGCAGATGTTCGCCTACTTCGTCGAGAAGCTGAAAAGCACCCCCGAAGGCAACGGCAACATGCTCGACCACACCCTCATTATGATGGGCAGCGGCATAGGCGACGGCGACCGTCACAACCACGACGACCTCCCCATCCTCACGGTAGGCAAAGGCAACGGCATCCTCACCCCAGGCCGCCACCTCAAGTACGACCGCAATACCCCCCTCTGCAACCTCTACCTGAATATGCTCGACGGCATAGGCGTAAAACAAGACCGCTTCGCCGACAGCACTGGCCGCCTCGCGGGATTGACGGTCTAACCCACGTCAACCCCCAAACCACGCCGGGGCATAGCGCCGGAAGCGCCAGCGCCCAAGCGCCGCCCCGGATCCGCAGTCCACGCGCAGTGTTCGGTTTTCCCCTGGTGCCATGCTGGGTGGCATGGGCAAGCGTACTCGCTTGCCCGTGGTCTTAGACCATTTATCTTTGGATTTAAAATGCCAATCGCCACATCAAACGACGCCACATCCCAACTCAACGCGCTCGTAGAACGCGGCGCGCCCACCGCCGAATTCCTCCCCTTCTTCGCCAGCAAGCGCGAAGCCGCAAGCTACCTCGCCAGCGCCAACGCCGCCCGCTTCCACCCCGATGCCGCCGCCGACCTCTGCGCCGCCTGCAGCCAGCGCCCAGTCACGCGCTTGATCGTCTACCGCTGGAACGCCGTCTTCTTTGACGGCTTCGGTTTCGGCCCGCTGGACGCGCTCAAGCTTGCTCTGGGTCACGTCGGCGTGACGATCAAAAAGGAAATCATCGGCTTCAACACCACCCACCCGCTGTGCGAAAGCTGCGGCAAGCGCCTCCGCAATCGCCGATGGATCGCGGACGTACTGAATTTCATCGGCCTGTTTTCCGTCATCGTCGCGGGCGTCGCCGCCTCAACCTGCTGGGCCGGCGTCTTCTACTTTGACCTGAAAAAGGCTTCGGAGCGGAACGAGTGGTACATGATGACGGCCGTCTCAACCGCCGTACTCCTCGCCGGCGTGATCTGCCTGTGGCTAATGAAGCGATTGCGCGTCCCACCGGCCCTCCGCTTCCTCGCAAGTCGCCCCTTCTTTTACCAATCGTCAAAGATGCCAAAGCACCCCTAAGCCGGTCGCCCGTATCACGGGCGTCTCGCCCGTGCTGGCAGCGCGAGAGATGACCAACCTCGCCTTTTCGAAAGTCCTCACACGCTAAGCGGGGGCGGGGCCCATCAAACACCTTCTAAATTTAATCCCCGCCCCTGCGGTAAATGCGAACGCCCACCCGCTCAAAGACAAACGCCGCCGCCACAAAGAACGCGAGCCCAGCCAACGCCACCGGAACAATCCACATCAAAATCGGATACGAACCCCCCGGCAAACTCTCCGCCGTGCTCATGAAATACCAGTAAAACAAGCCCATACACCCGATCAGGGTGAAGATAAGCAGCAGGCGGCCGGGAACGGTGAACCAGTCCGCAGGGCCGGGATAATGCGGGCGCTTGCGCCCTGATTCTTCGTCAGACATGGAGTATGCCTCGGCAAAAATCGGCGCTGAACCGACGATCACATGGTTTGTGCGTTGTACCCTTTCAACGCGCCGGAATCACCGTCCCGCATTCCGGACATCGCCCACTGCTCGCCCGCAAATCGTAGCTGCAGATAGTGCACAATCCCCTCTTACTACGTACGCGCCGCCCAACGCTCTGGATCAGACGGCTAGATCCCCACATCGCCGGAATAATGATCCAACCAATTGCCAGCAATCCCCAATGCGATGTCGCCGTCCACATTGGATGCAATGCTGAATGGTTCCAGCGGTCCCGAAACACGGTGCCATCGTCGCTCCAATTGACCTGTAAAAAGCATAGATCCTGCGAGTGATAAGTCGGGCCCCCATAAATGTGCGCATTGGGGAAGTAGGTCGTCATCCAACCCGGTAGGCTTCGCTGCCAGGTCAGTCTGTGAGTGGAGTCGCTCTGGGTCCGGCTGACCCAGACGCACCCATCTCTCGATTCGATGCAATAAAAGTTTCCGCGCGCAGTTGACCACGTGATGTGATCGTTAGCCCGGTAAGTTCTGACCAGCATGGCGACACTGAGTGCACAAAGCAGCATCGAAAGACAGGCGATAATGTAGAAGATGCGCCGTCCCATTTCGACCCATGCCCGCCAATCAGGTGGACGTTCTACCGCTGCCCACCCGCCAACTCTCCATACAGTGAAAACAATTGATAGCAGAACAACCGATGCCCCTTCACCTTGCCGATAGGCGTCTCATTCTCTTCGATCCCCTTCGCATAAACCGCGCGATCATAAGGAAACGGCCCCAGCGCCTTCTCCGTTTCCGCATCGATAAACACCACCGCAAAAGCCGGCGGAACCAACAACGGCCCCGCGCGATCGGCTGCTAAAGCCGGCACAGCCCAAACCAGCAAAACCAAACCAGTTCGCACTTCGTTGCCGATCACCCCAGACTCCATCGGTGCGACTCCGGCATGTTCCGCGTTCGCACGATCGTCACCCAGCAAACCAGCGACCCACCCAGCGACAACGCAGACATCAGCAGCGCCGTCCGCCTCCGCGCCTCTGCGATGCTGCGCATCGGAGGCTCACCCAACCGCGGGACCTCCACCATGCAACCGTCATCGACAGCAAAAAAATCCCTGCCCGCTTCCCACAAGAACCCCACGCTCAACCACAGCCCCACCAATGAAAAACGGTCAACCCGGCGATCTTGCACCGGGCCTTCCAAGTCAACAAATCCCGCCCACGCTTCGAAGCATAATCGAGCACCATCAGATCACTCCCGAGGTCAGACGACCCACGGAATCATAACCGAATAATCGTCATCCCATTCCGCCCACCGCCATTTGCAAAGTAACTTCCCACATAGCCCGCCGCTTGCGGCCGGTCTTTCATCGCCCTGCCAATCAACCTCAACAGTCAACATCAAGATGGGTTTACAAAACCCTAACTTTTCGATTGACCCTACCCCCCACCCACGGTACACTTCATCAAGTGAAAGATTCTTTGAAAACCGAATAGCAGCAACGACTTAAAGCCGACCCCGGACCCAAAAAGGACCTCCGAAGGACCGCGAAGGGACCTCCCCGGGACCCAAAAAGGACCCGGTTCAGGACCCGCTTTGGACCCCCTCCGGACCCGCAAAGGTCCCGCTTTAAAAAGCATATGGATTCATAACACGTGCAGGATTAGTCGCTTACGAGTTTGCCTGCACTTGTTTTCCCTACGGCCGCCCGCCCACCGTCTTCCAAGTGCTAGCCACCCAATCCGCGCACCGCTGATACGCCGTATCTGGCAACCGGTGCCCCGAGTCGTACCAGACCTGTTCCTTCGGGTCCGGCGCCGCGGCGTAGAGGCGATCCGACATCTCCTTGGTGATCACGTGATCCGCCGTCGCGTTCAGCATCAGCAGGGGGCGTCCGGCGAAGTGCGCGATCGCCAATTGCGGCTGCAGCGCCGCGATCTGCGGCACCATCGTAAACACCGGCGGAAAATCCACCGTGCCCCCCACCATCAGGCACATCGCCTTCACCCGCGCGTCCGCCGGGCCGACGATCGATTCGAAGATCGCCCCCATCGAGTACCCCACCATGATCACGCCATTCTTCGTATCCAGCTCCGGCCGCGACTCCGCCACGTCGATGCAAAGCCGAACGTCCAGCACCGCCTGCCGGCAACGATGCACGAACGCCTTCAAATCCTTCTGATCGAACATTTTGGCGGCTTCGCCGGGGCGCTCGCCGTGTGAGGGTAAGTCGGGCGCGAGTACCGCGAAGCCCTGCTTGACCAGCGTCGGCGCTACTTGGGCCACCACCTGCGCCTTGTTGGAGCGCAAGCCGTGAAGGGCGATCACGACGGGGAAGGGTCCCTTGCGACCCTTGGGCGTGACCAAAAGCGCTGGAACATCCTCACCATCCAGGTCGCGGAAACGCAAGCGCGTGATGTTCAGCCCGTCCGTCTGGAACGGTTCGACCCGTCCCGCGGTCGCTACCGGCGCAGCCGTGCCGGCGATCAGCTTGGGCGGTTGGTGTTGCCAGTCCACCTGTGCCCGGTTCGGCGTCGTCTCCTCCACCGCCAGCGGCAAGCTCATCTTGTAACTGAAGGCCGCCGGGTCCCAGCCGTTCCCCGTCGCATCGGCAGGCGGCGGGGTCGGATCGGCGAAGAGCAGCGCGCCTGAAAAGGTCAGCGCCAACGAGGCAAACAACATATGGCTGAGGAAGGAGTCAGGGTTCATGGCTATGCAACATAGGATATCCCGCCACCGAAAAGATTTCCCGCGCAAGGTCGTTCATCTAACACATTTTCCGTAGTTTGCGTGCATTGAAACACCCCGATACAGTACCCGACCACAACGGATGAGGCGGCACGCGAACGGCATCGCCACGCGGGCGTCGCGGAACCAACGAAGGAATATCATGGATGAAGCTTTGGGCCTGGCCGAGCAACTCGAATCCCGCCTCCTCCTCTCCTCGGTCGCCAAGACCGGCAGCACCCTGCGCGTCTTCGGCGACGTCGGCGTGGACAACGTCATCACCGTCGGCCTCGATGCCGCCAAGGCGAACGTCATCGTCACCGTCAACGGCGTGACGCAATCCGTCGCCCGCGGAGGGCTTGGCCGCGTCCGAATCTTCGGTGATTCAGGTAACGACACGATCAGCATCGACAGCAGCCAGGCAGTCTTCAATATCCGGACGGAGATCTTCGGCGGCGCTGGCAACGACCGCATCCGCTGCGGCAACGAGCGCGACTACGTCGAAGGCAACGACGGCGACGACCGCATCTCCCTGGGCAACGGACGAAACTTCGGCTTCGGCGGCGCCGGCAATGATCTCATCGACGGCGGCGCCCAGCGCGACTTCATCTCCGGCGGCGCGGGCAATGACCTCATCCACGGCGGTGCCGACCGCGACCAGCTCCAGGGCGACAACGGTGACGACACCATCTTCGGCGGCACCGGCAACGACGCCGACACCGACGGCTCCGACCTCATCTTCGGCGGCCGCGGCAATGACTCCATCAGCGGCGAAGGCTCCAAAGACGTCATCTTCGGCCAGGACGGTAACGACACGATCAGCGGCGGCACCGACCACGACGAGCTTTTCGGCATGGCCGGCGACGACGTCATCGACGGCGGCAACAGCCGCGACACCCTCTGGGGCGGCGCAGGCAACGACACGCTGACCGGCGCCGGTAGCGGTGGCGAATCCCACCAGGGCGAATTCAAAGACATCAACAAGTTCATCGCCGCCCTCATCCCCCGGATCTAGCCCCTAAACCCACGCGAAGACGCAACATCCGGCAATAAACCCGGTTGTTTCCGCCCCTCGCGCCAAGTACAGTTGGCGCTGGCATTTCTCTCGTGCGGAGGGCCGGCCGATGATCCGATGGACCTCAAGGGCTTCCACCCAAACCTGCGACGGCCTGACCCGCCGCGACTTCCTCCACGCCGGGGCGCTGGGCGCGCTCGGCCTGACGATGGGTCACCTCAGCGCGCTGCGCGCCATGGGCGCAGTCAAAAAAGATCATGACGAGCGCTCCTGCATCATGATCTTCAACCTGGGCGCGCCGAGCCAGATCGACCTCTTCGACCCCAAGCCTGATGCCGCCGCTGAAATTCGCGGGCCGTTCAAACCGATCTCCACCAAATCCAAGGACATCCAACTCACCGAGCTGCTCCCGCTACACGCGAAGATCGCCGACAAATTCAGCCTCGTCAGAAGCTGCAATCACACCGCCGCCGCGGTCCACGACACCGGCCACCAGATGATGCAGACCGGCCGCCTCTTCGCCGCCGGCATCAACACCCCGCACGTCGGCTGTGCAATGCAGTACCTCAAGGGATCGCGCAATGAGCTGCCAGCGCACGTGCTGGTGCCCGAGCCGATGGGAAACACCGGCGGAAGCATGCCGCACGGCCAGGACGCCGGCTTCCTCGGCAAAGGCTTCGACCCCTTCGTGCTCGGTGCTGATCCATCAAAGAAAGACTTTAAGGTCCCAGATCTGCTCCCGCCCGGCTACATCGGCGAAGCCCGCGCCAACCGCCGCCAGAAGATGCGCGACATCGTCGACGGCACGGTCCGGGACTTCGAATCAAGCGAAAACGCCGCCCTGATGGACGCCAACTTCGCCACCGCGTTCAAGCTGATGAGCAGCACCAAGGCCCGCGACGCCTTCGATCTCTCCAAGGAACCCACGAAAGTGCGCGAGCGCTACGGCATGAACCGCTTTGGCCAAAGCTGCCTGCTGTCGCGCCGCCTGGTGGAAGCGGGCGTGCGATTCGTCACGATCAACACCTTCCTCACCGTCTTCAACGAGATCACCTGGGACATCCACGGCTCAAGCCCGTTCACGTCGATCCAGGGAATGAAGGAAGCCGTCGCGCCAATGTACGACCAGGGGTATAGCGCATTGATCGAAGACCTGAGCGATCGGGGGATGCTCGCCAACACGATGGTCTGCAACCTGGCCGAATTTGGGCGCACGCCTCGCATTAACCCGGCGGGCGGGCGCGACCATTGGCCGGCCTGCTGGACGATGTACTTCGCCGGCGGCGGCGTGCAGGGCGGACGCGTCGTCGGCAAGAGCGATGAGATTGGGGGTTATCCCGCAGAGCGCCCGGTCACGCCGTCGGAAATCGTAGCGACGATTTATCACAGCCTCGGCATCGACCTTGAGACGGTACTGCCCGGCCCGCAGGGACGGCCGTTTACGGTGGTGGATTCCGGGACCAAGCCGATCATGGAGTTGTTCTGATGCGGTGGGCGTATGCTGTCATCCTGCTGCTGATCGTCGCTGGCACGACGCGCGCAGACGACGTCAGCTTCCGCAACACCGTTCAACCGATCCTCGCGAAGTTCGGCTGCAGCGCTGGGGCGTGCCACGGGGCGGCGGCCGGAAAAAACGGTTTAAAACTCTCGCTGCGCGGCTACGATGACGAGGGAGACTATCGCGCCATCACCCGAGCCGCGCAAGGCCGGCGCATCGACCTCGCTGATCCGGCCAAGAGCCTGTTCGTGCTCAAGCCGCTGAACCTCGTGCCCCACAAGGGCGGCGAGCGAATCAAGCCGGATTCGCCAGAGTGTCGCCTGCTGCTCGATTGGGTGGCCCAAGGCGCGCCGGGGCCCAAGGCGGACGACCCGCGAATCGTGCGGATCGAGTTGCTGCCGAAGCAAGTCGTGATGAAACCGGGCGCCGAACGCCCGCTGCAGGTGAAAGCCTACTTCAGCGACGGCCGGGTCGAGGACGTGACACGCTGGGCGAAGTACACGTCGGCTGATACGTCGGTCGCGACGATCGGCGAAGACGGCCGTGTCAAAGCCGCGGGCTACGGCGAAGGCGCGATCACCGCGTGGTATCTCAGCACGATCGCGGCGGCGACGGTGACGGCGCCCTTCGACAACGCCGTGCCGCCGGAGACGTTCGCCAGCGCACCACGGCGGAACTTCATCGATGGACTAGTGCTGGAGAAACTGGCGAGCCTGAATCTGCCCCCTTCGCCGCGATCGACTGATGAAGAGCTCGTCCGGCGAGCCTTCCTCGACACGATCGGCATCCTGCCGACAGCGGCGGAAGTCCGCGCGTTTCTAGACGATCATTCCGAAGCAAAGCGCGACCGCCTGATCGACGCCCTCCTCGAGCGGCCGGAGTTCATCGACTACTGGTGCTACAAGTGGTCGGATCTGCTGCTGGTCAGCAACCCGCGACTCAAGCCGCCGTCGATGTGGGCGTATTCAAACTGGATCCGCCAGCAGGTCGCGCTCAACACACACTGGGACGATCTCGCCCGGCAGGTGGTGACCGCCACCGGCAACACGCTGGAGAACGGCGCCGGCAATTTCTACCTGCTGAACGACGACCCGACCAAAGTGTCGGAAACGGTCAGCGTCACGTTCCTCGGCATGTCGATCAACTGCGCCAAGTGCCACAACCACCCGATGGAGAAGTGGACGAACGACCAGTATTTCGGCATGGCCAATCTCTTCGCGCGCGTCCATGCGAAGAGCGCCGCCAATGGCCATCAGGTGATCTTCAGCGCCACCGAAGGCGACCTGGTGCAACCGCTCAGCGGCAAGCCGCGCCCGCCGCAACCGCTGGACGGCAAGCCGCTGCCGCTGGACTGGAAGGGCGATCGGCGCGCGGCGCTGGCAGACTGGCTGGTGTCGCGCGACAACCCATATTTCTCGCGGGCGATCGTAAATCGCGTCTGGGCTAATTTCATGGGCGTGGGATTGGTCGAGTCGGTCGATGACATGCGCAAGACCAACCCCGCCAGCAACGAGAAACTGCTCGACGCGCTGGCGGCTTACCTTGCCGATCAGCGGTTCGATCTCAAGTCGCTGATGCGAACGATCCTGCAATCCGAGACTTATCAGCGGTCAAGTCAGAAGCTGGAGGGGAACGCCGCCGACCGGCGATTCTACAGCCACTACTATCCCAAGCGCCTGATCGCCGAGGTGATGCTCGACGCGGTCAGCCAAGTCACGGCGGCGCCGACGCCCTTCAAGGACTACGCCCCCGGCACCCGCGCGATGCAACTCCCCGATACCAAGGTCGATTCGTACTTCCTCAAGACCTTCGGCCGCCCCGACCGCATGATCACCTGCGAGTGCGAACGCACCAGCCTGCCGAGCATGGCGCAGGCGCTGCACATCAGCAACGGCGACACGGTCAACCAGAAGCTACAGGCCAAGGGAAATCGCATCGATCAACTCCTGGCGGAAAAGGCGGGCGACGACCAGATTGTAGAGGACGCCTACCTCAGCGCGCTCTCGCGCCACCCGACGGCCGATGAGAAATCGAAGCTGCTGGCGGCGCTGGCCGAGGTCAAGCCCGAGTCGAAGCGGGAAGTGATTGAAGACCTTTACTGGGGGATTCTGAGCAGCAATGGCTTCCTGTTCAACCACTAGCTTTCGTGCGGGGCGCGTGATTGGTTTCCTGGCACTGCTGCTGGCGCTTCATCCGGCGTTGGCGGATGAGAAATCGCCGGTGACGTACAAGCAGGTCCAACCGATCTTCGCGAAACACTGCCTGAATTGTCACGATGCGAAGGAGGCCGAAGGCAAGCTGGTCATGGAGACCTACGCCTCCCTGATGAAAGGCGGCGAAGACGGCCCAGCGATCATCCCCGGCAAGGCGAACGAAAGCCCGCTGATCCAGCAGGTCGAGCACAAAGAAAAGCCCTTCATGCCGCCGCCAAAGAAGGGCGACCAATTGTCCCCGGAAGAGATCGCGCTCCTGCGGCGGTGGATCAATTTGGGTGCGCAAGGGCCGGTCGCGGGCGAAGACGTCGCGGTTGCGCGGGCTTTGCCCAAGGTCGATCCCAAAACCGCGCCGCGCCGCGCCGTCAATGCGATGGCATACGACGCCAAGTCGAAGCTGCTCGCGCTGGCGGTGCTGAACGAGATCGAACTGCGTCTCCCCGAAAACCAGGCGACCGTCACCAAGCTTGGCCCGCACACCGGCCACGTCAATTCGCTCGCCTTCACCGCAGACGGCACGAAGCTGATCGCCGCGTCTGGCGCGCCCGGCGTCGCCGGCGAGGTGACAATCTGGAACGTCGCCGACGGCAAGCAACTCAAGCGCTTCACCGGACACAAGGACGCGATCTACGCCGTGGCCATCTCCGCGGATGGCAAGACGCTCGCGACCGGCAGCTACGATCAAAAGATCATCCTCTGGAACGAAGCCGACGGCACCGCGCTGCGAACCCTAGAAGGCCACAACGGCGCAGTCTTCGACGTCGCCTTCCGCCCCGACGGCAAGGTCCTCGCCAGCGCCAGTGCGGATCGCACGGTGAAGCTCTGGGACGTCGCGACCGGTAAACGCCTCGACACGCGCAGCGAACCAACGAAGGAGCAGCAGACGCTGGTCTTCAGCCCCGACGGCGGCAAGTTGTACGCCGCCGGGGCAGATAATCGTGTTCGCGTCTGGCGGATCGGTCCGCAGGCGATCGAGGGGAGCAATCCGCTACTGCTCTCGCAGTTCGCGGCTGAAGGAACGGTCCTGCGCCTCGCGATTTCGCAGGACGGCAAGACGCTGGCGACCGCGGCGGACGATAAGACCGTTAAACTCTGGGATGCAGAGAAACTCGAACTGAAAGTGGCGCTGGAGCCGCAAAGCGATTGGCCGGCGGCGGTGGCGTTCGCGCTGAATTCGAAGGTCGTCTCGGTCGGCCGCCTCGACGGCACGGTTGGCTATTACGATTCGTCCACCGGCAAAGCAATTCCGCCGCCCAAGCCTGAACTGACGAACCTCGAGCCGCGCGGCGTACAGCGCGGACATAGTGTGAAAGTGAAACTGAGCGGCAAGGACGTTTTGGCCGCAACGTCGCTGAAGATCGCGGGAAACGACAAGCTGAGCGCGAAGATCGTGACCGGCGAGCGCGGCATGGCCAACATCGCGTGGGCGCAGATCGAAGCAGCCGCCGACGCGCCGCTGGGGGCATTCGATCTGGTCGCCGTCGGCCCGGGCGGGGCAAGCGCGGCGGCGAAATTTGTGGTGGACGACCTGCCGCAGGTTGAGGAGACCGAAAAGGGCGGTAAGTCAGCATCAGGCGAATATTCCACAGCCGCTACGCTGCCCGTCACGTTCGGCGGCAGCTTCGGCGCGCGCGGCGACGTGGACACGTTCGCGTTCGAAGGCAAGGCCGGCCAGACGATCGTGATCGACGTAGCCGCCAAGCGCTTCGCCTCCAAGGCCGATCCAGTCATGACGCTCTTCGACCCCGCCGGTCGACCGCTCGGTATGTCCGCCGACGATTACGCCGACGCCGACCCACTCCTGGTGCGTACGCTGCCCGCCGACGGGCGCTACACGATCCGAGTCAACGACCTGCTCGGTGCAACCACTCCGCTGCATTATTATCGCATGTCGGTCGGCGCTTTCGCATACGCAACCGGCTGCTTCCCGCTTGCGGTTGCGCCCAGTCGTGAAAGCGACGTGCGCCTGATCGGATACAACCTGTCCGACGGCGCAAGCGCGAAGGTCAAAGCGCCCGCGAGTGGCGAAGTGCCGCTGTCACTCGACTCGGCAACTTATCGCACGCGCCGCGCGATCAATGTAATGGTCGGCGGCGCAGCGGAGACGGTCGAGGTCGAGCCCAACGATGCCCCCGCCCAGGCAACCAAAATCACCCTCGGCTCGGGCGTCAGTGGCCGCTTCGACGAAAAGCCCGGTGGCGACGTCGATCTCTACCGCTTCGCCGCCAAGGCCGGCCAATCGATCGTCGTCGAGACCCAGGCCGCCCAGCGCGGTTCGGCGGCGGACACAAAAGTCGAAGTGCTCTGGTCCGACGGCCGGCCGGTCGAGCGCGTGCAGCTTCAAGCCGTTCGCGATTCCTGGATCACCTTCCGCCCGATCGACGCCAACGTCGTCGGCGCGCGCCTGAACAGTTGGGAGGAAATGGAGCTCAACCAGTACCTCTACCTGCAGGGCGAAGTCGTCAAACTGCACCTCTATCCGCGCGGGCCGGATTCGGAATTTAACTTCTACCCTATGGGCGGCCGGCGGCGCACCTATTTCGACACCAGTCCCACCGCCCACGCTTTGGAAGAGAAATGCTACATCGTCCAGCCGCACAAACCGGGCGAAATGCTGTCGGCGAACGGCCTGCCCGTCTTCAAGCTCAACTACGTGAACGACGACGATTCACTGCGGCAGCTCGGCGCGGATTCGCGGTTGCTGTTCACCGCCCCGGCCGACGGCTCATACCTGGTGCGCGTGACGGACACGCGCAGTTTCGGCGGGCCGCGCTTCACGTATCGCCTGCTGGTCAGAGACGCGCGGCCGGATTTCCTCGCGAGTGTCGAGGGGTTGAATCCGAGCATCCCCTCCGGCAGCGGCCGAAACTTCGTCGTGCGCGTTAATCGGATCGACGGCTTCGACGGTGCGGTGAAGGTTGATCTCACCGGCGTGGCGGCGCCGTTCACCATCTCGACGCCCATCGTGATCGAGGCCGGTCACGTCGAGGCGCAGGGGACAATCTTCGCGACGCCTTCTGAGATTCCGGCGACCACGCGACCGGTCGAATCAGCCGCGATCAAGGTCACCGCGTCGGCCACCGTCGAAGGCAAAAGCGTGACCAAGCCGCTGGCCGATCTGCCGAAACTGACCGTAGGCGGAAAACCGCTGCTCACCGTCTCGCTCACCCCGATCGATCCGAAGCAATCGGCCATCACCGTCCAACCCGGCCAGCGCGTCCCTGCCATGCTCCGCGTAAAGCGCGGCACCTACAAAGGCCTCGTAAGCTTCGAAGTGGAGAACCTCCCGCACGGTGTCCTCGTATCGGACATCGGTCTAAGCGGCGTGCTAATTCCCGACGGCCAGGACGAGCGGCAGATCTTCATCCAGTGTGCGCCTTGGGTGAGTAACCAAACCCGCCCGTGCCATGCCCGAGCGCTGCAGGGGGACAACCCGACGTCGCCGCCCGTGATGCTGATTGTCGGCGAGAGGATCGTCGGTCAGGCCAATTAGCACTTTTGTAGCTATAATCGCAACAAACATTCGGACTGTCGGTAGGAGTATTACGATGAAAAAGGTGATCTTGGCGGCGGTGCTCGCGATAGCGACTTGGACAGGCGCGGCAAAAGCGGCGGATGCGAACCTGCTATTGGTTGAAGCGGAAAGCTTCAAAGACCCCGGCGGTTGGGTGCTCGATACCCAATTCGTCCACATCATGGGCTCGCCCTACCTCCTCGCCCACGGCCTCGGACAACCCGTTAAGGACGCGACCACCACCGTCACCTTTCCCTCAACCGGCGCGTACAAAGTTTACGTCCGCACCAAGGATTGGGTGGCCCACTGGAAGGCCCTCGGACAACCCGGCAAGTTCCAGGTGCTGATCGACGGCCAACCGCTCAAACCCACCTTCGGCACGCAAAGCCCCGAATGGTTCTGGCAGGACGGCGGCACGATCGACATCACCAAGCCGCAGGTCACCCTCGCCTTGCACGATCTCACCGGCTTCGAAGGGCGCTGCGACGCGATCCTCTTCAGCAAAGATCCAAGCTTCACGCCGCCCAACGATCTCAAAACGATGACCCCATGGCGGAAACAGGTCCTAGGCCTCCCCGCCGAGCCGGTCGATGCCGGCAACTTTGATTTAGTCGTAGTCGGCGGCGGCTACGCCGGTATGGGCGCTGCCATCTCCGGCGCGCGACTCGGATGCAAAGTCGCACTGATCCAGGACCGCCCCGTGCTCGGCGGCAACGGCAGCTCCGAGATCCGCGTCTGGTCCCAGGGTTTCACGACCCTCGGCAAGTACCCCAAGCTCGGCGAGATCGTCGAAGAATTCGCCGATGACGCCAAGTCATCGCCGGGAGTTGAGAAGGAATTCGGCGACGAGAAGAAAGAAGCGATCGTCCGCTCCGAAAAGAACATCGCTCTCTTCCTCAACACCCAAGCCTTCGCCGCCGAGACCAAGGCCGGCAAAATCACAGCGATCATCGGCCGCGACATGTCCACCGGCGCCGAGACCCGCTTCACCGGCAAATTCTTCGCCGACACCACCGGCCACGGCACGATCGGCTCCCTCGCCGGCGCAGAATTCGACATGGCCGAGCAGGGCCACATGGGGATGAGCAACATGTGGCGCTGGGCCGACGCGGAAAAACCGCAGACCTTCCCGCAGACGCCCTGGGCGCTGCCGCTGGAGATGAAGGACTTCCCGTACCCCAACCGCGGCAAGGCCGAGTGGTTCTGGGAAGGGGGGTTCAACATGCATCCGATCAACGATCTCGAATACATCCGCGACTGGAATTTCCGCGCCGCCTATGGCGCGTTCAACGCCATGAAGAACGTAGACGGCAAGGACAAGCACGCCAACGCCAAAATGGAATGGCTCGCCTACATCGGCGGCAACCGCGAGTCGCGCCTGCTCCGCGGCGACATCGTGCTGACCCGCGAGGACATCATCAACAAGGTCGATTACCCCGACGGCTGCGTGCCGACAACCTGGTCGATCGACCTGCACGTGCCCAAGGAGCAGTACGCGATCAAGTTCCCCGAAGCGCCGTTCATCTCCAAGGCCATCTTCGACGGCCGCGTCGATAAGAAGCAAGGTTATCCCGTCCCGTACCGCTGCTTCTATTCCAAGAACGTCCCGAACCTATTCATGGCCGGCCGCGACATCAGCGTCGATCGCGGTGCGCTGGGCACAGTTCGCGTGATGCGCACCTGCGGCATGATGGGCGAGGTCGTCGGCAAGGCCGCATCGATCTGCATCAAGGAGAACTGCAGCCCGCGCGACGTCTACCAGTATCACCTTGACGAGCTGAAGGAACTGATGAACCTCCCCGGCCGCGCCCGCCGCGCAACCCCCAATGACGCGATCGACCCCAACGCGCCGCTGCCCGAAGTCGGCCAGCACCCCGCACCGCCACGCCAGGGGCGCGGCAAGCCCGACGTGACGACAACGACCGTCGGCGAAGGCGGCATCGACCCCGCCAAGCTCCCCGGCATCGTCATCGACGACAGCAAGGCCAAGCTCACCGGCGCCTGGGCCAGCGGCGAAGGCATCAAAGGGTTCATCGGCCAGCACTACCTCTACGACACCAGCACCGGCAAGGGCGATTGCACTGCGCGCTTCGAGTTCACCGTCCCCGCTGCCGGCGCGTACGAAGTGCGATTCGCCTACGCCGCCCACGAAAATCGCGCGACCAATGTGCCGGTCACGATCCAAACCGCCGATGGCGACAAGACCGTAACCGTCAACGAGCAGCAAGCGCCCAAGCTCGAAGGCTTCGCCTCACTGGGCGTCTTCCGCTTCGACCCCGCGAAGCCCGCCGCCGTGGTGGTGACCAACAAGAGCACCAAGGGCCACGTGTCGGTCGACGCGGTGCAGGTCGTCCCCGCGAAGTAAGCCCGCTATGATGCTGATCCAATGTCGTCCCCGCCGCCGCCAGCAACGACCCCAGTGCCGCTGACGGTGCTCCAAACGCCCCCGCGCGATGGCGGTGGCTGGCGCATGAGATCTCTGGCTCTTCGCCTTTACCGCCTCGCCGTCGTCTGCGCCATCGTCATCATCGTCCACCGCCACTACGCTCGCCTACGCATCGATGCCGGCGCGGAGATCACGCTCGACGAGGTCCGCCCCTTCTTCCCCGCCGCATCAAAACTCGACCCCGACACCTCCGAGCGCCGCGGCCTCTTCGTTCTCGACAAAGCCGCCAACCCCATCGGTTACGTCCTCCGCACCAGCCCCGTCTCGGATGAGGTTAAAGGGTACGCCGGCCCCACCGACACGCTCCTCGCCCTCGACTACCCAGGCATGAAGGTGCTCGGCATCAAGATCCGCAGCAGTTGGGATACCAAAGTCCACGTGAAGGACGTCGCCGCCGACCAATACTTCATGAACCTCTGGACCGGAAGAACCTGGGACGAGGTCGCCGGCCTCGACCCGCGTGCCGCCCACATCGAAGGCGTCTCGGGCGCATCGCTGACCAGCCTCGCCATCGCCAACGGCATCCAGCACCGTTTCAAAGCCGCCACCGAGGCCGCCAACGCCAAGCCGCCGCCGCCCCACCTTCGCGCGCGTGACTGGGGCCTGATCGCCGTCATCGCCCTGGCGCTCGCGTTCACGTTCGTCCCGCACCTGCGAAGCCGCGTCTGGGCCCGCCGCGCGTTTCAGGTCGTGCTGATCGGCTACGTCGGCTTTTGGAACGGTCAGATCCTCGCCCAGTCGCTGATGAGCGGTTGGTCCGCCGGCGGCGTCGCCTGGCGCAACGCCCCGGCGCTGGCGCTGCTCATGGCCGCCGCGCTGATCGTCCCCTGGACCAGCCGCCGCGCGCTCTATTGCTCGCAGATCTGCCCGCACGGCGCAGCCCAGGAGTGGATCGGCCGCCTCACCCGATGGAATCTCCATCTACCCAAAGGCCTCGAGCGCGGCCTGCGCTGGCTCCCCGCGCTGCTGATCGCCCTCGTGCTCACGGTCACGATGTGGCAACTCCCGATCGACCTCGCCGACGTCGAACCCTTCGACGCCTACCTGATCCGCACCGCCAGCGTCGCCACCATCGTGATCGCAGTCGCCGGCCTCGTCGCCGCCGCCTTCGTCCCCATGGCCTACTGCAAGTACGGCTGCCCCACCGGCATGGTGCTCTCCTTCCTCCGCTCGCACGGCAAGGCCGACGTCTTCGGCCGCCGCGACATCGCCGCCGGCGTCATGGTCCTGCTGGTGGTCGCCCTCTACATGGGCTACGGCCCCGTTCACCACTGGATCGTCCGATGAACGGCCGCCGCTTCGCACCGATCCTGTCGTTCGTCGCCCTCATCGCCGGCGCGGTCGCCTGGGTCATCTTCCAGCCGCGCGAAACCACGCGCGCACCCGACCCGCCCTCGATCGCGATCGGCGGCCGCACGATGGGCGGCGACTGGTCGCTCACGCTCCGTCACCTGCCAGCGTCGCAAACGCCCGAGGCGCTCCAGACCGCCTGCCAGGCCACGCTCGATCGCCTCGAAAACGAGATGTCCACCTATTGTCCCACGTCCGACCTCTCGCGCTTCAACCGCATGCACGACACCGACTGGTTCGAAGTCCCACAAGACCTGGCGAACGTCGTCTGGACGGCGCAGCGCGTCAGCGAAGAAACCGGCGGCGCATTCGACGTCACCGTCGCGCCGCTCGTCGACCTGTGGGGATTCGGCCCCGAGCCCACCGGCCTTCGAATCGGAAACATCCCCACCGACGATGCAATCACAGCCGCCCGGCAACACGTAGGCTATCAGCATCTGCACGTGCGCCTCGCCCCGCCGGCCCTGCGAAAGGACGATGCCGACGTGCACATCGACCTCTCCGCCATCGCCAAGGGTTACGCCGCCGGCCGCATCGCCAGCGCGCTCGACGCCCAAGGCGTCACCGACTACCTGATCACCATCGGCGGCGAGGTCCGCGCAAAAGGCGTCTCGAACCTTGGCCGCCCATGGCGCGTGGGCATCGAAGTCCCAACGCCCGACACTCGCCGCATCCTCCGCCAGATCGAACTGCGCGACGCCTCAGTTTCCACATCCGGCGACTACCGCAATTTCTTCGACGTCGCCGGCCAGCGCTTCAGCCACGAGATCGACCCGCGCACCGGCCGCCCCGCCGCCAACGCCCCCGCCTCCGTAAGCGTCATCCACCCCGACCCCGCCTACGCCGACGCCATGGCGACGGCCCTCATGGTCCTGGGCCCAATCGAAGGAGAAGCCCTGGCCCGCCGCCTAAAACTGCCGGCACTATTCGTGACGCGCAGCCAAGCGGGCTTTGAAGTACGAGCGACCCCGGAGTTTGAACGAATGATCGTCGATGCCCCGACGACGTCCCCCTCGCGGCTATAGCGGCGTCCTGATCCCCATCGCACGAATCGCGCACCAGCCGGCACGCGCTTCGAAGACCACAAACACGCCGCCCACCACACAGCACACCGCCACGATCCACGGCAGGGGGGTCGCCGCCGCCCATGCCCAAAAGAACATCAGCGCCATCCCCGCGGCCAATAGAAGGACGCCAACGATCAGCCGAAAACGCTTCCCCCTCGCGTCGATGTTGCAGGTCAATGCCATCCCATGATCTTAAGCGAACCGCCTCTGTCGTTGCCAAGCTTTCCAGTAAGATCGTCCGCATGATCCGTCCTCTCCGTTCGATCCCACTCCCCTCGATTGCATGCCTGATCCTGCTCCTGCCGCTCCAAGGCTGCACGAAGTTCAACGCACTCAACGCACTCGTCCCCGCCTGCGGCTACACCCGCACCGCCGACCTCACCTACGGCGACCTCCCCCGCCAGCGCCTCGACGTTTACCGCCCGCACAACGCCGCGCCCGGCGCGCCGGTCGTCATCTTCTTCTACGGCGGTTACTGGCAATACGGCAGCAAGGACGACTACCGCTTCGTCGCCGAGGCGATCACATCCCGCGGCTTTGTCGCCGTGCTGGCCGACTACCGCCTCTATCCCGCCGTCAAGTTTCCCGCCTTCGTCGAAGATGGCGCACGCGCCGTCCGCTGGACCCACGACAACATCGAGCGCTTCGGCGGCGACCCGCAGCACGTCTACCTCATGGGCCACTCCGCCGGCGCACACATCGTCGCGCTCCTGACGCTCGACGGACATTATCTGAAAGACGCCGGCCTCGATCGCAACGCCATCCGCGCCACCGTCGGCATTTCCGGCCCCTACGATTTTCTACCCGGCGCCATGTCGCGCCCCGTCTTCAACATGACCCCCGCCGACACCGCCGCCGATCCCAATATCGAGCCCATCCACTTTGCCGGCTCCCACGCCCCGCCCCTGTTGCTCCTGCACGGCGCACGCGACGAAACCATCGAAGCGGCAAACTCGTCGCGCCTCGCCGATCGAATCCAACAGTCGGGTGGCGACGCCCGCGCAATCTTTTATCCCAGGCTAGGCCACGCCAGCGTGGTGCTCGCCCTCGCGCGCCCATTCCGATGGCTGGCCCCCGTGCTGCGCGACGCGACGACGTTTTTCCGGGAGCATTAAGGCGTCTTTACCGATGCGGCGGTCGCACCGCCGGCTTGGGTCTTGCTGTGGGCGCGATGGGCTTGACCACCGGAACCGTCGAGAAGACCGGCTTATCACGCTTCGTTTTGTCTTCCACGGTCGGGGCCGCAACCGCCGCCGCCAGCACCGGCGCTGCCTCGACGACCGGCGCTGCGGGCACCGCCAGCGTCGTGTTATATCGCTGGGCCAGCAGGGCCAGATCCAGAAAATCCACGCTGCCGTCGTAATTGAAGTCCCCCTGCACGAACGTCTTGCCCGACGTGTTGTAATTCTGCGCCATCGCGGCGAGGTCGGTGAAATCGACCGTGCGATTGTGGTTCGTATCGCCCGCCAGGACAAAGAAATCCAGCGACACGTCCGCGGGCAGCGGATTTCCCGCCACGTCCGTCACCGCCGCACCGGTCAATACCGCGTGGTAATTCCCATCCGGCAGCGCACCGCCCGCATACCCCGGGAACGTCAGCGTCGCCTTGTTGTTCGCCGCCGAGTAAGTCACCAGGATCGACGCAGCCGGAATGAAGCTGTTGGTCGTGAGATTCTTCAGCGACAAATCGCCCGAAACCAGGCTCGCCGCCACGCTTTCTGAAAATGCGTAAACCAAATTCTGCGTCGCCGTCAGATAACTGAACGCCGCCGGCGCGGTCGAGGTCGGCGCAACCGTGTCAATCGTGATCGCCTGGCTCGCCGATACAAGGCTCGCCAGCGTGACGGTTCCCGACCGATTGCCCACCACCCACGCGAGGTTTTGCAGCGTCTGCGTCGCCGTCAGATTGTGCTGCCCATTCGAAAGCGTCAGCGCGCCGTTCGTGGTGATCGTCACGCTCGTCGCGCCGGTCGGTACGGTCGCCTGCCCCAGCGATGTCGCGCCGTCGAAAAGCTGCACCACCGCGCCGGCCACAACCCCATTGACCTGGAACGAAAGCTTCCCAGCCGCCGTTGAATTGTTAAGCCGCGTGACATTATCCGTGTCGCTCACCCCCGTATCCGAAGCGCTGACGAGATCGATGCTCGAAGGCGCTGCCGGCGAAATAAAGATCGGCGTGTATTGCGTATCGATCACGCTCGTGTCAGGGGCCTGGTTATAGATAACCCCGACCAGCAGCGGGAAAACGCCAGCGACGTTATTCGAAGGCGTGATTGTCGTGTAGCCCGTGTTGGGATCGAGCGCGACCGCCACGTTGGCCGGGTCGGTCCCCTTCAGATACGCAATGCCATCGCCCTCCACGTCAACGGCATTCAGTTGCAGCGAGACGGGCGTATTGGCGCGGGTGATGATGTCGGGGATCGGCAGCAGGTAGGGCGGATCGTTAAACGTATCCGGCGTAACGGTCACGTTAAACGTTTGCGAGTAGGTCCCGCCATGACCGTCGTTCACCGTCACCGTTACAGTCGCGCCGCCGGCCAAGTTTGGCGGTACCGACAACGACAACACCCGGTTCTGCTTGTCCGAAAAAACGCTGACCGACGTCATCTTTACCGCGCCTAGCGGCTTATCACTGGCGTCACGGGGTACGTTGTTGATCTTTTGGCGGACCGTATCCCCTTCGACCAGTTGCCCGAATATCGTATGATTAAAATCGAGAAACCGAGGTGTCCCAGCGTTGATGAAGAACTGCGAGTCATTGGTATCGTCATAACTCTTCGCCATCGCCAGCAAACCCGGGCCGGTGAACTGCAGGTTGGGGTCGAACTCATCATCAAACTGAACTCCCGAGCCGCCGGTGCCGTTTCCCAGGGGATCGCCGCCTTGGATGACCGAAAGGGTGGAATCCATGGTCACGCGATGGAAGGTCAGGTTGTTGTAGAACCCCGACTGAGCAAGCTGAATGATCCGCGCCGTCGTCCTGGGCGCGCGATCTTCGAACAGGCTGAGCACCATATCGCCGGTAAACGCCGGATCACTGGCGCCTGATGACGTATGCGCCACCGAGATCTTCAAGCTTCGATTCGTGGCCGGGGAGAAGGTTGCCGTGATCTGCGGCGCGGAGGTGGACACGGTGTAGGTCAGCGTATCCCCATCTGCATCCGACCCATTGATCGGAATCTGCAACGGCGCCCCCCCCAGCAATGTCACCGCCGGCAACGTCGCAAAGGTCGGCGCGGCAAACAGCACGCGCGGTTCAAACAGCTCCAGCCCCGATCCGGCTGATACGACCCTAGAACCACTGCGGCGATTTGAGCGGGAATAACGTCTGCGCATTCTCTACCGGTAATGCCCGGTCCCTCGGGTGAAATATCGTTGGGATGACACGCGTTCACCCGCCGCCTGGGCGGGCGTCCTCACGGCGGATAAGGTACTATGGCTCAGGCGGAACGCAACGGTTTTCTTCCTACGGGCCAACCGTCCAATTGTTCAACAACCCGGCAATTTCGTCCCATAATCGTCGATAAATGCAAATGAAGGCCTCTTCATCGCTTATCTGCCTGCCGCTCATTTTTGCCTGGTTTGCCCAGGCGGCGCCGCAGTCAAGCCAGCCGGCTTCAGCCCCCGACCCCGCCGAGCTCACCACCGCCGCCGCCGTCCGCCAACTCACGCCCGAACAAGCCGCCCTCAAACACCCCGTCCGCATCCGCGGCGTCGTCACCTACCTCAGCTCCGTCCCCCAGCTCTTCTTTGTCCAAGATGCAACCGGCGGTGTCTGCGTCGCCGGCCCGCGCGATCGCGACGTCCGCCCCCTCCGTCCCGGCACCTCCGTCGAGATCGAAGGCGTCACGACTCCCGGCCGCCTCGTCCCCGCCGTCGTGGGTCGTCTCAAAGAGCCCGTCAAGATCACGATTATTGGCGAAGGAACCGCGCTCCCCGCCGCCAAGCCCGTCACCGTCGCCCAACTCGCCCACCGCGATTTCCACGGCGACCTCGTCGAAGTCGAAGCCGTCGTCCGCTCAGTCCGAAATGAAAGCACCGGCGCGCCCGCCGCCGAAGCCCTCGTCATCACGCTCGCCTCCGGTCGCGACCGCCTCGAAGCCGCCTTCCTCGCCTGGCACGGCGGTGTCAACTTCCCCCCCAACCTCGTCGGTGCAACCGTCAAAATCCGCGGCGTCTTCAACACCGCCTCTCCCGAGAAACAACAAGCCGCCGCCATGCGCCTTCTCTTCTTCGGCATCAAAGACCTCCGCACGCAGGAGCCCGCCACGCCTCCCTTCGACCTGCCCGTTCTCCCGATCTCCGCCCTCAAGTCCGCCACCCCCGATGAATCCCTCCCGATCCGCGCCCGTGTCAGCGGCATCGTCACCCTCGCCGTTCCCCGCAAGGGTCTCTTCCTCCAGGGAGACTCCGGCGCGCTCTGGATCGACGCCCCCGCCGACACGCTCCGCGCCGGCGACCATGCCGACGTCGTCGGCTTCCCCGCACGCCGCGGCAACACCGTCGCCCTCGAAGACGTCATCTCCAAATCCGATCAACACCCCGGCCTCCCCGATGCCCCGCTCATCACCCCCGAACAAGCGCTCCGCGGCGACTTCGACGCCCGCCTCGTCCGCATGGAAGCCCTCGTCCTCGAAGTTTCCCGCCTCTCCGAAGGCCCAACCCTCGTCCTGCAATCCGGCGAGCGCGTCTTCCTCGCTCGCATTGCCGGCCCCGTCAGCAGCGCCACGCTCGATCCCTTCCGCCAGGACAGTTGGGTCCGCCTCACCGGCGTCTGCGTCCACAACCGTCTCCCTGACGCCGATTCACCCACCACCCCCGTCGCCGCCAACCCGTTCTCCTTCCACCTTCTCCTCAATTCCCCCGAAGCCATCGACGTCATCCGCGCCCCCGGCTGGTGGACGCTCGGACGCATTCTGCTGGTCTGCAGCGTCCTCGCCGTCATCACCATCACCGCCTTCGCGTGGGTTGCCCTCCTCCGCCTCCGCGTCGCCCGCCAGACCTCCCTCATCCGCAATCACCTCGCCCGCGAGACGCTTTACGAAGAGCGCGTCCGCATCGCTCGCGAGCTGCACGATTCGCTCGAGCAGGATCTCCTGGGCATCTCGATGCAGCTCAACGCCACCGACAAGCTCCTGACCCAGCCCGACCGCGCCCGCGAATCCCTCCTCCTCGCCGCTGCCATGGTCCGCAGAAGCCAGGCCGAAACCCACCGCGCTGTCTGGGATCTCCGCACCAACTCCGACGGCCTCGTCTCCACCCTCCGCCAAGCCGTCGCCGCGCTAGATCCCGTCACCGCCACGCACGTAGAATTCGACGTCCGCGGCGCCCCCCGCGACCTCCCCGCCGCCGCCCAAAACCACATCCTGCGCGTAGCCCTCGAAGCCGTCACCAACGCGCTGAAGCACGCCGCCCCCACCCGCATCGAAGTCCAACTCGACTTTGAAGACAACCAAGTCACCCTGAAAGTCCGCGACGACGGCCGAGGTTTCGATGACCAGCGCCTCCCCCCGCCCACCAGCGGTCACTTCGGTCTCTTCGGCATGCGCGAACGCGCCGACAAACTCCACGGACATCTCACCATCCAAAGCACTCCCGGACAAGGCACCCAAATCCAACTCATCGTCCCCCTGACCGAATAGTCAAACAACAAATCCTGTCCCGCGCTGTGAATCTATTAGATGACCGCCCTCCCCACCCCCGCCAATCCGATCCGCCTCCTCATCGTCGACGACCACTTCGTCGTCCGCATCGGCCTCACCAGCGCCCTCAACCTCGAACCTGACATGCAAGTCATCGCCGAAGCCCGCAACGGCAAGGAAGCCGTCACCCTCTTCCAAAAGCACCGCCCCGACGTCGTCGTCATGGACTACCAATTGCCCGAATTAAACGGCGCAGAAGCCACCGCCGCCATCCGCGCCCAATCCCCCGACGCCCGCGTCATCGTCCTCTCCGTCTACAAAGGCGAAGAAGACGTCCACCGCGCCGTCCAAGCCGGCGCATCCGGCTACCTCCCCAAATCCGCCGAGCCCCGCGAATTGGTCGAAGCCATCCGCTCCATCCACAACGGCGGCCGTTACTTCCCTGCCGCCATCGCCGCCGCCCTCACCCAGCGCCAAGCCCGCGGAAAACTCTCCGAACGCGAGCAGGAAGTGCTCGTAATGATCGTGCGAGGTCGCAGCAACAAGGAAATCGCCGCCGCCTTGGGCATCAGCGAAAACACCGTAAAGGTTCACGCCACAAAGGTTTTTGAGAAATTGAACGTCGCCGACCGCCTTGAAGCCGCCACCGCCGCCATCCAGCGCGGCATCGTCCACCTGCAATGACCTCGGTCATTTCATGTATCTATTGTGCATCTCGGTCAGCGCCGCGAAGTCACCCCGGTCGGCCGCTTTGATTGCGGTTAGATAGTCCGCACGAATGGAACTTTGAGTTCCGATCACGTCTTCGGGCCAATTGATCACGCGGCCATCCCGGAGCTTGCACCAAACGTTGGCGAGCATGCGGGCCCAGCGGCCATTGCCGTTGAGAAACGGATGAATCTGAACCGCCCGGTGATGTAGCAGGACCGTTTGTTCGAGGATGCCAACGGTCGCGTGTTGACCCCAAAACCTCAGATCATCGAACAGCACCTGGAGGCTGGTTTCTACCTGGTAATGTTCGATGCCGATGTTGAGGTTGGTACGGCGGATCTCGCCCGCCCACCGCCAGACTCTGCCGAACATTTCGCGGTGCAGGCGCTTGGACCAGGCGAGATCGAAACGGGCGGAGCGCGGATTGGGTTTTGCGAGCAAATACTTCACGACCGCGCGGCGAATGTTCTCGGCTTCGGCTTGGTTCAATTCCGCGCGGTTGGTGACGCTTCGGATCTTCAGCCCCGAGACGTCGTCGATGGGCGTTTCTCCAGGGACCGTGGGCCAGCCGTTCATTCTTCGGCCCAGAGCTTTCTCGGTGAGCCGGCAAGCAATTCGTGAATGGTTTGACGGACCATTCGCTCGACCGAGTCCGCGTCCAGGGCTTGTCCTTCGAGGGCGGAGGTCGCCTGTACCAAACCGACCAGTTCCCGAGCGCGTTTGGTGGCTTGGCGTTCACGTAATATGTCAGCCGGCGACTGGGGCTCCGAGCCCAACGTCATGTCCAATGCTCGGGCAATCGCGTTCACATTCGCAAACGTGGGATTCGGGTGATCGCGCGACAAGATCCGCTGTACCGTCGGCAGCGAGACACCGCTGCGCACCGCAACCGCGCCATAAGTCATGCCCAAGTCGCGACGCCGGCGTTCGAGGTTTCGAAAGATTGTATTGATCATATATGATGCCATATCGATTAAAACGATATCATACATGATATTATTTTCAATAAAATTGTATCATATTTGATGCGAAATTGAGATAAATGAACAAAAACGGCGTCGCAGACGTCGGTGAATGTCCAACGCCCGTATCACCCATCGGTATTATTGTCGTAACCGCCACTGCCCTCTAAGCTCCTGACAACGGTTCGCTCCGTTTCAAAAAGGACCTCCGCCATGCAAAAGCTCCCCAACTACGATCCGGCCGAACACACCCTCCGTCCCGAAGACGCCTTCATGACTCGCCGCGAAGCCCTGCAGCGCACCGGCATGGGCATGGGCGCGCTCTCCCTGGCGATGCTTCTGGGCGAAAGCATGACCGCCAGTAAAGCCTCCGCCGCAGCCATCCCCATCCGCTCGCCCCTCGCCCCCAAGCAACCCCAGTTCAAGACCAAAGCCAAGCACGTCATCCACATCTTCGCCGGTGGTGGCCCCTCCCACGTCGATACCTGGGATCCCAAACCAGCCCTCTCCAAGTACGCCGACCAAACCCTCCCCGGGCTCAACGGCCTCGCCTACCCCTCCCCCTTCGAATTCAAAAAGATGGGCAACTCCGGCGTAGAGGTCAGCGAGCTGTTCCCCCAGCTCGGCACCTGCATCGACGACATGTGCGTCATCCGCTCCATGTGGACCGATGTCCCCGCTCACGAGCCCGCCTCCAAGTTCATGCACACCGGCTCGCTCCAGATCCCCAAGCCCAGCCTCGGCTCCTGGCTCGTCTACGGCCTCGGCACCGAAAACCAGAACATGCCCGGCTTCATCTCACTCGGCGGCAAGCCCGAGTACCGCCAAGCCTCCTTCCTCCCCAGCCTCTACCAGGGCGTCAACGTCAACTACAGCACCAAGCTCCCGCTCAACCAGGTGCTGCTGAACATCCACAACTCGTTTACCCCGTCCGAAGATCAGCGCCGCCAGCTCGATCTCGCCCGCCGCCTCAACACCATGCACGCCGAGAAGCTCCACAAGGAAGAGCAGCTCGAAGCCCGCATCGAATCGTTCGAGATGGCCTTCCGCATGCAGACCGAAGCCACCGACGCCTTCGACATCAACAAAGAATCACCCGAAATCCGCGAGGCCTACGGCTCCAGCGAGTTCGGCGCAAAACTCCTCGTCGCCCGCCGCCTCGTCGAGCGCGGCGTCCGATTCGTGCAGGTCTTCGCCGGCGGCTGGGATCACCATGCGAATCTCGAAACCAGCCTCCGTAAAAAGTCCACCGAGATCGACCAACCCGCCGCCGCCCTCATCAAGGACCTCAAGAAGCGCGGCCTCCTCGACGACACCCTCGTCATCTGGGGCGGTGAGTTCGGCCGCACCGTCACCCGCGACCGCGGCGGCAACGCCAATCCCGGCCGCGACCACAACGGCCGCGGCTTCTGCACCTGGATGGCCGGTGGCGGCGTCAAGGGCGGCACCACCTACGGCGCAACCGACGAGTTCGGCGCCCGCGCCGCCGAAAACAAGGTCCACGTCCACGACCTTCACGCCACCATCATGCAGCTCATGGGCTTCGACCACACCAAGCTCACCTACCGCTACAACGGCCGCGACTTCCGCCTCACCGACAACTTCGGAAACGTAGTCCGTGACGTGATCGCCTGAACACTGCTCCACTGATCTTCGACGGAACGACCCGCCATGAATAACCGCTTCCTTGCCACCGCCGCGATCATCGCCGCCGCCTGCGGAATCAACTGGGCCGCCGCGCCGGTCACCCCGACCAAGGCCCCCGAAGCGCCTGCGCTCGCGGTTGCCGCCGCCGCGCCACAGCTCACCACAGAACAAACCCAATTCTTCGAAGGCAAAATTCGTCCGCTTCTCACCGCCAATTGCTACAAATGCCACAGCGCCGAACAGGGTAAGGCCAAGGGAGGGCTGACTCTGGACACGCGCGAAGGGCTTTTGAAGGGCGGCGACAACGGCTCCATCTTCGTTCCCGGCGACCCCGCCAAGAGCAAATTGATCACCGCCGTCAGTTACGCCGATGCCGATCTCCAGATGCCCCCCAAGGGCGAAAAACTCGGAGAAAAGGAAATCGCCGACCTCACAGCGTGGGTCAAGATGGGCGCCCCGGACCCCCGGATCACTTCGGCTGGAGGGCCGAAGTTGACCGGGCTTACCGACAAGGCCCGCGCTCACTGGGCCTATCAACCTGTCAAAAATCCTGAAGTCCCCGCCGTACAAAACAAAGCCTGGGCGCGCACCCCGGTTGACGCCTTCGTTCTCGCCAAGCTCGAAGAATCCGGCATGAAGCCCTCGCCCCAAGCCAACAAAGAGGCGCTCCTCCGCCGCGCCACCTTCGACCTCATCGGCCTCGCCCCCACCCCCGAAGAACTCCGTGCTTTCGTCCAGGACCTCTCCCCCACCGCCTTCGAAAAAGTCATCGACCGCCTCCTAGCCTCCCCCCACTACGGCGAGCGCTGGGGCCGCTACTGGCTCGACAGCGCCCGCTACAGCGACACCAGCGGCAACGAGAAGAACAACAGCAAGGAAGACTACCGCTACGCCCACGCCTGGACCTACCGTGATTACGTCATCCAATCCTTCAACCAGGACAAGCCCTACGACCAGTTCCTCAAGGAACAGATCGCCGCCGACCAACTCCCCGGTGTCGATAAAGACCCCGCCCGCCTCGCCGCCCTCGGCTTCATGACCGTCGGCAAGCGCTTCCCCAATCCCAACGACACCATCGACGAGCGCATCGATGCCCTCGGCAAGTCCACCATGGCGCTCACCGTCGCCTGCGCCCGCTGCCACGACCACAAGTTCGACCCCATCCCCACCGCCGACTACTACTCCCTCCACGGCATCTTTGCCAGCACCGTCGAACCCGCCGACAAGCCCATGATCGGCCAGCCCCCCGCGGCATACTCGGACTTCCTCCAAAAGCTCACCCAGCTCGAACAAAAAAACCGCGACATCTACTGCAACTACGTGGAGACCAAGTCCGCCGAGTTCCGCGCCAAGGCCAGCACCTATCTCCTCACCTCCCTCTACTACCGCAAGAACAACACCGAAGCCATCAAGAAGCGCAACGAGCTGATCGCCTCCAGCAAGCTCGATCGCGACCTCTATCAAAACCTCCGCATCGTCCGCAAGGAAGACAACCTCTTCGGCCCCCTGATGCGCTTCAACGAGCTGCCCGACGGCAAGTTCGCCGAGCAGGCAAAATCCGTCCTAGATCAGATCGCGACTGGCAAGATCATCCGCCGTCCGATCAACCCCCTCGTCGTCGCCGCCTTCAAAGACGTCTCCCCCGATTCCCTCCACTCAATGCAGGACGTCGCCGAAATATACGGCAAGCTCTTCGCCAGCATCGAGCCCAAAGCCAGGGAATACCAACGCGCCTGCCGCACCGCCACAACCGAGAAGATCGAAGGCTTCGATCCCAACCTCGTCGAGCTGATCAACTGCCCCGCCGAAGCCATCCCCGCGCCCCTCCTCGACAGCGAGCGCCTGAAAACCGCCGCCGCCCTCCTCCCCCAGCAGAACAACAACGCTTACCAGCGCTTCCTCTTCGCCGACATCAACGAACTCCAGCTCACCCACCCCGGCGCACCCGCTCGCGCCATGGTCGTCACCGACGGCCCCTCGCGAAACTCTCCGATCTTCATCCGCGGCGAAGCCCAGAACCGCGGCCCCATCGTCCCCCACCGGTTCCTCGAAATCCTCGCCGGCCCCAACCGCCAACCCTTCAAAGGCGGTAGCGGTCGCCTCGACCTCGCCAACGCCATCGCCTCCAAGGACAACCCCCTCACCGCCCGCGTCATGATCAACCGCATCTGGATGCACCACTTCGGCGAAGGCTTCGTCCGCACCGCCGACGACATGGGCGTGCAATCCGAACCCCCCAGCCACCCCGAGCTGATCGACTACCTCGCCTCCCGCTTCATGAACGAAGGCTGGTCGATCAAGAAGATCCACAAGCTGATTATGCTCTCCGCCGCATATCAGCAGAGCAGCGACACCAACCCCGCCTTCGCCCTGAAAGATCCCGGCAACCGCCTCCTCTGGCGCGCCAACCTCCGCCGCCTGGATTTCGAAGCCATCCGCGACACCATGCTCCAGTTCACCGGCAAGCTCGACCCCGCCATCGGCGGCAAGCCCGTCAACCTCACCGACGAACCCTACAGCAATCGCCGCAGCGTCTACGGCTACATCGATCGCGGCAACGTCCCCGAGCTCATGCAGCAGTTCGACTTCGCCGACCCCGACATGGCCAACAGCAAGCGCACGACGACCATCGTCCCCCAGCAAGCCCTCTTCTTCATGAACAGCCCCATGAGCGTGGACGTCGCCAGAAAAGTCACCTCGCGCCCCGAATTCCTCGCCGCGACGGATGACGCCGGCCGAGTCCGCGCCATCTACCAGGTCCTCTTCCAGCGCGCCCCCCGCCCCGAAGAGGTCCGCTACGCCGCCGAGTTCTACAACGCCAAAGTCACAGCCAACCCCCAACTCGCCAGCGCCCGCACCGGCCCCGCCACCCCCGCCGAAAAGCAAATGCAGCGCAAACTAAACAAGCCGCAACCCAAGCCCCAAGGCAAGCGCGGCGGCAAACAAACCATCCAAAACGAAGGCGAATTCGTAGAACGTCGCCCCCTCACCGTCTGGGAAGAATACGCCCAGGCCCTACTGTTCACCAACGAAATCGCCTACGTGAACTAGTCGTATCACGGGCGTCCCGCCCGTGCGAAATGCGCCGTTCCTTCCAAGCACCGCAATCAGCGCAATCTTCCAGCGCATCATGCACGGGCGAGACGCCCTTGATATGCCAGGCGGTCCTCACTTTTTCCCCGCATACCCCACCACGCACCGCATCAAATTCACCGCCGATTCCGGCTCATACCCGTAAATCCCATCCACCGCCTCCCCCACCAGCCCCACGCTCAAATCCTCCGGACTGAAAATCACCGCCACCCGTCCCCCAACCTCAATCCCCCGCAACCGAGGCGTCTTCAACTGACCGATGAACGTCTTGCGCGCATGCCGCCGATACCCCACCTCCGCCACCCGCTCCCCCGCCGCAGAATAAATCGCACTATCCACGCCTAGCGGCTCCCGCACCGATTTCGCCGCCTCGCCAAACATCACCCGCAACTCATCCTCCACCGAATCCGCAAACTCACTCGCCCCGCCCGCCGCATCGATCACCAGCGTCCCGCCCGCTTCCACAAACCGCTTCAACTCGCTCCGCTGTCCCTCTTTCAACCGCACCGCCGTAGTCCCCGTCCAATGCGCCACCGCAAACCCATTCAACCGATCCTTCTCGAGAGGCACCGCCTCCACGACCAGCTCCGTCCCATCCCGGTTGTGCATCACCGCCCCCAGCCGCCGCCAACCGCCCGGCTCCGGATTCCAGTTATCGCCGCACTCAATTCGCGCCACGCGCACCGTCCGCTTCGTCACGATCTTCGCATCCGCCTTGACGACGTAACTCTCCCCCTTGAACCGCGCGTTCGCCTTATCCACCGCGTATAAATAAATGTTCGCCAGCACCTGGTGCAGCTCTTCCCGCCCTGCGTACGCCCGCTGCTGCCAAAGCCGAGCTGGATCGGCATTGGGGATCAGGATCATCAACTCCCGGCACCCGTTGCTAAGCCCCTGCAACTGCACCGGCGCTTTCCCCGCCACCGGCTGCGCAAACTCACTGTAGATCACATGGCCCGCCGGCAAATCGCGAAACTCATACCGCCCAAAAAGCTTCCGCCCCAGCAATTTGAACGAATCGCCAAACGCCTTGCTCGCGCAATCCGCGTTTCCCAAAATCAATCCGCCCTCTTCCACAAACTCCCGCAGCCGCCGTTCCTCCGCCTCGCTGAAGCTCAGCGTCTGGTTCCCCGCCAGATACAAGATCGGCGAATCGTGCAGCTCCGCCGCCGCGTCTGCCGCTCCCGACAAATTCACTACCTGCCAGTTCAGGTTCCGCTCCAGCGCCCGCGACAACCAGTTCGTCACGCTCGCCGCATCCCGAGGCCGCTGGTTCCAGTTCCCCGCCTTGAGCGTATCCCCGTGTTGATCGAGAGAATACTCCAGCTTGTTCATCACCACCGGCGCCCGCCCGCGCACCAAAAACAGCAGCGCGAACGCCGTATCCGAAACCGGCGATTCCCCCCACGACCCGTCCGCCCGCTGATACTCAACGAGCTGCGCCGCCCCCTCCTTGTACCAGTCGTGCGCGCCCAGGTACTTGTACCCGCTCGCCAGCCCGATCCGCGAGATCCCGAACAACGTGTAGAAATAATGCCGATCCGTCAGCAGCTCGTCGAAGTGATCGCCCACCCACTTCATCCCCGAATCGATCGCCGGGTTGCGATAGTTTCCCTTGCACGCGACGCCCGCGTCGCTGTGCAGATAATCCTGCGTGATGAACAGGGTCGCCACCCCCGCCGCCGTCATCGACAACGTGACCTGATCGAAATTCATCCCGCGCCCAAATCCGCCGCCCCCGGGAGGCCCACCACCCGCCGGTCCGCGGCCCGGAGGCCCGCCCGCCATACCCGCGACGCTCATGTACCGCCACCCGCCCCCTTGATCCTGATGCCGGATCCACGCCTCCTCCACTTCCTTCCAATACCGCGTCGGCGTCTCATATCCCATCTGCGCGCACGCCCACATCCCCAGCACCCCGAACTGTGCGCAGCTATTGTCCCACCCGCCGTCGTCCAGCGTGTAATGGTAAAGCCCCTTGGCGTCACCACTGCCCCGCAATCCCTTCTGCAGCAGCGCCCCGTCCTTCCGCATGCTGATCTTGTATTCCTTCTGCTTAGCCGCCGGCAGCACGTTCCACACCTGCGCGTGCAACCCTAGCGCATAAGTCCCCGTGATATCCCCGTTCTTCAAAAACGTCAGCGCCTTCACCAGCCGCTCATCCTGATCGTTCTCCCCCGCCGCCAACAGCGCAAACGTAGCGATCGAAGTCAGCCCGCCCCACTGCGACCCCGTCACCGGATCGCGCCCCCGCCCGCCCATCGGCCCCTCCCGCCCCCGGTCATCCATCTGCTTCCGAGGCGACTCCTCCCAGTTCCCATTCCGCTGTTGCGCATACAAAAACTGCTTCGCCCGCGCAATCGCCCCCTCCACCTCCCCCGCCGTAGCCGGCGCACTCGCCGCCCGCCGCTCCTCCACCGGCTGCTCCGGCCGCATCGGCCGCCGCCGCTCCTGCCCCATCACCCCAGACGCCTGCCCCAACAAAACAATCGCAACCGCCGCCGTCCAGGTAAGTCTCGCCATGTACTGCTCTATGTTCGAAGATCCACGTTTAGCCGGCCCGCTTGCGGGCCGTGTCCAAAGGCAGATTCGCGCCACCATCGAACCGTTACTGCGCCGGACCTCCGCCGCCCCGCGGTCCCCCACCACCAGGCCGCGCGCCCAAATACTCATCCGCCGTCAACCGCCCATCCCCATTCCGATCCAGCTTCTTCAACGCCGCCGGCGCATTCGCAATCTCCTCTGCGCTCAAGATACCATCCCCATCCAGATCCAGCGCGCGAATAATCGCCGGCACAGGCCGCTGCCCCGGCCCGCCACCCCCAGGCCCACCACCACCGGGTCCACCACCCGGCGGCCCATGCGTACTAAAACTCCCATCCGGCGTCCCACGATACATCCGAGGCACGAACGGAAACTCCTCCGTCAACACGTAATGATAAATCCCCTTCGGATACTCAGGCGTCACCCCCACCACCCCGTTGCACTCATCGAGGTCCCCCGCCCCCACGACATACTCATAATCCGCCACAAACGTCCCGTCATAAGCCCCGCCCGGCCCGCCAGGCCGCGTCCCCTTCTTCACCCGATACCCAGACTTCAAGCCCTTCACCGCGCTCGTCGCATCCTTGGGATCGCTGTACCCCACCGGGTTATAAATCGGAAATCCATCCGCCGCCCACCCCACCAGCGCCATCCGCTCCTTCCCATCCGTCAACGCAAAAACGAGCCCCACCGGAATCCCGTGATAGTGATAGGCACCGTTCGGCTGCACATGCGCATGACTCTGATCCACCCCCAGCATCCTCCCACCCGCCAGCGGCTCATACTGCCACCCCGAACTGCGATCCCGATTCCACCACTCCGCCGCACCCGGATCGAACACCACGCCGTTCACCGCCACCCCAAACGGCTGCATCCGCAGCGGCGTAGTCCGCTCCGCTGCCTTCGGCTCAGCCGGCACGCGAAACTCATATCGCTGCGGCGCGATCGTGTTCGGATTCCCCCGATTAGGAAACTGCCCCGTCTCATGCGCCGGAATCCCATTCGACCGAATGACGCGCACGTCGCCGTCAACGCTGATGCTCACCTCGCCGGCAAACGCAGGCTTGACGCCCTTCGACGCGACATCGGCCGCGAATGCCGTAATGGTCGTGACAACGACACCCGCGACGCCCGTAAGAATGCGGTGACGCATGAGGTTCTCCTGAATGAACTGACCGACCAGCGTTATTGCTCTGGCGCAGGTCGCGAGCGCGGATAATCGCGCTCCCCGCGCGGCCGATCCCCTTCACCCGCGCGCGGCGTCCCGCCCTCGCGCGGCGGAAGATTGGCATCCGGAGGACCACCCGCCCCGGGACGGTCGCCCTCAGGCCGTGGACGATCCCCCTCACCGCGCGGACGATCGCCCGGCGGCGGGTTGCCTCCCTCGGGCCGCGGCGGTCGCAATTCATCAGCAGTAATCTTCCCATCCCCGTTCCGATCCAACTTCCTCAACGACTTCGCGGCATTAGCGATCTCCGCCGCCGAGAGCTCCCTATCACCATCCGTATCCAGCGCCAAAAATAGCGGCGGAATCGGTCGACGAACCGCATCGTTTCCCGCGCCCGGCCGACCCTCACCCCCCGGTCCCGCCCCATCCCGTGGCCGCGCGCCCTCACGCGGCCGGTCACCATCCCGAGCCACTCCTTCGCGAGGACGATCGCCATCGCGCGGCCGCGCCCCCTGGCCATCCTGTGGCGGCTTAGGCTGATCCGACCAAGCCGGACCCGACAGCAACCCACACGAAATGACCAGCAACGTGCAAAACGTAATGCGCTTCATGAAAAGTTCCCTTCGCCACGCGGACATGTCGATCAAGCGCCACATCGATAACAATCCGCGCGCTACCGATGACGCACTGAAAAAGTAAACGCACCACCCAAGCGGCGGTACACCGACACACGCCCGAAACCGAAAATCGAAGCAAATCGGGACGGGTACGATTTCCCTCCAAGTAGGGCTCGCTTCAGCGAGCGGAATTCTCCCTTTCCGCCGCGCAGCGTCCTCCTCTTCCCCGACCGATGTAGCAAAAAAGATATCACAACCATCTTGCTATTTAGGGCAATGTTCGGTACCATACACAAGTCGATCCGCTCGAAATTCTCAAGCAGATCGCAGAGAAAAAAGGAGGGAAGTTCCATGCACCCGAATTCTAATCCAAAGGGCCATCCCGCCCTCGCCCGCGCAATCTCCGCCGCCCTCCCGCACGACCTCCTCACCCACCTTCAAGCGCCGGAGCGCGCCACAAAAACCCACACCGCGCCACAACTTCAACGCCAATTGCGCAAATCGAACCCACCGCGACCACCATCGAATAAACCCCTTCACCCCAACCAGCTCTCCGCCGCCCGTCTCCTCCTCGCCGGCCATCGCGTCAAAGACGTCGCCTCCGTCTTGCACGTCGACCCCTACACCGTCACGCGGTGGAAAAAAGACCCCCGCTTCCAATCCGAGCTCCGCTACCAGACCGATCTCCATTCCACCCTCGACGCGCCACAAAAACCCACACCGCGCCACAACCACGGCGCGCCGGTGCAAAACGAAGCCAACTCAATGCCCTCCATCGCTGAATTTGCAAAAACAAGCCCAGGTGCCAGAATGGCACTCGACGCAGCGACGCCTCCCGCCGGCGCTACATTTCTGAAGACGCGAACCATGCCAAACCACACCAAAATTCCGTGCGTCCCGCTCCTCCTCCTCTGCGCCCTCGTCGCCGCGTTTTCCGCCAGGGCCGACGACAATCCCCTCTACCTCAACCCCGCCCAACCCCTCGACGCGCGCGTTCACGATCTTATCTCCCGCCTCACCCTCGAAGAAAAAGCCACCCTCCTCAACCACAACGGCCCCGACGTCGAACGCTTCCACATCCGCTCTGACAAGTGGAACCAATGCCTCCACGGCGTCGTCTGGGACCGACCCACCACCATGTTCCCCGTCTCCATCGCCATGGCCGCCACTTGGGACACCGATCTCCTCCACCAGGAAGCCGTCGCCATCTCCGACGAAGCCCGCGCCATCTACAACCTCTGGCACCAGCAGCCCGACCTCAAAGCGCAGCACAAGGGCCTCATCTACCGCGCCCCCGTCATCAACATCAGCCGCAATCCCTACTGGGGCCGCATCGAAGAATGCTACGGCGAAGACCCCTTCCTCACCGGCCGCCTCGGTGTCGCCTACGTCACCGGCCTGCAAGGCGATGACCCCAAATACCTCAAGCTCGCCTCCACCCTCAAGCATTACGCCGTCAACAACGTCGAGAAGAATCGCCAGAGCCTAAGCGCCACCGTCGATGAGCGCATGCTCCACGAATACTGGCTCCCCCACTTCCGCGACTGCATCGTCGAAGGCCACGCCCAATCCGTCATGGCCTCCTACAACGCGATCAACGGCGTCCCCAACAACATGAACCCGCTCATGCTCACCGACATCCTCAAAAAACAGTGGGGATTCGACGGCTTCGTCGTCTCCGACCTCGGCGGCGTCGACACCATGGTCAAAGGGCACGAAAAGGGAAAGATGACCTACGAAGAAGCCGTCGCCCGCTCCATCAACGCCGGCTGCGACTTCTCCGACAAAGAGTTCATGACCTACATCCCCGCCGCCGTGAAGCAGGGCCTCCTGACCCAGTCGCGCCTCGATGATGCCCTCTATAGCGTCATGCGCGACCGCTTCCGCCTCGGCGAATTCGACCCGCCCGAAAACGTGCCATACAGCAAGATCTCCCCCGACGTAATCTGCAGCCCCGCCCATCGCCAACTCGCCCTCAAGGCCGCCCAGGAATCGATCGTCCTGCTCACCAACAAAGACCACATCCTGCCGCTCGATAAATCAAAACTAAAATCGATCGCAGTCATCGGCCCGCAAGCCGACCAGTTCATCACCGGCGGCTACAGCGGCAGGGCCAAAGATCCCGTCACTCCGCTGAAAGGCCTGAAAAACCGCGCCGCGCCGGAAACTCAAATTCTCTACGCCATAGGCGGTGAGATCGCCCCACCGCGCACCGCGCGCGGCCAACAACCCCCGCCCCCATTCAACAAGGAAGAAGAACTCCAAAAAGCCGTAGACGCCGCGAAGAACGCCGACGTCGCGATCATCTTCGTCGGCACCACGCGCGACATCGAAGCCGAAGGCCGCGACCGCACCTCGCTCGCGCTCCCCGGCAACCAGGAAGATCTCGTCAAAGCCGTCGTCGCCGCCAACCCGCGCACCATCGTCGTCCTGATGAACGCCGGCCCCCTCACCATCCCATGGATCAAGGAAAACGCCGCAGCGGTCGTCGAAGCCTGGTGGGGCGGCGAAGAGGGCGGCAATGCCATCGCCGACGTCCTCTTCGGAAACGTCAACCCCGCCGGCCGTCTCCCCTACACCGTCTACGCCTCCGCCGACCAGGTCCCGCCCCAGGACGAGTACGACATCACCAAAGGCTTCACTTATATGTACGTTAACGGCCAGCCCCTCTTCCCCTTCGGTCACGGCCTGAGCTACACCGCCTTCGAATATGCCAACCTAAAGCTCTCCGCAACCACCGTAGACCCGACCGGAAATCTCAGCGTCTCCATCGACATCAAAAACACCGGCCCAACCACCGGCGACGAGGTCGTCCAGCTCTACGTCCATCAGCAAACCAGCAGCGTCAAGCGCCCCACAAAAGAACTCCGCGGCTTTCGCCGCACCACGCTCAAGCCAGGCGAAACCCGCACCCTGACCTTCGCGCTGCCCGCCGAAAAGCTCGCGTTCTACGACGTGAAGACGCACGGCTTCATCGTGAACCCCGGCGCGTTCGACATCATGATTGGAAGTTCGTCAGCCGACATTCGCGCAAAAGCGCAAATTGAAGTGAAAGCAGGTGATCACTGATCCGATCAGGTCATTCCTTGGTAGTGTCAGCCGTCGCCGCCGACGTCGAGGCGCTCGCGGGCCCCTTATCCTTCTCGAGCGGCACGCGCATTACGCGCTTGCAAAACTTGCAGGTGACCAGTTTCCCCCGCGAATCCGTGGCGACCGCAAGCAGTTCCCGACATCCCAACGAAGCGCAACGCAAGTGAATGACCTTCATCGACTTCTCCCGAGAAACGATTTGACTAACTCGTTTATCGGCGAATACCAATGTGGAATTAATCCCGTGCCCCGCAAAACATCGTATGAGTGAGTCCCCCATAACTGTCAGTAAGACCGCCCCCGGGGCTTGGGAAGGCGCTTCTTCCCCGCCGAACTGAGCTTATAACCCAACCCGTCCTTGGGCACCTCGATGATCCCGTCCGCCAGATAGGCATTGAACAATGCCAGCGGCACCACCTCCCCAAAATACTCGATCGTGCACGCCACCACCCGCCCCTTGTCCAGCGTCACCAGCAGCCGGTGTCCGCCCAGCAACCGCGCGTTGAGCGTCTTCGCATCCAGTCCGACATCCGCATTCGTCTGTTTCTTCGCACCCGCCATACGCACAACGTCCTTTCTCGCGATCGTTCACTAACCACATACAGCATAACCGCCCTTTGCCTTTCGCGGCAGTCACCCGAAATGCTCGTCGTTCCCGGTTCCCGACGGAAGGCTCCCAATCCCCGGCACCGGCCGCATCCAGGCACTGCGCTGCCAGTTGTCCGGTGCCCCGTCCGTCGCAGGCACCACCTCCGGCAGCGACAACAGCAACCGCCCCGACAGCGCCCGCACGAACGGCTCGTACATCCCCCGCAACTCCCGAAGCCGCGCCTCCGCCGCCGCCCCTTGGTGCAGCTCGACCCCCGCCGCCGCCAGCATCTCGCGAAGCCGCGCCAGTTCCGCGCCCGTCAACCGCTCCCGTTCCGGCGGCTCTGCGGGCGTGCGGAATACCAACGTCAAATCCACCGCCGCGTGCCGCGCGATCGCGAACGTCACCTCCGCCTGATACAGGTTCGACCCCTTCACCTGCGTCATCAATACCGCACAAGCGTCCAGCACCACGGTCAGCGCCGCCAGCCAAGATTGGTTGTCATGCTGCGAGCGGTAATAACCCAGCACCGGAAATGACAGGTGACTCTCCAGCAGGTTCGCCGACCACACTTCCCATTCGCGCAGGAAGGAATCCATAGCCCCCATGTTCCCCCCGCGCGCCATCCGCAGAAGAAGCTGTGCCGCGCTAGCCGGCGAACCCGCGCGAGCGTCCAGCGTCGCGATACTCACCTCGCGCCGCGAGTACGCTTGGAAAAGCACCGGCAGGTAACTCAGCACCGCCGCGAGAAATCCAAAGCCCAACCCCGATTCTCCCACCGCCATCGCCCGCCCCAGCGCCGTGATGGGCGTGACATCGCCGTACCCCAGCGTGAAGAACGTCGTCCCACTCATGTACAGGTAGGTCGCAAACGTCGTCCCCCCCTCGGGCGAATGGACGGCCGTCCGCAACGCCCAGTTCAGCAGCGCGAAGCCCACGATCAATCCGAGCACCCACATCGCGAAGATCCCCAGCAGCGACAGCGGTCCGAAGACGCTGAAGAACGCCGCCTGCCGCCGCGGGTTCGAGATCCGCGCCGCGACAGCACGCCACAGCGCCCACAGGCCGATGTAGTAAAGCCGGGCAAATCGATAAAGCCGGGTGACGCGCCGCGGTTGCAGGATCGATTCGAAACAGTCGATCAACACGACGACGATCAAGGCAAGCCCAAGTAACGCGACAAGCAGCGGCAAGGCATGTCTCCAATCTGCGTCTGCGGGCGCGGCTCGTAAAAGAGGGCAACGTCCGGATCGACCTTCAGATTCTGCAGGTCCGTCTTGATATCTTCAATGACCCGCCATTGGCGTAGGTGGTTGCACAGCGGCTCGGTGGTCGTCAGAACGGGCAGATCTTGCGCTCCGTCCGAACCGGCGTCGTCGGGGCAAACCGCTGCTGCCGGGCTACGCAACCGTTTTCTAGGATGGGTGGCGGTGGCGAAGCGTTCTCGCCGCAGGCGGTCCTCGACACTTGCGATTATTAACAAAACCCTGTCTGCTCCAAAGGAATAACGGATGGAAAAAAACGTTGTTGCATACAACGCCCTTTCGGCCGACAGAGTAATGAGCAGCGAAGGACATGTCGCGTTGGGTGGTATTTGAGAAAGGTTCGTCATGACTGATGCAAGGAAGCGCGGGGGATTCACACTGGTGGAACTGCTGGTGGTCATCGGCATCATCGCGTTGTTGATCGCGATGTTGATGCCGGCATTGACTCGAGTGCGGCAGCAGGCGCTAAGCCTCAAGTGCAAATCGCAGATGCGCGATGTGGGGCTCACCCTGCGCATCTACAGCGATGAATTTCGTGGCGTCGTGTTTCCCATCGGTCCGGAGTTTCCTAATCCGAAAAAGGGTAATCAAATCGAATGGCAGACGCTCGGCTACGAGCCTGCGATGCCGGACCTTGGTCGCAGCAAACGCTGGCCAGTACCCGCTTTTCACATCCAGGATGAGTACACCGATGGCACCTACGACAAGACCAAGCCGATCACGTCCTTGCCCGTCACCAATCCCCCGGTGCTGATCTGTCCGAACGACGTCGAGCCGACGGAAAATCACACCTACATCCTCAATAAATATCTCGCGGTTAACACGCTGAATTCAGTCAAGCTGAGCGGTCGGGTTCGCGACAAGGTCGGCAATCCCCGTAGTGATTCCGACGTCGTGCTGATGGGCGAAAAACGCGTGAGCGAGCCGGACTACTACATGGAAGCAGACCCCGCCACAGAATTTGATCGCGTCGTCGATCCCTACAAGCATGGGATCAAGCTCGGCTCGAATTATCTTTACAAGGATGGGCACGTCGACATCGTTCCCCCGAAGGTGATCCTCGACGGCCTCGACTCCTGGGATCCCACGGGCGGCGTCGTGATCCCTCCGCCGGCGACTCCGTGAGCGACCTTCCCTAAACATGCGCAATTCGTTTTTGACGGCGTTCACGTTTGTCGCGGGTTTCGCCGTCTCGCTGACGGCCTCTGCGAAATCCGCGAACGATGAACTGCACCCACCAATCCCCATTCGCTTCACGCTCGCCGAGCCGGGCTTCGTCACGCTGGTGATCGAAGATGCTGCGGGTAATCGCGTGCGGAACCTGGTGAGCGAGACCGAGTTTCCGCGCGGCGACAACACGGTATGGTGGGACGCGCTCGACGATCTCGGGCGCGACACCGACGCCGCCAAACACGCCGTTTATCACATCCCGGGCAAGCTCGTGGCCGCGGGAAATTATCGCGTTCGCGGTTTGGTGCGGCCGCAGGTGGACTTGCGCTATGAGATGACCGCGTATCATCCGGGCAATCCGCCCTGGCTAACCAAGGATCGGAGCAGTGGTTGGCTGGCGAACCACACGCCGCCATCGGCGATCCTCTTCGTCCCGCCTGGCGCGGCGCCGGATCGCTCCGGACATCCGGCGGCGCAGGGGCAGGTGCTCGTCGGCAGTTTCGTCAGCGAAGGGGGCAGCGGGCTGGCGTGGCTCGACCTGGACGGCAAAAAGATACACGGGCAGGAATGGGTAGGGGGAGTCTGGACGGGCGCGACGCAGCTCTGCCGCGACGAGGGCGAGCGGCCGGTGCCGGGCGTCTACGCCTACACCGGCTCGGCCTGGCGCGGCGATAAGTACAACAACTTCCACCCGGAGCTTCGCCTTCACATGCTCGTGAACGGCAGCGGCAAGCTCAAGTCGCCCGGCGACGCCCGCATGGGCACCGGCGAAGACCCGCCCGTCCTCACGCCGACCTATCAACTGCCCGCAGACGTGGGCGATCCGGAACACTCCGCAGTGCCGGCGCTGGGCGGCTTGGCGGTTCGAAATGGCATTCTTGTCGCCGCGGTTACGCCGCTGGATCAACTGGTCTTCATCAACGTCGCCGCCCATCGTGCGGTTGCTACGGCCACGCTTGCCAAGCCGCACGGGTTGGCGTTCGATCACGAAGGCCGGCTCGTCGCTATTTCCGGGAAGCAGGTCGTCCGTGTCGCGATGCCGAAATTCGACGCCTCGGCCGCGACCACTCAGGCGACCACGCTCGCCGCGCCGGAGGTGCTGGTCGCAAGCGGTCTGGATGATCCGCAACAGGTTGCGATCGACGCTCAGGGCAATCTCTACGTCAGCGACCGCGGTGACAGCCAGCAAGTGAAAGTGTTCAGCGCGGACGGCCATGCGCTGCGCACGATCGGGACGCCGGGCAAGTCTCGCCTGGGCGCGTACGACCCGGCCCACATGAGCAATCCAAATGGCTTGACGATCGACGGCGCCGGCCGGTTGTGGGTCGCCGAGACCGACAACCTTCCCAAGCGCCTGAGCGTCTGGACGCTCGACGGCAAATTCGTCAACGCCTTCTACGGCCCGCCCCACTACGGCGGTGGCGGTTGCATCGATCCGCTCGACAAGACGCGTTTCTTCTACGCCGATTCAGGCGGCGGTATGGAACTGAAAATAGACTGGGACAGCGGCACCAGTCGCCCGGTCGCCGTCTATCTGCGGCCCGAACTGGATCCGCTCCATGACTATTTTCGAACCGACCGGACGGCGGCCCCCGAGACGCCGCTCCATGTCGGCGATCGAACCTATCTGACCGATTCGTACAACACCAACCCAACCGGCGGAACGGCGACCGCGTCGCTGTGGCTATTGCGCGACGGCATCGCGAAGCCGGTGGCGGTCATTGGACAGTGCAACGGTTCGAAGGCGTTCGATACCGTAGCGCCGGCGAAGAATGCCAAGATCGCTCTCCCCGTTGGTGCACCCCCGCTGGCCGCACATCTTCCGCCGCGAACTGATCTGCGTCGCGACCGGGTCATGTTTATCTGGTCCGACGTCAACGACGACGGACAGGTGCAGGGCGACGAAGTCACCTGCATCAGGGGCGACACGCTCAGCGTCAACTTCGGCAATGACCTCTCAGCGGCCACCGGCAGCGGACTCCTCCTGCGCCCGTCGCGCTTCACGCCGGGTGGGGCGCCCGTGTATGAACAAAAGGACATCGCGCCCTTCGCCGCCGACACCCAGCGTCCCGTTTCCAGCGGCGGCGGTCAGGCGATCGTCGGCGATGACGGCCGCTTCGTCCTGACCAATGCGCCCAAGCCCTTCAGCGCCCATGGCATTGGCGGTGGAATCAATGGCAAGGCTACGTGGTCGTATCCGAGTCTCTGGCCGGGGCTGCACGCTTCCCACAATGCCGCCATGCCTGAAGCGCCAGGCGAGTTGATTGGCACGACGCGCCTGATCGGGCCGCCCGTTAAGCCAAAGGGCTCTGACGTGGGCCAGATATTCGCGATCAACGGCAACAAGGGGAACGTTTACCTCTTCACGACCGACGGCCTCTTCGTCGCCACTCTCTTCCGCGATAGCCGCACCGCGTCGTGGGGGCCGGCCAGTGCGCGCGGCACGCTCGTGAATGATCAGAGCATCAAGGAGGAAGACTTCTTCCCGTCGATCGGCCAGACCGCGGACGGCGCGGTTTACCTGTCGGTGCTCAATTGTTGCCTGGTGCGCATCGAAGGGCTCGAGAAGGCCCGGCGGTTACCGGCGCAGGAGATTGCCGTCTCGCCCGAACAGCTCGTCGCTGCCCAGAGTTTCTTTCTGCAGCAGGAAGCCGTCCGCCAGGCGAACCTGCCGAAAACCGGGGACAAGGAACTGACGGTTGCGATAATGGACAAGCCGCCGACGGTGGACGGCAAGCTGGAGGATTGGGCGGCCGCGCGTTGGGTCACGATCGACCAGCGGGTCACGCAGGTCGGCGACTGGGGACATCGAACGGTGCCGACCGAGGCGGCGCTTTGCATCGCCAATGGCCGCCTGTACGCGGCTTTCAAGACTGATGAGCCGAAGATGCTGAACAACAGCGGCGAGTCGATGCAGAACCTGTTCAAGACTGGCGCGTGCCTGGATCTGATGATCGGCGCCGCCGGTGCAGACGCTGCGCGCGAGCGTCCGGTTGCCGGCGATCAGCGCCTGCTCGTCACCCGCGTCAAGGGTAAGACCGTCGCCGTCCTGTACCGGCAGGTTTCGACCAATGCGGCGGGTCGGCCTGCGGAGTTCACCTCGCCCATCAAAACGGTAAAATTCGACAGCGTCGTTGACGTGAGCGACCAGGTAGAACTGGCCGAGGGCGACGTGAAAGACAATCGCGGGAACGTCACTGCGGGAATCCACGAGTTGTCCCTACCGCTCAAAGCATTGGGCATCAGCCCAGCCAAGGGACAAACAATTCGCGGGGACGTGGGCCTCCTCCGCGGCAATGGGTTCGAAACGCTCCACCGGGCCTACTGGAGCAACAAGGCCAGCGGCCTGGTCTCCGACCTGCCGAGCGAGGCCGAGCTGACGCCGCGACTCTGGGGCCTGTGGAAGTTCGAGTAGGGGACAGCGCGCGACGGGCGGGGAATTACTTCGCCGGTTCGCATCCGCCCAGGTGCAGCACGAATGAGATCGTCCCATTCTCGACGATCACCGTCAGCCGCTGGATGCTCCCCTGGATCACCAGCCGTTCCCCCTTTTTGACGCGAGTCAAAAGCCGTTCGTGGGACTTGGCAAACCGGGCGTGAATTTCCTCCGCATCCGCGGCGCCTCCGCCGGTGAGCTTGACCTTGTCGGCCGACATCGCGACCGAAAATTCGTCCCCCGACGCCACCGCCCCGCGAAGCACCCCGGAGAGCCGGATCGTGCGGCCAACCGCGTGTTCATCCAGCCACTTTTGCGCCCTGAGCTCCTGCACGGGCGCCGGCCCCTTCCCGAGCGCGGCGAGCTGATCGGTCGGCAGTAGCTCCGCCAAGCCGCGCAGGCCGCCGAGGGGCGCGGACTCCGCCTTGGGCGGTCCCGGCGCTACGACGGCCGGGGCGCGGAGAGGAACGATCGTTGCGAAGAGTTCGTCCACGTCGTTGACATGATGCTTCGCCAGGTAGACGGCGTCGCCGCCGCCGCCGGCTTTCAGGATGCGAACGTTGCGATCGAGAACCACGTCCTGCCCCTCCTTCAACTTCGACGTGTCGATCCCCGAGACGTTCAACTTCACCCGCCGCAAGTTGATGTCGACGATTGCGATGCCTTCCTTTTCGCCCACGACTTCCCCCTTTCCCCACTGCATTTCCGCCGTCAGCAGCGCGGATTCTCCGTCGAGGATCTTCTCGCACGTCACCCGCGCCAGCAGGCCCTCGTCGCCGGTGCGCAGCGGACCCCTCAGCTTGAACCCGTTCTGCACCGCGTCGAGCAGCTCGTCGCGCCACTGGCCCGACTGTTTAACGACTTCCTCGGATCGCTTGAGCGCCCCTTGCGCCTCCGTCAGCTTCGCGCGGAGGTCGGCCGCCTGCGTGTACGTCGCCGGGGCGTCCTTTTCCATTTTCTCCAAGGCCACCCTGGCGCGGTTGTATTTAGCGCTGGCATCGAGCTTCTGCTGGGCCGTCCCCGATTCTCTCGCGGCCATGAGCGCCTGTTCGGCGTCGTCGCGCTCCCGTTTCAGCTTCAGGTAGTCTGGCCGCGTGCGGGTGAACTCGACCGCCTCGTCCTCCCGGGCCTTGAGTTCCCTGGTGATCGAATCGATTTGCTTGAGCGTCTCGGCCTTGCGGGCCAACTGGCGTTCGAGTTCCCCGTTCAACTGGTCGCGCACTTCGGTGGTCGTGCCGTGGAGGTACTTGGTCAGTTCCCAGACATGCCCCGCTGGCCGCGTCGCGGGCCGGCTACTTTGAGCCGACGCCCCAGATGCCGCGATAAGCAGGAAAACCGTCGTCCACTTCATGTGCACGCGATCTGTGAAAATGGGCGATACAGGGGTCGAACCTGTGACCTCAGGTGTGTGATACCTGCGCTCTAGCCAACTGAGCTAATCGCCCGTCGCGGGATAATTTATGCTCCCCCAACCGGCAAATCAATAGCCCCGCCATCCGCAAACCGCGCCACCGACAACAGCTCCACCAGGGGCACGTTGGCCGGCGGAAACTTAAACTCTCCCAACCCCGATGGTTCAACCCACCGCACCTCCGACGCGCACAACGCCACCGGCTCTCCCGAATCGTGACGACAGACAAACGGAAATAGCGTTACGACTGCGTTCGGATACCGATACTCGATCGGCTTGAGCGCTTGTACAGGCGTGACCTCGATGGCGAGTTCTTCGGCAACTTCTCTTCTTACGCACTCTTCCAGAGATTCGGTCGCCTCGCACTTTCCGCCCGGGAACTCCCAGAAGCCTCCGAAACTGTCACTTTTCTTCCGTTTAGCGATCAAAATGCGACCTTTGGCGACGACAATCGCCAGTCCCACGCGAACCTGTTTTAGCTCTGGGGCGCCGGTCATGGCGGCGGACGTTAGACGCGGTTGGGGCAGCGGCAAAATTTGCCTGTTACCAGCGACAGAATGTACACCAGAACACCGGCCCCAAGCGTAGTGCGAGGGCTTCTTTGCACTCGCCATAAGCTTCTTGTTGATAGATGGTTATATCTTACTAAGTTTTTCTGAAATCGCTCGGGGACTTAATTGACAGTGTTGGGGGGCAACGGTATAGTCAGGCCCGTCGCTTCGGTAGCCGAATGCGACTCCGAATTTGTGACTAAGCGGCTGCATAAGCCGTGGCGCACTTCCGGAGGTGGAATGGAGCCACCCCTCCGGAAGTCTTTTTTTGTGCATATCTTGTCCGGCCTACCCCTCCCGCGGTTTTATTTGTCCTCTTCGTGCGTAGAATCCGCCGCCCATGCAAACTGCCGCGGCACGCGATCAGTATTCCTCGCAAGTCATTGAGAATGCCTTTCTCTGCCGGGAACATTACCGGCTGGTGCTTCGGCTTCCCCAATTCCCTCCGACCGAGCCGGGACAGTTCATCCAAGTCGCCTGCCGCGATACTGGCATCTCTTATAGCCCCGAGCGCGAGATCGATTGGGTCGAGGGGGAGCCGCTGGGCCCGTCGGGGGTTGAACTGATGCAGCCGCTGGGGTTTCTCCGCCGGCCGTTTTCGCTGGCGGGTCGGAGCGACGGGCCGGATGGCGTTCGACTGGAACTGATCCATCGGATCGTGGGGGTGGGGACGCAATGGTTGAGCGAGTTGAAAGCAGGGGACACGCTGGACGTGCTCGGGCCGCTGGGGAACCGGTTTCGGCTGCCTGCCGTCAATGAGATTCCCCTGCTTGTCGGCGGGGGTGTCGGCATCCCGCCGATGCTTTACCTGGCCCAGAAGCTCAAAGGGAAGAAAGGGATCGCCTTCTGCGGGGCGCTGACGCGGGACCTGCTGCCGCTCACGATCACCGGCGACGTGCCCGCGCCATCGCAGGACTCGACCGAACCGCTGAACAACATCGACGAGTTCGCCCGTAACGGCGTCGCGGCTGTGATCACAACCGATGATGGGTCTTACGGCTTCCGCGGGTTCGTCACGCAGGCGCTGGAACGTTACCTCGATCGAACGTTCCCCGCCGGCAAACAGCAGGGGGGGCGGCCTGTGATTTACACGTGCGGGCCCGAAGGGATGATGAAGCGGGTTGCGGAGATCGCGGGGATGCGCGGGATTGAATGTCAGGTGGCAGTTGAACGCGCGATGGCCTGCGGGATGGGGACGTGTCAGTCGTGTTGCATTCGGTTGCGGCGCGATCCGGCGCGGGACGGGCGGGCGTTTGAGGGGAAGGATTGGATTTATAAACTCGCGTGCACCGATGGGCCGGTGTTTCTGGGGAAGGATCTGTTGTGGTAAGCTGTCAGTTCCAATGACCACCATCGGCATGCATTACGACGTCGTTCCGGGCAAGGAAGAGGAATTCGAGCAGGGATTCCTTAAGGTGCTCGAACACCTTCGCACGCTTGCGGGGCATGTCGAGTCGCACCTGTACGAGGACGTGGCCGTGGTCGGCTCTTATGTTATTCTCAGTCAGTGGGAGACTAAAGAGTCCTTCGAGAAGTTCATCCACAGCCCGGAGTTCGCAAAGGTGACCGCCTGGGGTAAGGCGGAGATGTTGCGCGGGCGTCCGCGGCACAAGGTTTACCTGAATCAGTGAGCCGCCCCGGCTGGGGTTTTTGAGACTGCGTTTTTTACTGGATCTCGAACCTGGGCGATGCGACTGCCGATTTTATTGAGCAGGTGAGTGAGCTCGCGCTTGTCCGCTTCGCTGAGGTCGGCCATAAGTTCATGGATGCGGGTGTAGTAATCCGGTAACAGCGTATCCATGAACGTGCGCGCTGCGGGAGTCATGCGCACGACCGCGCGCCGGCGGTCCGAGCGGTCGCCATGACGATTGATGAGTTTTTCACGTTCGAGGCCCTCGAGCAGGCCGGTCATCGTCGCCCGCGTCACACCGGCGCGTTCGGCCAGCTCTGAAGGGTTCACGCCTTGCTCGGGGTTTCGGTTGAGCAGCATCAGCACCGTGAATTTGCCCTGCGACATGCCGAAGTGCTGCAGGAAGCATTCGAACGCGCTGAGCGTGTCGGTCGCGGTGCGCAGCAGCCACAGGAACGCCTCGACCGCGCGGGGGTCGATCTGCGGATACCGCTCGGAACGCTGCCGGATGGCCTCGTATTTGGGCAAGTCGCGGAGGAGTAACATGAATTGAGTATAACCGACCCGATCTGCAATCGGAGAGGGAGAATTTCCTAAACCCCACTGCGTGCGGCGATACTTGCGTTTCGGGGTCTCTTTCGTAAAAGAGTCGCGTGCTCGACCTTTCCCTGAACCTTGCCGGGCTGAAACTGACCAATCCGACCATGACGTGTTCCGGCACGTGCGGATATGCCTTCGAGTACGCCGACTTCAAGGATCTGTCGCAGTTGGGGGCCTTCGTCACCAAGTCGATCACAGCAGAGGAGCGCCCGGGCAACGAGCCGGCCCGGATCGTCGAAGTGCGGGCGGGGATGCTCAACGCGATCGGGCTGGCGAACGTCGGCCTGAAGCGCTTCCTGGCGGAGAAGGTGCCGCTGCTGAAAAAGATGCCCTGTCCGGTGATCGTGAACGTGGCAGGGCATTCGTTTGACGACTACACCGAGACGTGCGGCGCGATGGACGGCCTGGATTGCGTCGCCGCGGTTGAGCTGAACGTCTCGTGTCCGAATGTGAAGGATGGGTTGACTTTCGGCACGCACCCGGGGCGGCTTCGGGAGTTGACCAGCGCGGTGAAGAAGGTGCTGCCGCACAAGCCGCTGATCGTGAAGCTCTCACCTAATGTCGAGGACATAACTGCGACGGCGCGGGCGACGATCGAAGGCGGAGCGGACGTGCTGTCGCTGGTCAACACGTTTACCGCCATGGCCGTGGACATTTACAAGCGGCGTCCGCGATTGGCGAACGTAACGGGTGGTCTCTCCGGCCCGGCGATCAAGCCGATCGCGCTGCACCTGGTGTCGCGCGTCTACCGCACTGTCGCCAAGTCGGCGGGCGTGCCGATCATCGGCATGGGGGGCGTGCAGTACTGGCAGGACGCGGTGGAGTTCATGCTGGCCGGCGCGTCGGCGGTGGCGATCGGGACGGCGCTCTTCGTCGATCCGGCGACGCCGAACAAGATCTGCGACGGGCTTCGGCAGTATCTGGAAAAGATGAAGATCTCGCGCTTGTCTGATATCGTGGGGGCGTTGGAACTTCCGGGCGATCAGCCGAAGACCGCCCCATATCCGTGATCCCGATTCACCAATCGAGGCATGCAAAAAAAGAGGAACCATGACCAATCGACGCGCTGCGGGTCGGATGCATCTCAACGGTCGAAGTCGCGCATTCACCATCGTTGATCTGCTGGTCGTCCTGCTGATTGTCTGCCTGGTCAGTAGCGTGGTCATCTCGGGCCCTCTCGGCCATGCACGGGAGACCGCCTACCGCGTGAAATGCGGCTCGAACCTGCGCCAGATCGGGCAGGCGATGATGCTGTACGCCAATGAGAACAAGGGCAATTACCCGCGGACGATCTATAAGGCGGGCGAGCCAGTCACTCAGTACACAGGCGTTGACTGTAAAAACCCGTTTGAAGGAGACGGTCGACCGAAGAACAACGACGTGACGGCGGCGCTCTTCCTGCTGGTGCGCACGCAGGACATCAGTGCGGTGAACTTCATCTGCCCGTCGACGGATGCCGAGGTGTACACGTTCGGCGGCGGGGATCATACGGCCCAGGACGTCTCGAATTTTCCGTCCGATCAGAATCTGAGCTACTCGTTTATCAATCCGTATCCTGACGCCGCCGCGGTCACTCAAGGATATCGCGTCAACGCGACGGTCGGCGCGGAAGTCGCGATCGCGGCGGACATGAATCCCGGAAAGTTCGGCGACTCCGACGTGACGCCCGCGACGGGCCCGAAGAATGAAATGGCTCCGGCGGCACTCATGCGGAAGGCGAATAGCTTGAACCACCGCGCCGATGGTGAAAATGTCCTCTTCGGCGACGGTCATGTCGAGTTCCAGCAAAACCCGTTCTGCGGCGTGCGGCGGGATAACATTTACACCGTCGCTGGGAGCAAGGACGGAAGCAAGACCACCAGCGAGACGATCGCCGGTTCGCCGGTGTGGCAAGGCGATTCGGTCCTGCTTCCAGGCGCCACCTGGAACCCGCACAAACGAACGCCGGAGCAGGAAGAGGTGGAGGAGACCAAGGCGATGCAGCGGGAGATCACCGATGCGTTCAAGCGTATGGACACGACGACGCCGGAATTTCAGGCGATGAAGCAGGCGATCGAGGCCAAGCTGGCCGAGCAGGGGGGCAAGCTCGCCGCCCCGCCGTTGGCAGCGCCCGGTGCAGTCGCCGCCGTCACCCCACCGGTTGTCGCCGCGCCAGCGCCGTCGCACGAGGGTTCGAGCGGGGCGACCATGCTGCTGATCGGCATCGCCATCGGCGTGGCGACCAGCCTGCTCGCGGGCGGGATGGTGTTCGTGATGATGAAAAATCAGAAGCGCGCGGCGTAGCCGATTCAGGCGAGCGGTACCCGTTAAACAAAACAGGCATCTCGGCGTTCAACTATGGGTGGCCGGTGTGGTGGACCACGTCGCGCCCGAGGTTCAGTTTTTGACATGTAATTGGCCGCTGGCCAGTCGGTGGACGGCGCGTATGATGTCGCAGGCGGCATTGGAGGTTTGGGAGATTCTATGTCCACGATGCCGTACAACCGTGCGATGGGAGCAGCGATGACGCCGCGGGATCTCTTCGGCTATCACGTCATCTCGGAGATCGGGAAAGGGGCGGCGAGCACGATTTATGCGGTCAGTGACTCGGCGTCAGGGCAGGTCTACGCGCTCAAGCACGTCCTGCGCAAAACTGAGAAGGAACAGCGCTTCATCGAGCAGGTGCAGAACGAATTCGAGGTGAGCAAGGCGTGCAATCACCCGGTGTTGCGCAAGGTGGTGGACTTAAAGACGGTGAAGAAGTTTTTCGGGCCTGTGACCGAAGTGGCGCTGGTCATGGAGTTGATCGACGGTATCCCGTACGACGAACGGCCGATGTCCGACGTCAAGACGATCCTGAAAAGCTTCATCAAGGTCGCCGAGGCGCTGTGGGAAGTAAACAAGGCCGGCTACGTTCACTGCGACACCAAGCCCGGCAACATCATGCTCACGGGGGACGGAACGGTGCGGCTGATCGACCTCGGGCAGGCGTGCAAGGTCGGCACCGCGAAGGAGCGGGTACAGGGAACGCCAAGCTTCATCGCCCCCGAGCAGGCGCGGTGCAAGCCGTTGTCGGAACAGACCGATGTCTACAATTTCGGGGCGACGCTTTACTGGGCGTTAACCGGAAAACGGGTGCCAACGATATTAACGGTCGAGAAGGCGGATCGGCACATGGTCAAGGAACAGGGGTATCCGTCGCCGCGCGAGCTGAACGAGAAGGTGCCGCCGCGATTGTCGGAAATGGTGATGCATTGCCTGCGCCACCGCCCATGGGAGCGGCCGACCGACATGGGATCGGTGGTGATGCGGCTGGAAGACTGCCTGACGGCCATGCGCGATTGAGTGAGGGCCGGCAGCGTGAAAAAGCAGGTCGTGCGGATCCAGGGATTGGTGAAGATAGCGGGGCACGTCCGGCGAGAGATCGGCCGGGGGATGAGCGGGGAACACAAGGAGGTGCTAAAAGCATCAGCCGGTCGCGCGATCGCCGAGGTCGATGCGATCCTTCGGCAGCGCGGGGCAAAGCCGGGGCAGTTGGCGGCGCCGTCGCGGCGGGCGTACCAGTTCCTCGCGAGCATTCCCTGGGAGATGATCGCCGAATCAACTGGAGCCGATAAAGCACCGCCGCGCGAACTCCGGTGGACCGGATTGGGACGGTTTGCGGAACGGATCATGGCGCGACTGGCGCGCGAGGTCCCGGAAAAGGAACTGGAGGAGATCGCCCGGGCGCTGGAGCAGATGAGCCGGCGGATCGAGCGCTCGATCGAGCAGGCGGGCGTAGGCCCGGAACATCTAACCGCGCAGGTGCGCGAATGGCGCGGCTGGTTCGCCTGGCTGTCGGAACAGGAAAACTTGCGCGAGTACGTCGCTGCTGTCGCGCGGGCGCGGGAGGCGGTTGCCGGCGCGGCACGGGCGGCGGGCAGGCCGGACGTGATCGTCATCGAATTTCGCCCTAGCCGCCACATCTACAAGATGCTCACTCGCGCCGGTACGACCCGAATCATCCTGCCTACGCCCATGATCCGCTTCGATGGCGCGGCGTTCGCCATGTTGTCGCAACTGATCTTCGGACGCGGTCGCGAGGCCAAACGATCGGTCGTCGAGCAAATGCGCACGGACGCCTACCAGGATCTGGCCGAGGAATTGGAAGCGCTAGCCGGCGTAGTCGAAGGCACGCGTGGCGCCTTCCACGATCTGGCCCAATCGTTCGATCGCGTGAACGCCCATTACTTCAGGGGAACGATGCAGCTGCCGCGCCTGACCTGGAGCCGGTCCTTCACCGGCCGCAAGTTTGGTCACTACGACCACGTAAAAGATTGGGTGATGGTCAGCAGCACCCTTGATCAGGAGCGCGTGCCACCGTTCGTGGTCGATTACCTGATGTTCCACGAACTGCTGCACAAGCGGCACGGCATCCGATGGGTGAACGGGTGCGGCCACGCGCACACCCGCGAGTTCTACGCCGACGAGCGACGGTTCGAGCAATATGACGAGGCGGACAGGTGGTTGACGAAGCTGGCGCGGGGGTAGTGGGTCTATCCTCGCGAATCCGGCTCGCCCGCATCCGGCGTGCCGCCTTTGCCGCCGGTGCGGGGGTGGCGTTGTTGACGCGGGTCTTTGATGTCAGTCGGCGCCTGGTCCCAGCCGTCGGCTTCTTCGTCGAGCATCGAGTGATCGGACTGCTTGGCAGCCGGTTTGCTGAGGTCGATCTGGTTGAGCGGCTGGCCCGCGCCGCCGGTGCCGCCTGGGTCGTCGTGGGCGTTGAGCTGGCGGTCGCCGGGGTGGGCGTTATCGACCGTCCGCTGCATGTCGTCGGGGCGGGCCACGGGGCTGGATTGACCGATCGGCGAATCGAGATGCCCTGCGCCGGCTTCCTTTTTCGGGTTCGCGCGCTCGTAGTTGGTGGCGGGGTCCGGCGATTGTTGCGGCGACGCGGGACGATTCTGCGAGGGTTTATCCTGGGCCATGGCGATCTCCTTTGGCTGGAGTCCATCTTAGCGGCATGGGTGACGGGCTGTGAATGCTGAAAGTCGGATCAGGTATTGGTCAGGTCGCCGGCGTGACCGCCGACGTCCATCTTGACCACCCCTCGTTGTCGTTTGACTGCGATCACGCGCTGTTTAAGCGTCTCGAACAACGGTCGCGGGTTGGGTACCGCGATGATCTTCAGTTGTGGGGTCGTGTCGTCGTGGGAGATGACCGTGATGTCGCCGACGCCCATGATGCGGTCGAAGAAGGATTGCTCGAAACGGATGTCCTCAACGTGCCAGAGCTCGAGGGTGTCGATGCGCTTGCCGAAGATGCCTTTCTCGTAGTCGATCCGGTAATTGGTGATGCGATAGCGGAGGGATTTGACGATCAGGATGGGAATTCCCAGGAAAAGAAGTCCGATGATGACACAGGCGAGCGTGACCCACCAGATCGGCCAGTTGTGGTCTTTCTGCAGTCGCGAATAGATGAAGGGAGCGAAGATCAGGAGCAGGCCGATCAGCGTCCAGAGGACGACATGCCCGAGCTGCCCGCGCACCATGGGCGAGCCTTCGTAGTAGACCTCTTCGTGATCGTCGGCCTCGCGGTGCGGGCCAGCTTCTTCGAATGCGCTGTTGGGCTTGGGGGAGGTGGGGGGGATTTGGCTCATGGTGGGGCTCCGGCGGGTTAATCGGGTGCTTTGGCGAGTTCTTCGATTCGGGTCCACATCGCGTCGGGCACGGGCACGACGCTGAGGCGGCCGATGCGCAGCAAGTCCCAACCCGCAAAGGCGGGATCGGCCTTGATGTCGGAAAGTGTGACCGGCTGCTTGAGTTTCGTCTTGGGCTTGAGGTCCACGACGACGAGCTTGTCGTTTTCTTCCTTCGGATCGGGATACGGATCGGACGCGACCTCGGCCACACCGACCGCCGCGCGCTCGTCGCCGGTGTGATAGATCAGAGCGAGGTCGCCCTTCTTCATCGTGCGGATGTGCTTGAGCGCCGTGGCGTTGGCGACGCCGTCCCAGACGGTGCGCTTGTCCTTGACGAGCTGATCCCAAGCGTAGGAACCGGGTTCGGTTTTGAGCAGCCAACGGGCCATTGCGAAGTTCTCCTACATGCGCGGCGCAACTCGGGCACCCGCGCCGCCACCACCGCCACCGGTCGGCACGTCGGCGAGCGGCTTTTGGATGGTCTGAGTGATTTTGCGCATCAGATCGTAAAAATCCGTTTGCGCCATATGCAGCGCCTTCATCTTGATGTGCGATGCGATGCGCTGCTGCAGACTTTCAAGCTGCTGGTGCTGGGCGTCCGTCACCGGCATGCCGGATTGTTCCTGGCGGAGCAGGGTTTCGAGTTGGCGGTTGAAATCGGCAACCAAGCGGCCGGCTTCGGGGTCGTCGCCGACGGTTTTGGCGGCGGCGCGGTAACGTTCGAAGGCGGGGTGATCTTTGACCATCTCGCCGATTTTCTCAGCGGAGTCGAGTATGGATTGGGTGTCGGTGGGCATATGGTTCGTTCCTCGGTTAAGTCGCCACTATAATCACAGCGGTCTGACAGTCCAACGTGGAGAATGATTGACCGATCAGAGTTTACAACGATATCACCGCCAGATGCTGCTGCCGCAGATCGGGGAAGCGGGTCAGCATCGGCTCGCGGCGTCGCGGGTAATCCTGATCGGATGCGGCGCGCTGGGGACGGCCATTGCGGATCAGCTCATCCGCGCGGGGGTGGGACACCTGACAATAGTTGATCGCGACATCGTCGAGCTTACCAATCTCCAGCGGCAGACGCTGTTTGATGAGGCCGATGCATCGAGGGAAACCCCCAAGGCAATCGCGGCCGCCGCGCGGTTGCGGGCGGTGAACTCGGCGGTGGAGATCGTGCCGATTGTCGCGGACGTTCACGCGGGGAATGTCCATGAACTGCTTAAATCAAAGTTCGACGTGATTCTCGATGGTACGGACAATGTGCAGACGCGGTACCTGGTGAACGATGCATCGGTCAAGCATGGCATTCCGTGGGTGTACGGCGCGGCGGTGGGGGTCGAGGGCCGGGTGATGGCGATCGTGCCATCGGTCACGCCTTGTCTCCGGTGCGTTTTTCCAACGCCGCCCAGTCCGCAGGAACTTCCCGCCTGCGACACGGCGGGCGTGCTGGGGATGGCGGCGAGCATTGTCGGAGCGTACCAGGCGATTGAGGCGATCAAGATCCTCACCGGGAGCGGCGTCGGCAACGCGCTCATGCGGCTCGACTTTTGGACGCCGCGGACACACGTCGTCTCGACGCTGGATGCAAAGCGGTCGGATTGCGCCTGCTGCGGCTTGCGCAACTTTGAATACCTCGACGCGCCGCCGGGGGATTCGGCCGTCACCCTTTGCGGGCGCAACGCGGTTCAGGTTCGCCCGACTGGGAATGTCGAGTTGAGCCTCGATCGCCTGGAGCAGAAACTCCTGAGCGTCGGCACGATCCAGCGGAGCCCCTATTTCCTTCGCTGCCTGCTCACCGATCCGATCGGCGTCAGCCTGACGGTTTTTCCCGATGGGCGATCTTTGATCCATGGCGTGAACGATCTTGGCCGGGCGAAATCGCTGCATGCGCGATTCGTCGGATCATGAGTCGGAGGCTTCTTGAAGTATCCCATTCTTCCCTCTAGCATCCATCGGACTTGAGCCCGATTACCGAACAATCTGTATCAGGCACGCGATCGGTGTTGGAGCTGATCGGCAACACGCCGCTGCTGTCGTTCAAGCGCATTGGCCAAAGCGTTGCGCCGGTTCAGGTTATGGCCAAGGCGGAATGGTATAACCCCGGCGGTTCGGTAAAAGATCGCGCGGCGCTGGCGATGATTCTCGACGGCGAACGGCGGGGGCTGCTGACAAAGAACAAGACGCTGATCGACGCCACCAGCGGCAACACCGGCATCGCCTATGCCATGATCGGCGCGGAGCGCGGTTATCGCGTGAAGCTGGCGCTTCCGAAGAATGCAAGCCCCGAGCGAAAGCAAACGCTACTTGCGTACGGTGCCGAACTCGTGCTGACCGACCCCGGCGAAGGGACCGACGGCGCACAGCGGTATGTGAAGCAACTGGTCGAACACAACCCCGATCGATACTTCTACCCCGACCAGTACAACAACGACGCCAACTGGCAGGCCCACTACGATACGACTGCGATGGAAATCTGGCGGCAGACGGAGGGGCAGGTGACGCACTTCGTCGCCGGCGTCGGCACCAGCGGCACGTTCATGGGCGTGACGCGACGGCTGAAGGAGCTGAACCCCGCAATCCAGTGCATCTGCATGCAACCCGACTCGCCGCTGCACGGCTTGGAGGGGATGAAGCACATGGCGACAGCGCTGGTCCCGGGGATTTACGATCCCGGCGTCGCTGACGAGCAGATGGAGATCGGCACCGAAGACGCGCACCGCATGTGCCTGAAGCTGGCGCGCGAGGAGGGTTTGCTGGTGGGCGTGTCGAGCGGCGCCAACATGGTGGCGGCGCTGCGGGCGGCGGAGCGGGCTAAGGAAGGCGTGGTCGTGACGATCTTCTGCGATTCGGCGGCAAAGTATCTGTCCGAGAGCTTCTGGCAGGAGATGGACAGCGAAGCGGAGAATTGGCCGTGAACAAGCTGGTGCTTACGCCGGCGCAGGTGCAGCAGATCGAAGCTGAAGGTGCGCAGACCTATCCGAACGAGTGTTGCGGTATCATGATCGGCCGCGATGTGTCGGACGGCGCGTGCACGCGGCGGATCGTCGAGCGGCTCGAGCCGATGGAAAACGTCTTCGATCCGCAGCAGCGGAAGCGCAGGTTCGCCGTCGATCCGCTGGCGCTGATGAAGGCGGAGAAATCCGCCTCAGCCGACGGAAAGCTGGTGCTCGGTTTTTATCACAGCCATCCGGATCACCCGGCGCGCCCGAGTGAATTTGATCGCGAGCATGCGTGGCCGTTTTATAGTTACGTAATCGTGTCAATCGCCCAGGGGGAGCCGGTGGATATGACGAGTTGGCTGTTGGACGATCAGACGGAAACGTTTTCGCGGCAGGACATCGAACAAGACTGAACGCAAACTACCTGGAGACCTTATGGCTCTGAAACCCCACGGCCGAATTTACGACAGCATCATCGACACGATCGGCGGCACGCCGCTGGTGCGACTCAATCGCCTGATCCCCAAAGATCACGCGACGGTGGCGGTGAAGTGCGAATTCTTCAACCCGCTGTCAAGCGTGAAGGACCGCATCGGCGCCGCCATGATCGAGGCCGGCGAGCGCGCGGGGAAGATCGACAAGGAGACGGTGATCGTCGAGCCGACCAGCGGCAACACCGGCATCGCGCTGGCGTTCGTGTGCGCCGCCAAGGGGTACAAGCTGATCCTGACGATGCCCGAATCGATGTCGCTCGAACGACGACGACTGCTCAAGGCGCTGGGGGCGCAGGTCGTGCTGACGCCCGCGGCGGACGGCATGCGCGGCGCGATCAACAAGGCGACCGAGATCCTCAAGGAACACAAGAAATCGTTCATGCCGCAGCAGTTTGAGAACCCGGCCAACCCGGAGATCCACCGCACGACTACGGCGGAAGAAATCTGGGCGGACACCAACGGACAGGTCGACATCCTGGTTTCAGGCGTCGGCACGGGCGGGACGATCACGGGCGTCGCCGAGGTCATTAAACCGCGCAAGCCGTCGTTCAAGGCGATCGCCGTCGAGCCAGTGACGTCGCCGGTCATCACGCAGACGATGAACCACGAACCGATCAAGCCCGGCCGCCACAAGGTGCAGGGGATCGGCGCGGGATTCGTGCCGGGTAATTTGCACATTCCGATCGTGGACGAGGTCATTCAGATCACCGACGATGAGGCGTTCGAGTGGGCCCGCCGGCTGGCGAAGGAAGAGGGCATCTTCGGCGGGATCAGTTCAGGCGGGAACGTGGCAGCGGCGGCAAAGGTCGCCGCGCGGCCGGAGAATAAGGGCAAGCTGATCGTGACGATCATGTGCAGCTTCGGCGAGCGGTACCTGAGCACGCCGTTGTTTGAGGATGAAGCGTAACCACTGATGGCACGGGCGTCCCACCCGCGAATCCCGGTCGGCAGATCCCACCCTACAATACCGAAACAATGAAAGGCCCGCCCCGTGACTCTTCCAGAAATCCACCAAGCCAACGTCGACCTCCGCGACAACGACCCGCTCGACATCGTCCGCTGGGCCCTCGCCCGGTCCGGCAGTCGCGCAGTCGTCTCCACGAATTTTCGTCCGTATGAAGCGGTCATCCTTCACCTCGCAACGCAAGTGCAGCCAGAAATCCCCGTCCTCTGGGTTGACCACGGTTACAATCGCGCCGCCACTTACCGGCACGCCGAAGAGCTGATCCACCGGTTCAAGCTCAACGTCAAGCTGTACGTCCCGCGCATGACGGCCGCCCACTACGATGCGATCCACGGCGGCGCCCCCGAGCCGACGCAGGAGAACGAGGAACGCATCAAGTCCTTCAGCACCGTGATGAAGCTCGAACCGTTCCAGCGCGGCATGCGCGAAGTTGCCCCCAGCGTCTGGTTAACGGCACTCCGCAAGGTGCAGAACCCGAACCGCGCCGGCATGGAGATCGTCAGCGACGACCGCGCCTTCAATACCCTGAAGGTGAGCCCGCTGCTGAACTGGAACGACCAGCAGGTGGCCGAATACTGCAAGCGGTATGACCTGCCTGTGGAGTGGGATTATTTCGATCCCGCCAAGGCCGACGAGAAGCGCGAGTGCGGGCTGCACGTCTCCTGGGGCACCCAGGCGGTCGCCAGCAAAGGTTGAGGGACCATGCCAAGTGGACGTGCTGCATTTGTCGATCTCCACGCGCACTCCACCGCATCCGACGGCACCTTCGCCCCGACGGACGTCGTGCGCCTGGCCAAAGAAGCTGGCCTTGTCGGCTTGGCGCTGACCGATCACGACACGATCACCGGCCTGGCCGAAGCGTCGGCGGAGGCGACACGTCTCGGGCTCACGTTCGTTCCGGGAATTGAGATCTCCGCCATCCCGCCGACGGAGAATGGCACGCTGCACATCCTGGGCTATTGCATCGATCCGCAGAACGCGGTGCTGACGGAAATGACGCGGCAGCTCATCGACGCCCGCGACAATCGCAATCCGCGCATCATCGCGCGCCTTCGCGAGCTTGGCATCGACATCACGATGGACGAAGCGCTCGCGCAGGCGCAAGGCGGAGTGCTAGGCCGGCCACACATCGCGGCGCTGCTGGTGAAGAAGGGCGTGGTCAAGACCATCAAGCAGGCGTTCGACGAATACCTCGGGCAGGGGGGCAAGGCCTACTTCGACAAGGAACGCCTCCCGCCGCGCGACGCGATCAGGCGGATCAGGCAGGCGGGCGGTCTGCCGGTCGTCGCCCATCCGATCCAACTGCGAACCTCTAATGACGCG
>JAQGHM010000095.1 GCA_028291615.1 Phycisphaerales bacterium | reverse complement strand
TTGGTGATGAGCAACCAATCAGTGTCGGGGTCGCGGCGGAGGTTTTTGAGGGGGGCGGCGGGGGTGGTGGCGGCGGCGGGTGTGGCGCCGGTGTGGAGTTTGGGGCAGGATGCGCCGAAGGGGCAGGTCGCGGCGCCGGCGAAGGTGCCCACGCCGGGGGAGGGGCTTTCGGTGGGGTTGATCGGGTGCGGCGGGCAGGGGACGGGGGATGCGACGAACGCGGTGCGGGCGGGGGCGCGGATCGTGGCGGTGTGCGACGTGGACGAGGGGCACCTGGCGGGCGCGAAGAAGCGGTGGCCGGAGGCGGAGGGGTTTTCGGATTTTCGGAAGCTGCTGGATCAGAAGAACGTGGACGCGGTGATCTGCGGGACGCCGGATCACTGGCACACGCTGGTGTCGATGGCGGCGATGAGGGCGGGGAAGGACGTATACTGTGAGAAGCCGCTGACGCTGACGATCGACGAGGGGAAGCATTTGGTGCGCGTGCAAAAGGAGACGAAGCGGGTGTTGCAGACGGGGACGCAGCAGCGAAGCACGGTGGGGTTTCGGCTGGCGTGCGAGTTGGTGCGGAACAACCGGATCGGGACGCTGAAGAACATTGAGGTGTTCGTGCCGGCGGGTCGGCGGGAGGGGCCGTTCAAGGCGAGCGAAGTGCCGCCGGGGTTTGATTACGAGATGTGGCTTGGGCAGACGCCGAAGGTGGAATATGTGAAGGAACGGACGCATCAGACGTTCCGGTACTGGTGGGAGTATGCGGCGGGGACGATCACGGACTGGGGGGCGCATCACAACGACATCGCGCTCTGGGCAACGGGGTATGACCGGTCGGGGCCGGTGGCGGTGGAGGGGAAGGCGACGGTGGAGATGATCCCGGGCGGGTTCACGACGCCTAGCGAGTATGAGATTTTGTATACGTATGAGAATGGCGTGACGCACCGTTGCCGGACGACGACGGCGGATGCGTGGAACGGGTCGGTGCTCGATCCGAAGGGGCAGCGGCACGGGGTGCGGTTTGAGGGAAGCGACGGGTGGATCTGGGTAACGCGGGGGACGATCACGGCCAGCGACCGGGAACTGCTGAAATACAAATTCAAGGAAGACGATAAGCGGCTTTACTTTAGCAATGACCACATGGGGAACTTTTTGGAGTGCGTGAAATCGCGGAAGGCGCCGATCTGCGACGTGGAGATCGGGCATCGATCGGCCACGATGTGTCATCTGGGGGGGATCGCGGTGCGGCTGGGGCGGAAGCTGCAATGGAACCCGAAGGAGGAGACGTTCGTAGGAGATGAGGAAGCGAATCGCTGGCAGTCTCGGGAAATGCGTCAACCGTGGGACTATTCGGCGGTAGGTGGGGTGTAATCTTGGAGTTCGAAAATGGGGCCGCAAAGACGCAAAGAGCGCAAAGAAGAGCGGTAGTTTTAGAAGCCGTAGATTTTGGTGGAGGTTGTTTTGAGGAATCTGGTTCGGAAAAACCTTAATCGTCGAAGCGGTTTTACGCTGGTGGAATTGCTGGTGGTGATTGGGATCATCGCGCTGCTGATTGCGATTTTGCTTCCGGCGTTGTCGCGGGCGCGGGAGAACGCGAAGAATGCGCAGTGCCTGAGCAACCTGCGGCAGTTGGGGACGGTGTATCAGTTTTACGCGAACGACTATAAGGATCAGATACCAATCGGATATTCCGGGGGGAGCCCGTGGACGGGGTATTACATCTGCCAGAGCGCGACCTATTATCCGTTGATGGGGTGCCTGTATCAGGGGAATTACTTGTCGGCTCCGCAGGCATTTTATTGTCCCAGCCAGATTGATCCTCGGTGGCAGTTCGCGACCGCGGAGAACGTATATCCACCACCCGGACCTCCCGGTCAGCACACGCGAGCGGGTTACACGTGCCGGCCGTCGATCAGGTGGAGCGTTCCCGGCGACCCCGCGCCCCAAATACCCGGCACGCCTGCTGAGCCAATGTCGCGGATGTCGCGGATGAAGAACAAGGCGCTTTTGTCGGACATCGTGGGGATTCCCGTGAACTCGCCGGATTACACGAGCGTGCATCACAAGAAGATCAACGTGATGTATGGGGATCGATCGGTGCGGTCGGTGGATAAGGAGGCGTACGAGGCGTTGCAGGCGCAGATCGCGAAGCTGACGACGGCGGGGGCGCCGTTGGCGCTGTATATTGATGAGAACAATCCGGCGGCGGATGCGATCTGGAATAATTTTGATCGGAATTAGGACCGGCAGAAGCGAGAAGTCAGAAGCGAGAAGCGAGAAAATTCACTGTCCGGGCATGATGCTGTCCATCATTCCTTTTACTGCTTGCTTGAGGATGCCGGATTCGTTGGGGTCGCCTTTCAGAAGGGCGGTGGCGAAATTTTTGGCTTGTTCGAGGGTGATGTGCGGGGGGAGGATGGGGACGTTGCCGTCGGTGAGGGCATCGACGACTACGGGGCGGTCGGCGTCGAGGGCTTCGTCCCAGGCGGCGGCGAGGTGGTCGGGGTCGTCTACTCTAATGCCTTTGAAGCCTAGCGATTCGGCGTAGTGGGCGTAGTTGAAATCGGGGAGGTTTTGGCTGGCTTCGAACTTGATGTCGCCTTCCATGATGCGCTGTTCCCAAGTGACCATGTTAAGGTCACGGTTGTTGAGGACCAGGGTGATGAAGCGGGGATCGGTCCATTCTTCCCAGTACTTGGCGACGGTGATGAGGGTGTTTAGGCCGTTCATCTGCATGGCGCCGTCGCCGGTGAGGGCGATGGCGACGCGGTCGGGGAAGCAGAACTTGGCGGCGACGGCGTAGGGGACGGCTGGGCCCATGGAGGCGAGGTTACCGCTGCCGCTGGCCATCATGCCGCGGCGCATTTGCAGCGTGTTACCGAACCAAACGGCGGCGGTGCCGCTGTCGGCAGAGAGGATGCAGTTGTCGGGGAGTTTCTTGTTGAGTTCCCAGAAGACGCGCTGGGGGTTGATGGGGTTGGCGCTGTCCATCGAGCGCTTTTCCATCAGATGCCACCAATCGCGGGTGTGTTCCTCGATCTTCTGTTGCCAGGAGCGGTCGCGCTTGCGGTCGATCAGGGGGACGAGGGCCTGGAGGGTTTCCTTGGCGTCGCCCTTGCAGTTGACTTCCATCGGATAGCGGAGGGAGAGCATGCGGCCGTCGATGTCGATCTGGATGCCTTTGGCTTGGCCGGGTTTGGGGTAATACTCGACGTAGGGGAAGCTGGAGCCGATGACGAGGAGGGTGTCGCAGTCCTGCATCATCTCGTAGGTGGGGCGGGTGCCGAGGAGGCCGATACCGCCGGTGCAGAAGGGGATGTCGTCGGGGAGTGCGGCCTTGCCGAGCCAGGCTTTGGCGACGCCTGCGCCTAGGAGATTGGCGATCTCGATGACCTCGTCGGTAGCGCCGAGCGCACCTTGGCCGATGAGTATGGCGACGCGGTCGCCGGCGTTGAGGAGGTCGGCGGCGCGGCGGAGATCGTCGCGCTGCGGGATCATGAAGGGGACGGCGTGACCGATGCCGGTCAGGGTCATGTCGTGGGCTTGTTTGGGATTGGGGACGGCGTCCTGCTCCTGGATGTCCTTGGGGAAGATGACGACGGTGGGGCAGCGCTGGTCCTTGGCGATGCGGAAGGCGCGGTCGATGCAGTGGCGGGCGGCGGTCGGGCTATTGACCTGCTGGCAATATTCGCTGGCGACATCTTTGAAGAGCGTCTGGAGATCGACCTCTTGCTGGTAGCTGGAGCCGAGCGCGGTGGTGGCGGATTGGCCGATGATGGCGACGACGGGCTGGTGGTCCATCTTGGCGTCGTAGAGGCCGTTGAGGAGGTGAATCGCGCCGGGGCCGGAGGTGGCGAGGCAGACACCGACCTCGCCGGTATATTTGGCGTGGGCGCAGGCCATGAATGCGGACATCTCTTCGTGACGGACCTGGATGAAGCGCGGGCGGTCACCGTTGCGGCGGATGCCGGCGATGACACCGTTGATGCCGTCACCGGGATAGGCGTAGATGCGCTGGATGCCCCAGGCGGCGATGCGCTGTGCGACGAAGTCTCCGACGGTGTGGGCCATGGTTGAGCTCCTTCTTGTCCTTGAGTTCAGGTTAGTAGGATGGGAGCGGCGAGGGGAATGTTGAAATTGTCTCAGGTTTATGGAGTGGGGAAGTGAGTTGCGATCATCGTGGGCGCGGGGGTAATGTGCGTGCATGAGCCTGCCGCCTCGCAAGCGATGTACGCCTCAGGAGTATTACGCTCTGGAGCGCGAGGCGGCGTACAAGAGCGATTTTTACGATGGGAATATTTTCGCGATGGCGGGGGGGACAGCGCAGCACAGCCGTATCGTGACCAATATCCTTGGCGAGCTGAACACGCGACTCAAGGGAAAACCTTGCGCCCCTTACGAATCAAACCTGAGAGTGAAGATTCGGGCGACGGGATTGCGGACGTATCCGGATGCCAGCGTTTATTGCGATCCTATCGAATTTGACCCGGAAGACTCGGAAGAGACGACCGCAGTGAATCCCACAGTCGTTGTTGAGGTTCTTTCCCCGACGACCGAGGCGTACGACCGCGGATTCAAAGCAGACAATTACCGGCGGATCGAATCGCTCAAAGCATATGTGCTGGTGTCGCAAACTAGCCCGCACGTTGAGGTGTACGAGCGTCAGGCTGAAGGTACTTGGCTGCTGCGGGAGGCGAAGGGGTTGGAGGCGCAGGTGAGGATTCCTTCCATCGATGTGGTGTTGCCGCTGGCGGATGTTTATGACCGGGTGGAGTTTGCGGCGCGAGTGTCGCCGCTGGAGAAATAGGTTGAACGGGGGGCCTTAAGCGTGGGCGGCGCGGAGGCGGTGTACGCATGTGACGGCTAGGGAACCGTCGCCTACGGCGAAGCCTACTCTTCTGGTTGCGCCGGAGCGGACGTCGCCGGCGGCTAGGATGCCGGGGAGGGAGGTTTCGAGGGGGCAGGGTTCGCGGTCGGGAAGGGGCCAGTGGCCGCTCTTGGCGACGTCGGTGCCGGTTAAGAGGTAGCCCAGGTTATCGCGGGCGACGGAGTCGGGGAGCCAGGCGATGTCGGGGTCGGCGCCGATGAAGACGAAGATGGCGGCGATGGGGAGACCGGTGTTGGTTTGAGATTTATTGTTTCGGATGTCGATCGATTCGGGATAGCGCTGGCCGTGGACTTGGGTGATTTCGGATTCTTCGTGCCGGCGGATGTTGGGGGTGGCGCGGATGCGGTCGGCGAGGTACTCGGACATGCCGGGGCCGAGGGTGCGGCGGATGATCATGTGGACGGTGCGGGTGCGGCAGCATTCGGCGAGGAACATGGCGGCTTGGCCAGCGGAGTTTCCTGCGCCGACGACGGCAACGTCCTGGTTGTCGTAGAGGGTGGCTTCGACGGTGGTGCAGGCGAAGTAGACGCCGGCGCGTTCGAAGCGTTCTGCGCCGGTGCAATCGAGCTTGCGCCAGCGGACGCCGGAGGCGATGAGGATTGCGGGCGCGCTGACGGTGTGGCCGCAATCGAGGTGGAGGGTGTGGAGGCCGCCGGGGGTGGCGGCGGGCTCGAGGCGATCGACGTTGATGGGGGTGACGAGGGTTGCGCCGAACTTGAGCATCTGGAGCATGCCGCGGGTGGCGAGGTCTGCGCCGGTGAGGCCGGCGGGGAAGCCAATGAAGTTTTCGATTTTCGAGGAGCCGCTGGTTTGGCCGCCGGGACCTAAGCGATCGAGGACGAGGGTGGCGAGTCCTTCGGAGGAGGCGTAGACGGCGCAACTGATGCCGGCGGGGCCGGCGCCGACGACGATAAGATCGACAGAGCTAGTCGGGCAGTCGCGCCAGATGCCTGCGGCGCGGGCGAGCTCGCGCAGGGAGGGGTTCTGGAGGATTTGTCCGGACGAGCACTGAATGGCGGGGGTCTTGCGCGGGGAGCCCCAGGCGGCGAGGGTGGCGGCGCCTTCGGCGGAGGCGGAGTCGAGGTAACTGAAGGGGACGAAGTTGCGGTAGAGGAACTCGCGGGCGAGGGTGGTCTCCTTGCAGGAGGCGGGGCCGACGATTTTTAGCCCGGCGAGGCCGGAGCGGACGAGGAGGTCGCGGCGGACCTGGAATGCGATGAGGAGCTTCTCGCCGAGGCTCGGCATCATGCTCAGCAACTTTCGCATCTGATTGGACTGGACGCGGAGGACGCGGGTGGGGCCGCGGGCAATGGCGGTGACGATGACGGGGCGGCCGGTGAGCATGTCGATGTCGCCGGAGAACTCGCCGGGGTGGTGGGTGACGACCAGCGCGTTCTCCGCCGCGGGGTTGAAGATGTCGAGCAGTCCGGATTCGATGACGAAGAAGTCGCAGTTGGCCTGCCCGGCGCGGAAGGCGGCTTCGCCGTCGGCGAGGTCTTGCGCGCAGGCGATGGATCGGACGTGGGCGATGTCGGCGTGGGTGAGCTTGAGGAAGGCGGTGGCGTTGGGAACATCTTCGAGCTGGGACTGAGGCGAATCGTCAATCGTCATGGGACACCTGCGAGTATTGGGAGCGACCTGCCATGGTAGTCGGCTTGGGCGTGAGAATCCTCTGTTGGGGTTCGCGCCTCGTTTTTGCGGCGAGGTTGTGTTCTACTTCCCGGAATTATGCTTCACGATCCCTTCAAGTCGACCCAGCGGATGATCCTTCCGTCGATCCTGTCGGCGGATTTTGCCAAGCTCGGCAATGAGATTGAAGATGTCCTGGCGGGCGGGGCGGATTTTCTGCACCTCGACGTGATGGACGGGCACTTTGTGCCCAACATCTCCTTTGGGCCGCCGGTTATTAAATCGGCGCGCAAGGCCACGCCGGCGTTTTTCGACGTTCACGTAATGATCTCTGATCCGGTCGGATATGCGCCGGCGATGGTGAAGGCGGGAGCGCAGAACGTTACGTTTCAGGTGGAGACGGTGGATGATCCTGCCAAGGCTGCGCAAGATATTAAGAGGCTCGGCTGCACTGTCGGCATTACGCTGAATCCTGCGACGCCGGTGGAGCGGATCTTGCCGGCGCTGGATCATGTGAACCTCGTGCTGATCATGAGCGTCGTTCCCGGGTTTGGCGGGCAGAAGTTCATGCCTGAAGTGCTGCCGAAGTGTGAGGCGGTCAAGAAGCGATTGCGGGCCGATCAGCGCCTGGAGATCGACGGCGGGATTCACCTGGAGACCATCACGCAGGCGCGCGACGCGGGCGTGGACTGGTACGTGATCGGCAGCGCCATCTTCGACACGCCCGATCGCAAGGCGACGATCGCCGCGCTGCGCGGTAAGCTTGACGGGCGATGACGCGCGTGTTGTTGATCCAAGCCGCCCCCACGCCCTGGGATACTGAGGGGCGCATGGGCGGTAACCCGATGCTGCCGCTGACGACAGACGGCGAGGTCGCGCTGCGGAAGACGCTGCAGACGCTGGGCGAGCCGGCGATCGCGGCGCTGTACACGTACATGCAGAATCAGGCGTGCGAACAGGCGGGCAAGCTGGTGGCGCGGCATTTCAACGTGCGCGTGCGCGACAACGAGGCGCTGGAGCCGATCTCGATGGGCCTTTGGCAGGGATTGACTCGCGAGGAATTGCGATTTCGTTTCCCTACGGTCTTTCCGCAGTGGGAGGAGAATCCGCTGAGCGTGAACCCGCCGCAGGGGGAATCGATCGAAGCGGCCACGGAGCGGTTTCGCGCGGGACTGGGCAAGATTTTGCGGCGCTATCGGGGCGGCGACGGCGCCATCGCGCTGGTGCTGCGGCCACTGTCGCTGCAGGTTTCGGCGGGGCTTTTGCGGGGCGAGGATCTGCAAACGATCATCGGCCACTTGCACGAGAGGACGCCGGTGGAGAGTATTGACGTGTCGGACGACGTCCGAGCATCAATGAGTGTGAGGTGAGAATCGCGATGTCCCAACTTCCCAATGAATCCGCCGCTGCCCGCAAGGAAGGAATCCCCGAAGGGCTCTGGATGCGCTGCCCGGAGTGCGAGGAGATGCTCTTTCGCAAGGTGGTGGAGGAAGCCCTGCACGTCTGCCCGAGCTGCCAGCACCATTTTCGCATTAGTGCGCGGCAGCGGATCGAGCACCTGGTGGATCCCGGCAGCTTCGAGGAACGGTTTACCGACATCGAGCCGACGGATCCGATCAAGTTCGTCGATAAGAAGGCGTATAAGGATCGCCTGGAGTCGGAGCAGAAGAAGACGGGGAACAAGGACGCCGTGGTTTGCGGCAAGGCGTTCATCAAGGGGCGGCCGATCATGCTGGCGGTGATGGACCCGACGTTCCTGATGGGATCGATGGGGAGCGTGGTGGGGGAAAAGATCACGCGGACGATCGAGTCGGCGGCGAAGGATCAGACGCCGCTGATCATCGTGAGCTGCTCGGGCGGGGCGCGGATGCAGGAAAGTACGTTGTCGCTCATGCAGATGGCCAAGACGAGCGCGGCGCTGGCGCGGCTTGATGAGGCGGGGGGATTGTTTATCTCGCTGCTGGCGGATCCGACTACTGGGGGCGTGACCGCGAGCTTTGCGATGCTGGGGGATTTCATTATCGCTGAGCCTAAGGCGTTGATTGGGTTTGCGGGGCCGCGGACGATTTGGAATACCATCAAGGTGGAGTTGCCGGACGGGTTTCAGCGGGCTGAATTTCTTGAGGAGCACGGGTTTCTTGATTTCGTGGTTCATCGGAAGGATTTGCGGAGTGAGATTGCGCGGCTGGTGGATTTTTGCGCGAAGTAAGTTGTAAGGACAAGGGAATTGCTTTGGGAAGGCGAGCCTGGCGTGCGAGCAGCGGTGCGAAGCCGCAAGCGGCGAAAAGGCGACCCTCTCCGTGCGAAGCGCACCGACTGGCACGTGGTTGATTGCAACTTGCCCGATCCCTCCCCGCGATTTACCATGACATCTCGTCAACCTTCGGCGAGGAGACATCTTATGAATCGACGACTCTGGTGGATCAGTGCGGCGGCGGTGTGCCTCTCGACTTCCCTGCTGTTCGCGCGGCAGGGTGTTTTCAAGACCCGCGATGGGAAAACCATCGAGGGCGATATTGAGGAAAAGCCCGACCAGGTGATCGTTAACCTGCACGGCATCCGCACGGCGATCAACCGCGACAATATCGATGGCCAGGTCGAATATTTCGACAACATCGAAGCCCGCTATCAGGACAAAGTCGCCAAGCTTCCGAAGAAGCCGATGGCGGCCGACCGCCTGGCGATCGCCCGGTGGCTTTACGACGTGAAGGCGTACGACCTCGCGCTCCAGGAGATCGAAGAGGCGAAGAAGATCGACCCGAACAACGCCGACGCAGCGACGCTGGAGCAGACGGTTGTAAGCCAGCGGCGCATCGAAAAATCCCGCGCGGGCGTTACCACGCCGGCTCCGGGCACGGTCAAAAATCCGCCCGCCATTCCTGGCCCCGGCGCGGCGAAGCCGCCCGGCGCCGCGGGTGAAAAGGCGCGCTATCTAACTCCCGGGGACATCAACATCATCCGGCAGATGGAATGGCGCGAGAACGACACGACCGTGCCCCGCGTGACGGTGCCGCCTGAGGTTCGCAAGCGATACGTCGAGCTCAAGGCGCTTGATCCCGGCGCGTTCGCCGCGCTGAAGATGCCGCAGCAGGCGTATTACATCCTCAGCGATCCCGCCGTGCCCGGCGAGATGAAGCGCGAGGTTAAAATCACCACTGATCCGCAAGCCCTGGCTGACTACCGCCGCACCGTGCAGCCGCTGATCATCAACAATTGCGCGACGATCGGCTGCCACGGCGGTCACAATGCCGGCAAGTTCGTCCTCTTCAACAACAACACCGAGAAGGACGAAGTCGCCTACACGAACTTCTACATCCTGCAGAACTACAAGCAAAGCTTCGGTGACAAGGAATACTCGATGGTGGATCGCACCTACCCGGAGCGATCGATCCTCAATTATTTCGCGCTCAGTCCGGAGGCGTCGGAGCTCAAGCATCCGGAGATCAAGGGTCAGACGTATAAGCCCATTGCCGCCAACAAGGGCTCGCCGGGATACCGGACGCTGATCGAATGGATGAAGGAACTGCAGGCTGGCGACGCGAATTACGGCATGAAGTACGATCTGCCCGGCGGCGGCGCCAGCAAGGCGGACGCACCTAAAGCGGATGCGCCTAAGCCTGACGCACCCAAACCCGCACCCACGCCTGGCACGCCACCCAAGCCGGCGGGCGGCGGCAATCCGAAGTAGGTCGCGAGCACGCGCTGGCGCAGCACGATGTTTTCTCCGATCCTGGTCCTTGTCGTTCTTCTTGGCATAACCGCTGCGGCTGCTCTTGCCGATGCGGTTTTGCGCAAGACGCGCTCCACGCGCCTTGCTGCGATGGCGAAGACCTGGCAGATGCGGTTCACGGCCGAAGATCGCTTTCAACTCACGCCGCGCATTGCGGCGCACTTCCCGATTCCCGGGGCGGCGGACGTGGTTGTGCGCGATCTGGTTTACGGGCAGGAGGAGGCCGGGCGCTATCGCTACTTTTTCACGATCGAGTACACGCTGGGCGTCTTGCGCACCAAGCGACGGCGCGTTGCGGTTGGGATGCTGCTGGAAACGGGGCGGCCGGAGACGAACCCATTTTCTGGCGTCACGCTGGCGCCTGCGGAACTCTCGATCGCTGAGCAGTATGAGTGGTTGCGTCGGGGACAGGGGGAGGGCGCTTCGGCGAAGGCGCAAGAAGAAAGCCCGGTCGTTGGGGACCGGGCTCTCTGAGATCTAGTTCCACGGAGCAAGCTCCACGGACTTTTAGCGGTTTTTACTCGCCGCGCACGAATACGAAGCGCGACATGACTTGGCCGCTCTCGGGGTCCTTGGTGGTCACGTAGAGTCGGACGCCTTTCTTCGCGTCAACCTTCGCGAGCGCTTCGGTCGCCGATTGGGCATCCTTCACGTCCGTGGGGCCGACCTTGGTGATCACGTCGCCGGGGTTGATGCCGGCCTTGGCGGCGAGGCTGTTGCGCTCGACGGCGGTGACGACTGCGCCGCTCTTGATGTCGGCGAGGTCCCATTTCTTCAGCAACTCATCGTTGGGGTTGGCGAGCCGCAGCCCGATCTTGCCCGCATCGGCCTCGGGCATGCCCTTGGGGTTTCCCGTGGGCGGCACGGTGTTGGACGCCATCACGTTTTCCGGCTGTTCGCCGAGCTTGAGCGTGATGGGCTGTTCCTTGCCGTCGCGGAAGACGGTGAGCTTTACCTCGGTGTTGGGGGCGGTTGCGGCGATCTGGTTACGGAGCTGTTGCACCGTCTCGACCGGCTTACCGTCGATGGCGAGGATGATGTCGCCGGGCTGGAGCTTGCCGGTCGCGGGGGTGTTGGCCACCACCTGCTCGACGAGCACGCCGTTATTGCCCTTGTAGCCGAAGCTCTGCGCCTTTTGCGGATCCACCGAGACGTCGGAAATCGAAACGCCGAGCCAACCGCGGCTGACTTTGCCGCTGCTCTTTAGGGCGTGGTAAACGAACTTCGCCTGGTTGGCCGGAATTGCGAAACCGATACCGGAGAAGGTTCCGGTGCGCGAGGCGATCGCGGTGTTGATGCCGACGACTTCGCCGCGGACGTTGACGAGCGGGCCGCCCGAGTTGCCGGGGTTGATCGGGGCATCGACCTGGATAAAGTTCTCGTAACCCTGGCGGTTGAGGATGCCGACGCCCGTGCGATTGAGCGCGGAGACGATGCCATGGGTCATCGAGCCGATGTAGCCGAACGGGCTGCCGAAGGCCATGACCCAGTCGCCCTTCTGGAGGTCATCGCTGTTGCCCCACTTGGCGGGGATCAGGCGATCGGCCTCGATCTTAACGACGGCGAGGTCGGTCTTCTTATCGGCGCCGACGAGGGACGCCTTGGTGAACTTTCGCCCGTCGGAGAGGGTGATCTCGAACTGGCTGGCATCACCGGCGACGTGGTTGTTGGTCAGGATGTAACCGATGCCGTCGTTGGCTTCCATGATGACGCCCGAGCCCGTGCCGTGCAGTTCAGGGGACTCTTCGGGCGTTTCCAGATCTGGAACGTCGGGCTGGCCGTCACCGTCCCGATCGGGGAAGAAGCGGCGGAGTTGGTCCTTGTCTAGGGGGAGGTTTCGCATGCGACCGCCCGGGTGCGCGGCGCCGCTCATTTTTTTCGTCACGCTGATGTTGACGACTGAGGGTTCGACCACCTTGCCGACGTAGCGGAAGACGGAGGCGAGGTCGTCGGCCTTAGCGAGTTGATCGCGGCCGAGTTGAACCTGCTCGGCGGCGTTGGCGAACTGCGTTTTCTGGACGTAGTTGAAGCCGAAAAATCCGGTGCCTACCGCGGCGCCGGCGACCGCTAATGCGGCCAGCGTGGAACGGAATGGTTTCATGAATAGATCCTCTCGAGAAACTTCTGTTTTTCAGCGGGCGGCATGACATAGTCATGCTCGGCCGCCGGATAACGCCCGGCGGCAACGGCCTCGACGTACTGCGCGAAGGCCGCCTTCAATGCGGTTGCATGATCCGCCAAAGCGGGGACAAAACGGGGGCGGTAAGGCGTGAGGCCCAACCCATCTTGAGTCACTATGACACTACTGTGACAGGATGGCCCAGAACCACAACCGATTACCGGAACGTAAGTCTTGTCCACCACTTCTCTTGCAACCTCAGGAGGCACCGCTTCGATTAGTATCGCGGCCGCTCCCGCACCTTGCATAAGCAACGCCGATGCCACGATTTCCCGGGCCTCGGCGGCTGTGCGACCTTGAAAACGATAGCTTCCCAGCAACCCCACCGCCTGTGGTTTTAGACCCAGGTGCGCGATCACGGCGACACCGGCGTCAGCCAATGCCCGCACCAATCCGACGCTGTTGTCCGACACTTCCAGCTTCACGGCATCGCAGCCGGTGCGCTTGATCATCTTGATGACGCTGCGAACGCCTTGGCCGACCGAGGCTTGGTACGAACCGAAGGGCATGTCGGCGACGAGGAGGGCGAGCGGTGCGCCGCGGCGCACGGCGGCGGTGATTTCGATCATGAATGACAGCGAAACGGGCAGCGTTGTGTCGTATCCGAGCATGACCGAAGCGGCGGAATCGCCGACGAGGATGAGCGGCACACCGGCCTCATGCATCATGCGGGCGGTTGTGTAATCGTAGCAGGTGAGCATCCCCATCCGCTGGTTGTTGGTGCGGAGCGCGCGGAGGTCGGCGAGCGTTACTTTCTTGGTAAGCATGAAGAGATTATAGCACCGGCTAGGCTTTAAGGGGCGAGTGGAGGCTTGGCGGACTCATCGAGTTCCAGGCGCAGGTAGTCGTATTCGACGCCGCTCATCACACCGCCGGGGGGAATGATGAGCTTTAAGACGTTTGTTCCGGATTTGAGCAGGGCGGCGTCGAATGCGATGTCTCGCTGCGACCAGTAACCGCGGATGCCATCACGGCGGATAGTGGCGGTGTCGGTGAGGGGGCCGGTCGTGCCGGCGGGCTGATCGTTGACGACAACTTGAATGCTTCTGGCGCTGGTGGCGGCTAAGGCGAGCCGGAGCGTGGCCTTGCCTTTCAGGGCTTGCGGCAGGTCGAACGTGACGGACCATGGCGTGCCATTGGGGCGGTCTGCCCGGGGGCATTGGCAGTAGTTCCAATCGGTTCGAAAGTCGCTCTTGCCGATGACGAAGTTGACGTCGTTGGGGAAGTCTTTCGGATAATCGTTATAGAGTCCCCATTGCCAATAGTGATCGCCGTGGCGGAACTCTTCGGCGGTGCGGTTGGGGATGCCGATTTCCCAGAGTTGTTTGCCGTGGCGGAGGGGTTTCCAGTTGAGTTGGCCCAGGTCGAGTTGTTTGCCCGGTTGGACGGTGATGTTGGTTTGCGCATATTCGCCGAGCACGCCGGTGGCGATGGCGTGGAGCGTGTAAGCGCCGGGGCGGACGCTGGGGATGGTGAAATGGCCCTGGTCGTCGGCGCGGGTCCAGAATTGGTAATACTTGGCGTCCTGTTGCCAATCTACGGTTGTGGGGCCGCCTCCGCGACGGCCGGCGGGGGCGGTGTAGTCGGGGGCGGCAAGGCCGACAAGGATGTTGGTCATCTTTGTATCGGGCGCTTGCGGATCGTTCAGGATGAGTTGGCCGGTTACGGTGCCGCGCTGTTCTTTGTGGGGGTAATCGACGCCGGCGACCCAGTCGTAGGGCCAGGCTTGGGTTTCCTTCTTTGCCTGGGCGAGCGCGTCGTGCCAGAGGTTGGTGGGGTCGCCGCCGCTGTTGCAGTAGATGAGGAAGGGGCCGACGACCTTGGTCCAGGACTCGCCCTGCGCGATGTCGCAGCGACTGCCGCCGTAATGACTGCCGCGCCAGTAGTTGAGCAAGGTGGGGGCTGCGCCGGCGTTGACGTCGAGGTGGCCGGTGAGCTCGACCTTGGTGGCGCCGCCGCTGAGATATTCGATGGTTGGGTTGATGAACCAGAGGCCGACGTGGTTTTTGGTGCTGGACCAGCCGAAGGCGGGGATGTCGAATTGGACGGCGGAGTAGTCGTACTTGTGCTCGGCCTGACCGGCGTAGAGGCCGGTGGTCATGCGGCGGGCTTCTTTCATGTTGAGCGGCGTACCCTTGCCCCAGTCGGCGGGGGTGGGCATTTTTTTGTTGCGGTTGGCGTCGATGGTCATCCAGTCGAAGACGTCGGCGTTGAGCTTGACGCCGAAGCGGGCTTCGCCGACGGAGGTGGCGGGGTAGTCGGGTTGGTGGGTGAAGATGGTGTAGGTGTAGAGGCCGTGGTCATCGGCGCCCAGGGCGTAGCGGATCTCGATGTCGGCGATGGTGCTGCCGCCGGGGCCCTGGCCCTGGCTTGCGCCCCCGGAGATGCCTTTGACGGAGATTTCGGCGCGTGCGTTGTTGTTGGATTTGGGGTCGATTGTGATCGAGCTGACGGGTCGATTGGCGGTGGGCGCATGTGACCAGTAGCCGGCGGGGTGACCTGAGCCGCCGCCCATCAGCTCGAGGTCTTTGAATCGCAGCGAGATCAGGTCGCCGGAGCGCTTGCTGACCTTCGCGGTGACGTGCTCGTTGGCGAGCGTGTAGGTCGCGTTGTCGTCGGTCAGCGTGACGGCGGCGCGGGCGGTGAGCGTCATCAACGCCATGGCGACGAGGCAGAGGGTCCGCGGGAGTCGCATAAGAGTGATTATGCGGACTTGTGCGATTCGTTGCACGTCAGGCCGCCATCGGCCGCGGAATATCCTGGGCGAGCAGCGAGCAGATGTTTCGCTCGTCCATGCTGCGGTCGTCGTCGGTGAGGTCGTCATTATCGCAGGACGGACGCTGCGGCGGTGGGACCACGTCGAGGCCCGGCACCTTGAGCAATATGGCCAGGCGATCGCGGTACGGCTGGGTCTCGCCTTGATAGACGGCGTTGGACCAGTGGACGAGGGAGGCGGAGGCTTCGAGCAGGACGCGCTTGTTGATGACGAAGCGGAGGAAGGCAAAGAGCGGATAGGCGGGGATAACTCTCCGGCTGGCCCGCAATTGCGCCGCGAGCTCGCGCAGGCTGCGCGAGGCCTCTTCGAGCCGCTCGGTTTTGTGCGTCTCGGGGTGAAGGTCCGCGTCGGCGAGCAGCGTGAAGGCGATGCGCCCGACGGTGCGGGCTTGATCCTGGATCGGTTCGAGGATGAAACGGGTCAGGATTTGGCCGATCACGTAGATCAGCGTGGCGGGGACGATGGTGGCGAGGGTGGTAAAAAGCGGCTTTACAACATCAGTCATGCGGAAAAACTCCTCCGGGCTATGGGAGGTATCGGCAGGAAGCGCGAAAGGGGTGAAAGGCAAAAGGCAAAGGGCAAAAGGTTGGAATCAGGGCGCAGGAACGATCGTGATATTTCGAAAGGCGACAGGCCCTTCGTTGCCTTGGAGCATGAGGGGGCCGGTGGGGGATTCGGGTTGGTCGAGGCCGCCGCCGGTGGGTTCGGGGAGTTCCAGGTTCTGCTGGACGAGTTTGCCGTTGATAGTTGCTTTTACGATTTTCGCATTAGCGTTTTTCTTGCCGGCGGGATCGAAGCGGGGGGCCTGGAAGGTGACGTCGGCGGTCTGCCACTCGCCTGGCTTGAGTGAGGCGTTGGCGAGGGGTTTTTTGAAGAAGGGGATGCCGCCGTGGTCGCCTTCCTGCATCTTGTCGTCGGCGATGCCGAGGGAGTCGGTGAGTTGGAGCTCGTAAAGGCCCATCAGGAAGATGCCGGAGTTGCCGTCTTTGGGGAGGAGGAATTCGAGGTGGAGGGTGAAATCTTTGAATTTCTCGGCGGTGACTAGGTTGGTGCCTTGAAAATTTTTTAGCTGGGCGACGAGGAGGCCCTTGTCGTCCCTGGGTTGGCCGGTGGGGAGGAGGAGCTTGGGGTTTTTGGGGTCGATTTCTACTTTTTCGGCGACGGACCAGAGGGGTGCGCGGGATTTGTCTATGACGGACCAGCCGGTGAGGTCTTTGCCGGTGAAGAGGGGTTTTGGTTTGCGATCGTCGGCAGCGGCGGTTAGTGGGAGGAGCAGAACAAGCAGCGACGATAGTGAT
>JAQGHM010000059.1 GCA_028291615.1 Phycisphaerales bacterium | reverse complement strand
CCCGTCATCTTCCTCACCGGCGCCTCCTCCACCGATCAGAAGCTCAAGGGCCTGGAGCTCGGCGCCATCGATTACATCATCAAGCCCTTCGATCCCGCCGAGCTCCGCGCCCGCGTCAAAACCTCCCTCCGCACCAAGCAGTTGCTCGGGTCGCTCCAGCAAAGCGAAGAGCGCTTCCGCTTCCTCGCCGAAAACTCCAGCGACATGATCTCGCGGCACACCCGCAACGGCGACTTCCTCTACGTCTCCCCCGCCTGCAAAAACGTGCTCGGCTATGAGCCCGACGAGCTCGTGGCCTCCCCCGTCGCCCGCGTCGTCAGCGAGCACGACGTCGGCGAGCTCACCGCCATCTTCGGCGATCACCCGATCGACACCGTCGGCACCGCCACCTTCCGCGCCCGTCGCAAGGACGGACGCATCATCTGGCTGGAATCCACCGCCCGCGTCGTCGGCCACGCCAACGATCACGCCGCCGTCGAAATCCACCTCTCCTCGCGCGACGTTACTCTCCGCAAACAGGCCGAAACCTTAGAACAGGGCCGCGCCCTCGTCCTGCAGATGATCGCCGAAAACCGCCCGCTCCCCGAAGTCCTCGAATGGCTCGTCCGCATGGTCGAGCAGGAATATCCCGCCGCCTACTCATCAGCCGTCCTCCTCGCCGACGGACGCCTCGAACACACGGCACCCAGCCTCCCCCACGAGCTCAAGGCCGTCCTCGACAACAACCTACTCCGCTTCGCCTCCGGACTCTGCAGCGATTCCACCACCGGCGGACCCGCCGTCACCTGCAGCGACATGGAAGCCGATCCCCGCTGGGCCGTCATCTGGGAAGCCGCCGCAAAACACAGCATCACCACCTGCTGGTCCATCCTCGTCTACTCCAGCGCCGGCGACGTCCTCGGCATGTTCGCAATCTACCACAAAGATCGCGTCCAGCCCGACCGCTCCGCCCGCACCGTCCTCGAGACCATCGGCAAGCTCGTCACCATCGCCACCGAACACCAGACCCTCACCTATCAGCTCGCCTACCGCGCGCAGCACGACTCCCTCACCGGCCTCCCCAACCGCCTCCTCTTCGAAGATCGCCTCACCCAGGCCTTAGGCCGCGCTCAGCGCGACGGCCAGCCCGTCGCCCTCTTCTGCATGGACTTGGACCGCTTCAAGTTCGTCAACGACACCCTCGGCCACCACGCCGGCGACACCCTCCTGGTCCAATACGCCCGCCGCGTCGAAGGCCTCCTCCGCCAGACCGACACCCTCGCCCGCATGGGTGGCGACGAGTTCGCCCTCATTCTCTCCGACCTCTCCACCCGCCAGGATGCACTGACCCTGGCGCAAAAAATCGTCGAAGCGGTCAAGGCCCCGTTCGACGTCGCCGGCCACGAGCTCTTCGTCACCGGCAGCATCGGCGTCGCCGTCTTCCCCAACGACGCCACCGACGCCGCCACCCTGCAAAAAAACGCCGACCTCGCCCTCTACCGCGCCAAGTCGCTGGGCCGAAATCGCTTCCAGAGCTTCTCTTCCGACATGCTCACCGCGACGTCCGACCGCCTCAGCCTCGAAAACCAGCTCCGCCGCGTCCTCACCGCCGGCGAACTCGTCCTCTACTACCAGCCCCAGCACGACCCGCACGGAAAACTCGTCGGCCTAGAAGCACTCGTCCGCTGGAACCACCCGACCCTGGGCCTCCTCCTCCCCGGCAAGTTCATCTCCGTCGCCGAAGACACCGGCTTCATCCTCAACATCGGCGAGTGGGTCCTCGACGAGGCCTGCCGCCAGAACAAAGCCTGGCAGGACGCCGGCCTCCCACCCGTCCGCGTCGCCGTCAACGTCTCAGCCCTCCAGTTCGCCCAGCCCGGCTTCACCGACGCCGTCACCGCCGCCCTCAACCGCCACGGCCTAAGCTCCAAGTGGCTCGAGCTCGAGATCACCGAGAGCCTACTGATGAAACACACGAGGGAGACCGCCGCCAAGCTCGAGCAGATCCGCGCCAAGGGCGTAGCGATCGCCCTCGACGACTTCGGCACCGGCTACTCCTCCCTCGCGTACCTCCAGCAGCTCCCGATCGACACGCTGAAGATCGACCGCTCCTTCGTCCGCCAGATCGAAGCCGCAGCCTCCACCTCCAGCAGCCTGGCCGTCATCCGCGCCATCATCTCCCTCGGCTCGAGCCTGGGCATGAGCGTCGTCGCCGAAGGCGTGGAAACCGAACACCAGCGCGACCTCCTCTGCGCAGCCGGCTGCCACGGCCTGCAAGGCTATCTCTTCGGCCGCCCTCGCCCCGCCGCCGACATCGCCAAACTCCTAGGCAACACCCTCCGCCCCGCCGCGTGAACCCACGCGTGTTCCACGTAGGGTGGGCTCCGCCCACGACCGCATATCAAACCCACACGTCATCAATCCCCCCCACCACGCCGGGGCAGAGCGTCGGGAGCTATGCGACCAGAGCGCCGCCCCGGATCCGTCGCCTCCACGCGCCCACTCCAGTCCGCGCAAGTATTCCCTTCCCCGGGGAGCCCATTTCGCCTACGGAAACTTCCGCCCTCTCCCGCGCCAATCTCAACTCCTATAAAAACAATTCGCCTCCTCCCATAAGTCGAGCGATCGCGCTATCCCCCGTACAACGCGTTCGCATCGAACGTGATACTCATGATCGCCATGCGACGTGAAATCCCAGCCGTTCGCATTCTCCCGATGAGCGACAAGGCCCCGAGCTTCGTCAACCGAGACATCGCCAACGTACAGCGCACCCTCTTCCTGCAAGACCTGCCCACAAACAGCGGCCGCTTTTGCTATCCACGCGCCGGCCTCAACGCCCCGGCAGGGACGATCGTGCTGTTCCAATATCGCGCGCACGTGTGTTCGTCCGCGATGAACGCTTTGAGCGCCCGCGCCGCGGCTATGCCGGCGCGCTGCACTTCGAGGTCGCCTCGATCAGGACGTTCAACCCCGTTGACGCGAAATCGATGCGTGCAATCTGGCCGGCGTTCCGGGCCTTCGGCCACGTGAAGCAATTCATCAATCCCGGGCGCTATGCAATATTCAAACGACGCCTGAAACGCGTGCAGGCGCCTACGCATCCATCGCCCCCCGCTACGGCGGAGCAGAGCGCCGGGAGCTAAGCGACCAGAGTCCCGCCCCCCGGATCCGTCGCCTCCGCCCTCCATACTTACGAGTCCCCACAATTAACCCAGACAAATTGAGAAAATGCAGAAGACTCAATCCGGGTATCTAGCCAGTCAAGTTTTTGAAGTTCCTCCTGCCACCGCTTTTCCGTCCAAATGCGAAGAGATGAGACTAGCCCATCCCAACAAAAAATAAGCGGCGCGACGGGAAATAGCCAACACCAAAATGCACTAGTGAAAAATTCGCGTCTCGTCGAACAGAAAAGAGGGTATAAAAAGCCAGGCACGAATCCGAATAGTGCAAACAGATGGTTAAGCAGATTATGCCTCAACGATTCGCAGATAAGAGTCGGTCGCCTCAGCGCTTTGATGATGGATAAAAACGCCTGCTTTTGTGCCGGTGTAAGATGGTGAAAGGCACTGGAGCAAATGTACAAATCATTTTTGGTAAAGGGTTTTAGATCCAGTAAATCGCTACTCGCATATTCTGGTTTAACACGCTCAAGATCTTTGCTGGCAAGGTAATTGAATCTCTCAGTGTTTGGCCGTAGGTCGGAAGGTATTATCGCGCTGATTTCATTGGTTTCTCGGCTGGATAGCTCCTCGGTTAACGGGGCATCGCCGGCCGCAAGCTCAATGACGGCCACCCTCCCTCCGATCTCAGCCGATAACCGCAGAATCTTATCTGCGACAAAGCGGTTATAATTTCCAAAGGGCGGACGTTTTGCGAGGCTTAATATTCCCAAAATTACCGCGCGCAGACTTTGTGGTAAAAAATTCTGGTCCGTAAATTCAAAGAGCATTTCTTTCTCTTATCTCGCTGTGGGGGATTTTGAAATTGCCGATCTTAGGGTGACTCCCGTTTGGTGGGATAAAAACGAAGTTTACGATATCGCATTCAAGAAGCGAGTAAACTCGGGGCCGAATTCATCGGCCACTTAAATCAGGATCTTAGAGCTTCTAAAATTGCCCCGTCTTCTTTGCGATCTTTGCGTCTTTGCGGCAGTATTTTTCTGAGCTCTTAGAATCATCCCGCCTTGCCCGCCCCCAGCAAGTAAAATACCTCCGTCCGAATCAGAGAAGGATCGCTATTCCAAGCCTCCTCCCAATGCCCGTAGATCTCCCAGTTCGGACCCGCCATCGCATGCCCCTGCTTCGCGCACCAATCCCGAATCGCCACGTGCGCAAAATGCAGTCGCTGATACGGCCCCATGTGCACCGCCCTAGCCACCTGCCCCGCCGGAAGCGCAGAACCAATCACCTCCCCACACCCAGCGAACGCCTCCGCCATCTCAACGCCCACCTCAAGATTGATCACATCATCCAGGTACAAAGCAACATGCCGCCCAGCCCCCTTAATCTGCTGCGACTGGATCACCTTCCAGACAACCCCGCAAGCATCAGGAACAACCTTCGCAAGCTCCGAAAACCCCGCCCGCCGCCGCACCACCGCCGTCCAGATCTCGCCAACAAAATTCTCAACCCGAACGTCATATCCCATGCCCATACCTCCGCCGATTAACGAAAACCCACCGGGGTGGTCACCTCCGGTGACCCGCGCATTTCTCCCTCTCCCGGTACTCCGGGAGAGGGTGGGGTGAGGGCCGGGCGCGGCACACCACCACCGCTGACTCGCGCAATCAGCCTACGTGCAATTGTCTTGGCCCGCCGGTCCGCGCCCTACCGTGCCCCTTCAAAAAAGAACTGCTCACGCGTGATCTTGTCGTCTTTATTGACCGTGTAAACCGCAACCTCCTCCAGCGTGATCTGCTTGCCCGTCGCCTTAGGCGTCACCTTGTGCACGAAGTGGACCGCAAACTGCGAAGGGCCGCTAAAGAACGGGCCGCGGATCGCCTGAAAGTCGAATGACTTGTCAACCACCCATTGCTCGGACTTCCGAATCACCGGCTGTTGACCGACGGTCTCGCGACCGTCCCCTTCGACGGAGACGATGTCCGGCGCATACAGCGTGCGCATGACGTCGAAGTTCTTCCCCTGGTTGCACAGGTCAACGAATTGCTTGGCGACAGATTGAAGGCTCATCGGAAGGCTCCTTTGGACAGGACGGTTGGGTCTTGCCCGCGCGACGAAGCGGGGCGACAAGTATAGCATGGTTCCGCAACGCCCGGCGCGCCCCGAAAAGGGCAGCGAAATTCCCACGATATTTTCTCTTGGCAATCCCCCGTCTGTTAGGGTAAAATACGCCCATCTGATGACCACAGAAAAAGGGGATCGAAATGCCGCTCCACACCCGCCTCACCCCACTCCTCAACCGGCCCGCGCATAGGTATTCACCCCACACCGCGCCACAAATAGCCACAATTTGCGGGCGTCCCGCGCGCCGGCGCGAAACGAAGCCAGCCCGCCTCACCCCGCCCCCGGTTCAGAATGCGACGGAATGCGACCAAATGCGACGCCCGGCGCAAAACGCGCTTTTCCACCCCCCCAGTTTAACACCCCGTCACTGGATCGACGCGATCTCCCCAGGCTTGCCCAATTCGATCGTCGCATCCACCCGCTGTCCCAGCTTGAACGGCGCAGGATCAACAAACACCAGCTTCACCAGCAGCACCCCCGTATCCGACGGCCGCCCCGGATCTTGTGGCCGAAGCTGCCGCCCCGCCACCACGTCCGGGATCTCCTCCACCCGCGCCCGCCAACGCTTGCCCGGATACCCCTCCGCCGTGACCGTCGCCGACGCACCGACCACCAGGCCATCCGCGTCGAACTCGTTCACTTCCACTTCAAGCCGCGCCTGGCTCAGGTCGACGATCGTCACCAACCGCCCCGTCGGCTCGATCATCTGCCCTGCGTGCGCAAAGCGCGCGATCACCGTGCCGTCAAACGGCGCTCGCACCTGCCCCTTACCAGCCACGATCTGCAACCGCCGCAGCGTCGCCACCGCCGCCACGCGCCGCGCCCGCGCCCCCTCCAGGTCGCGCTGCCACTGCTCCACTTCCACCACCGACACCGCCCCCGACGCCGACATGTCCTTCGCCCGCGCCAGCTTCGGCTCGAAATACCGGATGTCCGCATCCACCTCCCCCACCTTCGCCTCCGCCTCCGCGACCGCAGCCCGTTGTTCGTCGCAATCGATCTCGGCAATCAGGTCGCCGCGATACACGACCGCCTTCTCCTCCACCAACATCCGCATGATCTTCCCGGCGATCTCCGCCCCCACCGTCACCTCAGCGCCGGGCCGCGCGATCAGCCGCCCCTCGCCAACCACGCGCCGCGGCCCAGCCGGCGCCGCCGCTACGTGCGGCGCCTCGCCGCCGCCCGTCAGGTCCTTGAACCAGTCCGCCCGGCTCGACGCGGTCCGGTGCAGTTGCCATGTCGTCGCCAGGCCGCACGCGACCAGCGCCAACAGCAGCAGCCGCGTCTTGGACTTCGATTTCTTCTGTTTCGTGGACATGCCTATTTCTCTTGCTTTGGTTCAGTTGCACAAACGCCCGTCACGGATGATCAACACACGATCCACCACGTTCCGCACCTTCGGATCGTGCGTCACCACCAGCACCGCCCGGTTCTCCGACCGCGCCAAGCGCCGGAACAACTCCAGGATCTGGTCCGCCGTCTGCGAATCCAGGTTCGCCGTCGGCTCATCGACCAGCAAGATCGGCGACCTGCCCGCCAGCGCCCGCGCGATCGCGACCCGCTGCTTCTGCCCGCCCGACATGTCGCGCGGCGCCGAATCCATTTTGTCCGCCAGCCCCACTTCCTCCATCACCCGCCGGGCCTCCGCCCGAGCCTCCGCGCCGCGCATCCCCTTGATGTTCAACGCATACTCGACGTTCTCCATCGCCGTCAGCGCGGGAATTAAATTGTATTGCTGGAAGACAAAACCAATCGACTGCTTCCGCGTCTCCTGCAAGAGTATCGGGTCATCCGCGTCAATCGCCTGATCCTCGACCCTCACCTCGCCGGAGGTCGCTGTCATGATGCACCCCAGGATCGAAAGCAGCGTCGTCTTCCCCGACCCCGACGGTCCTTCAAGCGACACGATCTCCCCCTGCTGCAGCGACAACGACACCCCATTAAGCACGGAGATCGTCTCCGCACCCTCGCTGAATTCCTTGTGGATGTCGTTCGCCTGTAATACCGTCACGTCAATTTGCTCATGTTCTAAAAACCATCGCCGGATCGAGCTTCGCCACCTGCCGGAACGAGATCATCGCCGCCGCAAGACTGAACACGAGCGTCCCGACAAACGTCGCCAGCCAGAACCCCGGAACGATCAACAGCTTCAAGTCCAGCTTCGCCATCACCGGTTGCAGCGCAAAGGTCAAGCCGCCCCCCACCACCGCCCCGCACACCGCCGCGATCGTCGCCTGCCGCGCCAGAATGCCGTAAATATGGCCATTTCCCGCCCCGATCGCCTTGATCGTCCCGAACTCCTTCAGGTGCTCCATCGTCGAGCTGTACAGCGTCTGCGCCACGATGATGATCGCCACCATGCACCCCAGCAAGATCGTGCACGCCAGTTGCAGGCCAAGCCCGGTGCTGGTGACCCAGTACAACTTCGAGTTGTGCGACCAGTCTTCCCGCGTGTTCACATCCGTGTATGGCAGGCGACGCCGGATCTCCTCGATCACCCGCTGCCGATCCGCGCCCGGCTTGAGCTTCACCACGATGTACGTCGTCTGCCCCTTGAGCTCCGGCGTCAGCGCTTGGATCGATTGCATGTCGGCAAACGCCACCGGCGCAGTCGTGAACGACAACGCCCCGTGCGTCCGGCCGATGATCTTCATCCGCCGCCCGATAAACTCACGATAATCCCCCACCTCAAACGACCCGCACCGCTTGGTCGCCGAATCATCGAGCATGACGTAACGCCCGCGGCGCAAGTCTTGCAGGTTCCCCTCGTCCACCTGCCACGGCATCCCCCACTCGACGAACCGCTCCATCCCGTACATCTCCACCCCCTCCTGCGCCCCGTTGGGCAGCGCCATGCGGATGAACCAGACGATCAGATTGTCCGCCCGCTCCACCCCTTCCACCGACCGCACCCGGTTCACATATGCATCCGAAAACGTCCGCGCAAAATCGATGTTCGGCGTGTTCTTCGCCGCCACCCACACCTCGGCGTCCAGGTGATCGATCGTGATCGACGCATTATCCAAGAGCCCCAGGAACAACCCCGTCTGCACCAGCACCAGCGCCACCGCGAACCCCACCCCGCACACGGTGATGATGAACCGCAGCTTGTCGTACAGGAGAATTTTACGTGCCAGGTCAATCATGATTCATCGCTCGCGCGCGCACGTGCCGTAAACGTAGAAGGCACACGGATAGAATCGGTGATATCGCGCGACCGGTTTAATCCCTTTATGACGCGGCCGCGGTCAAGCCGCGCGCGGATCGTAGCGCCCCGGGCTGATCACCCCACTCGGATCCAGCGCATGCTTGATGCGCGACGTCACGTCCCAGAATACCGACGATCCCGCCCCATCGAGCTTCGACATCCCCGCCGGCCCCGTCCGGTAAGAGATATATCCCGCAGCCATCAATCGATCCGTCAATTCCTGGTAGCACACCCGCGCCCGCGCCGCTTCGTCGGCTTCGCGTCGATCGAACGAGATGTTCGTCACGCACACCAACGACCGCTCGGTAATCAGCGTAAACGTCACCAGCGCGTCGAACCCATGCTTCGCATAAATCGACTCGACCAGCTTCAGCACCGCTTCCGCCTCATCGCCGGTAGCCGGCAGCACCGGCGCAATCCACATCAACCCGGCATGGCAATCCAGCGGATCGACCGGCTCCGCCGGCATCGGCCCGCGCACGCGCCACCCAACACCGCGCATCGGATCATCCGTAGGCGTCCCCTGCAGCAGTCCGTAAATTGGCCGCACGGATTCCAGCTTCTCCCCAAGCCCGCGCGCCAGGCCAAACCGCGCCAGCACCTTCTGCGCCCGCCCAGCCAGCCGCAGCTTCCAATCGTTCAGGAACATCACGCGATACGGCGAAAGGGCCCGCCGCACCGTCCGGCAAGTCGCCGCCACCGTCTCGCGGCTGCCGTAAATCCCGCCCGCCACGTTCCACGCCCCGATCGCAAATTCATTCCGCAATTCCGCTCGCACACCCTCAGGCAGCGGCGTCTTCCCTCCCGCCCGCTCCCACGGATAACGCGTCCGGCTCGACAAAACCCGCAGGTCGTTCCCAATATGAACCGTGCTCTGCAACAACCCCTGCATCCGCAGCGCAGCCAACCGATCCACCAGATCCGCCAGCGCCCCAGCATCCGACGTCGAGACGAAGAACGCACTAAACGCCTCCGGCGCAGGCATCAGCCACACGCCCATCTGCGTCACCACCCCAAAGTTCGATTGCGTAAAGATCCCGTCCAGAAACGGCCCCACGCCGTAGCGATACGTCCGATGTGCCTTCGCATTGGGATAATGTCCCAGCCCGGTATTCAGCACGCTCCCGTCGGCCAGCACCACTTCCATCCCGCACGTCGTCAGGCAGTGGTCTCCATATCGCGTATGGCCAAACCCGCGATCCAGCACGTTGCCGACCACGCTCGCCTCCAGCCCCGCGCCCGACGAATCCATCCAAAGTCCCGTGCGATGCTCCTTGAGATAAGCGTGCAGTTGCCCCTGCGTAACCCCCGGCTCGATCACCGCATATCCGAGCTTCGCGTTCACCTCGATGATCCGATTCATCCGCCGCAGGTCCAGCACCACCTGGTTCGCCCCCGCCGGCGTGGCGTCGCCATAACCCCAGTTTTTCCCGCGCGAGATCGGATAGACGCCGATGCGGCTCGCCGAGGCGATCCGCAAAATCTCCCGCACCTGCGCCGTCGTCTCCGGATACAGGATCGCCAGCGGCCGATGCGCATTCAGTCCCGTCGTCCGCCCGTATTGATCGCGCGTCGAAGTATCCGCCCTCACGTGGGCAGCTCCGATAACCGCAGTCCATTCGCGCAGCGCCCGCTGCAGGTTTTCAGCGCCGCCATCGGCCTGAGATATCGGACGCAACGAGGGTGCGGCAATCGCCATACGAGACTTCCACGTCAATCCCCTGCCCTCATCTTCGGCAAAACCGGCATGGACGTTAACTGCCGCCCTCCTTGCCCTTACCAAGGGTCTAAACCTCAACCCCGGATAGGTCGATGTCACTGTCATTGGTTAACAGCCACAGGAGGCGAGCAGCGTGTCGACCACTGAAAGCAATGCATCTCCATCCCCTGCGGGTCGGGTCCGCCGGCGCTCTACGTTGAACTATTACGTGGCCCGCACGATGGACGATGTCCTCGAAGCGTGGCAACTGGTCTACATGGCCTACCGCCGCGCCGAATTGATCGATACCAATCCGTTCGAGCTGCACACGATCCCGCAGGCGATCGGCCCGCAGACGGTCGTCATCACCGGTTGCCTCGGCCCGATGCCCGGCACCACGCTCAGCGCCTATGTCGATAATCCCGCGGGCCTGCCCCTCGATTCGGTCTACCCCGAGGAGCTCGGCGCGCTCCGCAAGGAAGGCCGCAAGCTGATGGAGGTCGGCCTCTTCGGCGACCGCCGCGATCACCTGGTCCGCTCCTCCGAAGGCCTCTTCGACCTGATGCGCTTCGCCTTCTACTACGGCGTCCACACCGGTTGCGACGACGCCATCATCGGCATCCACCCGCGCCACGCCCCCTTCTACCAGCGGTTTTTCGCGCTCGAGCAGATCGGCGCCCCGCGCAGCTACGCGACGGTCAAGAACAACCCCGTCGTCCTCCTCCGCCTCGACTTCCGCGCCAAGCGCGACGCCCTCCCCAAAGGACTGGCGTTCTTTTCCAACAACCAGATCCCGGCAAGCGTCTTCAACGCCCGCTACCAGTTCGACGCCGAATCGATGAGCGGCTCGACCCTGGAACGCTACATGGCCTTCCGCCAAAAAGCCGCCAAGGCCGCCTAACCGCTCATCCTGCTCGCCCCTCATCACGTCGCGATCATCTTCATTGAGTTATACTTCGGCCGGAGGTAATCGCGCGCGTCATGCGAATGCTACTGGTGGAAGATTCCGAGCCGTTGCAGCGTTCCGTCGGTACCGGCCTGCGCAAGGCCGGTTACGCCCTGGACATCGCCGGCGACGGCGAAGAGGGCCTCTGGTACGCGCAAACCAATGACTATGACGTCATCGTCCTCGACTTGATGCTTCCCAAGCTCGACGGGCTCTCGCTGCTCCGTCGCCTGCGCGACGCCGGACGCACGACGCACGTCCTGATCCTCACCGCCAAGGACGGCATCGACGACCGCGTGCGCGGCCTGCGCAGCGGCGCGGACGACTACCTCGTCAAACCCTTCGCCTTCGACGAACTCCTGGCGCGCGTCGAGGCGCTGGCCCGCCGCGCGCACGGGGTCAAGCATCCTCTGATCCGAATCGCCGATCTTGAGATCGACGCCTCGCGGCGCACGGTGGGGCGCAATGGCGCCATCATCGACCTCTCGCCCCGCGAGTTCGCGCTGCTCGAATATCTCGCCATGCGCCAGGGACAGGTCGTCACCCGCGCCGACATCGAAACACACATTTATGACGAGCAGGCCGAGCCGATGAGTAACGTCGTCGATGCTGCCATCTATGCGCTGCGCAAAAAGATCGATCCGCCCGGCGGAAAATCGTTGATCCAGACCCGCCGCGGGATGGGCTACGTTCTTGCGGATGCCCACACGTGAAATCGATCCAGCGCCACCTCACGATCCGGCTCGTCCTGACGGTGCTCACGCTCGCAGCCGCATCCGGCGCGCTGCTCTACCTGTCCGCACGAGCGCAACTGACCGCCGATTTCGACCGCACGCTGATGACCCACGCGCGCATGGTCGCCGGGGTGGTCAAAAATGACGGCGAAGGGGGCGTTGAGTTCAACGCCGCCGAAGC
>JAQGHM010000029.1 GCA_028291615.1 Phycisphaerales bacterium | reverse complement strand
GGGCAAGGCCGGGCTAGGACTAAAGGTCGAGACCTGCACTTTGTGGGCCCCTGCCTGCACGATCGAATTGTTCTAGCAGACCTACGCTTCAGCGATCGTGGAGGGCACGGTGGCACGGTTCGCGCTGTTCACGTTGACAGACCAAGCCGAGCAGGACGACACCTGTGCGGGCATCTACAACAAGTCGCTTCTCTACCTCGTCTCCAACGCCTTCGAGGAGAAGGAGCGGATCCCGCTGTTCCGCGATGGATGGCCCATCCTGGGGATGGAGCGGTTCGTCCGAAGGGACGCCGAACTGATGGACCTCTGGCAGAAGGGAAAGGCCGAGTGGGTGCTGTCACCGAACAACGAACCCGTCGGCTCGGTCGACGCATCCCGATCGACGTCTCATGGCGGGTTTGACGACGACGAGGCCACGCTCAAGGCGACGTTCGCGCGGATCGCCGGGCAGCGGGTGGATAAGGCGGAACTCGCCGTCCAAGCCTCGGCCCGGCTGTTGAGCGGTCGTCGTTTGGGGCTAGAGATGTTCCGCACCCCCCCTGCGGCCGCCGCCACCAACGTCAGCACTCAGGGCGGCGAGGATAGCGTTAAGCCTCCCGGTCGTCCGAAACGGAAACGGTCGAAATCCAAGGTATAACAAGAATCCTGGATGGCCTTGGTGGGACTCGAACCCACACGCTGTTAGGCGACGGATTTTGAATCCGTTGCGTCTGCCAATTCCGCCACAAGGCCTGCGGCGAATGATATTGCTCGCCGGCGGGCGGTTCGTCAAGTTTTCTGATCCGACCGCAAAATCGCACATGAATTGTTGACAATCGCCCGTCCTGCCGATTAAATCTCCGGACTCATCATGCAGCGATCCCCCGTCATCTCGCGCCTTACGCTGGCCCTTCCGGGCCTTCGGCTTACAAGCGCTTGATCGTAGGGACCGTTGCTCCGACGCAAAGAGACAGACCCTGCGATCAAACGTCGCAGGGTTTCTTGTTTGGTCATTCAAAGGTCATTCACGAAACAGCCCTGTGCGACGTCAGACACCAATTGACCTCTGCGAATGACTCGAAACTGTCAGGAGCCGGCTATGGACATAGTACGCATCTTCGACACAACCCTGCGCGACGGCGAGCAATCGCCCGGCGCTACCCTCACCCAGCCCGAGAAACTGGAAATCGCCCGCCAGCTCGAGTCGCTGGGCGTTGATATCATAGAGGCGGGATTTCCCGTCTCTTCCGATGGCGATTTCGAGTCGGTCCGCGCCATCGCGTCGGAGATCGGCGGTTCCACGATCTGCGGACTCGCGCGCTGTCATCCCAAGGACATCGAGCGCGCCGGCAATGCCATCAAGCCTGCCAAAAGCGGGCGCATCCACCTCTTCTGCGCGACCAGCAAGATCCACCGCGAGCACAAGCTGCGCAAGGGGAAGGAAGAGATCATCAAGCTGGCGATCGATTCGATTCGGGCGGCGCTGGAATACACCAGCGACGTCGAGTTTTCCCCCGAGGACGCCAGCCGGACCGAGATGGAGTTCCTCGAAGAGATCACCCACGCCGCCATCGAGGCCGGCGCGACGACGATCAACCTGCCCGATACCGTCGGTTACGCGACGCCCGCCGGATACGGTCACATCTTCGCGCACCTGATCGAAAAGCTGCCGATCATCCGCGCCAGGAACGTCTACCTCTCGGCGCACTGTCACGACGACCTGGGCATGGCGGTGGCCAACAGCCTCTCGGCTGTGCAAGGCGGCGCTCGGCAGGTCGAGTGCACCATCAATGGCATCGGCGAGCGCGCGGGCAATGCGGCACTCGAAGAAATCGTCATGGCCCTGCGGACGCGCGGCGATTACTTCAAGGCTAAGACCCGGATCGATGCGACGAAGATTTACCCTACCAGCCGCATGGTCTCTAGCCTGACCGGGTTGATGGTGCAGCGCAACAAGGCCATCATCGGTGAGAATGCGTTTGCCCACGAGGCTGGCATCCATCAGGACGGCATCCTCAAGTATCGCGAGACGTATGAGATCATGGACCCGAAAACGATCGGCCTGCCCACCAACTCGCTGGTGCTGGGCAAACACTCCGGCCGGCATGCCTTTAAAGATCGCGTGACGCAGCTTGGCTACGCGGTCACCGACGAACAGGTCGAGGCGGCGTTCGTCAAGTTCAAGACGCTGGCGGACAAGAAGAAGGAAGTCTTTGACGAGGACATCGAGGCCCTGGTTGATGACCAATTGGAGCTGACTCGCGGCGTGTTCGAGCTAGTCAACTACCAGATCTTCACCGGCACCAGCACGATCCCGACGGCGACGGTCACGCTTAAGGACTCCGCGGGCGAGAGGCTGCAGGACGCGAGCGTGGGCGACGGGCCGGTGGATGCCATCTACAGCGCCATCCAACGGCTGACCGGGATCAAAGTCACCCTCACCGACTACCGCATCCGCGCCGTCACCAAGGGCAAGGAAGCGCTGGGCGAGGTACAGGTTGAGCTCGAACACTCCGACCGAAAGATCCGCGGGCGCGGACTGTCGACCGACATTCTCGAGGCGAGTGCGCTGGCGTACCTGGCGGCGATCAACCGGTTGCGAAGCATGGCGAACCGGGAGAATCTCATGAGTCCGCATGTTTCGGTGTAAAGCGCGACGACAACCTGTGAAACCGCAAGCGACTTCAATGCTCGCTTGCGGTTTCGCGGGGTTGCGCGTCCGCGTATGATTTCGCCATGCGCCTCCCCCTGCTTGCGCTGCTCGTACTGCTCTCATCTTGTACCCAACAAGCTTCCACGCACCCCAACCCAGCTCACGGCATTGTCGTCTCAGCTTCGCAGAACGCGTCGACGGTTGGCGCGCAGGTCATGCAACGCGGGGGCAATGCCGTTGATGCAGCGGTCGCTACCGCTTTTGCGCTTGCGGTTACCTTTCCCGAGGCTGGGAACATTGGGGGCGGGGGGTTCATGCTGATTCATTTCCCGGACGGACGCCCGCCGGTGTTCGTGGATTATCGCGAGACTGCTCCGGCGGCGGTGGATGCTCGAACTTTCTTCAGGAAACAGGACCGAACGCCGCATAGGCTCGCGGGCGTACCCGGAACTGTGCGGGGGTTGGCGCTCGCCCATGAGCGGTACGGCAGGCTCCCGTGGCGCGATCTCATCCAGCCGGCGGTGCGGTTGGCGGCGGATGGGTTTGCGGTCAATGCGGATCTGGCTGAGGCGCTTAATCGTGTGCTCAAAGCGCAGGGGGATAAGGTGGAGTTGCAGCGCGTGTTTGGGCGTCCGGCGTGGAAGGCGGGGGATCGGCTGGTTCAAGGTGATCTGGCGAAGACGCTGCAGTTGATTGCGGACTCTGGGCCGGATGCTTTCTATAGCGGGTCGGTTGCGGACCTGCTGGTGGCGGAGATGGGGCGCGGGGGCGGGTTGATCACGAAGGCGGATTTGGCTGGGTATCGGGCTCAGGTGCGCACGCCGCTGCGCGGAACTTATCGGGGGTATGAAGTTGTCGGGGCGCCGCCTCCCTCTTCGGGCGGGACGTGCATTATCGAGATGCTTAACATCCTCGAGAACTTTGATGTGGCGGCGCACGAGCGGTTTTCGAGTCAGACGCTTCACCTGATGACTGAGGCGATGCGGCGGGCGTATGCGGATCGGGCGAAGAGGCTGGGCGATCCGGATTTCGCTCCAGCAGGGAGTCAACCTGCGGGATACGGTAAAGCGCTCGCCGCGACCATCGATCTCCGGAAGGCGACGCCCAGTGCCGAACTGGCTGGCGATGTGCCGCTGCGGGATGAGCCGGAGAATACGACGCACTTTTCGGTGGTGGATTCGGGGGGGATGGCGGTGTCTAACACGTATACGCTGGAGGAATCGTTCGGGGGGAAGATCGTGGTGCCGGGGGCTGGGTTTCTCTTGAACAACGAGCTGGGGGACTTCAACCCGCAACCGGGGATCACGACGCGAACTGGGCAGATCGGGACGCCTGCGAACGTTGCGGGGGCGGGGAAGCGACCGCTGTCTTCGATGTCGCCGACGATCGTGCTGAAGGACGGGCGAGTGGTGCTGGTGACGGGTTCGCCGGGTGGGCGGACGATCATCAACACCGTGTTTTGCGTTCTTATTAATTACATGGATTATCACATGTCGCCCCAGGAGTGCGTGGCTGCGCCGCGGCACCATCACCAATGGTTTCCCGATCGGATCGTGCCGGAGGCGGCGTTGGCGCGGGACCACGCGGCCGCGCTGGCGGAGCTGCGGGGCATGGGGCATGCGATCGCGCCGGCGGTGGGCCGCCAGGGAGATGCGCACTCGATTTTCCGCGACCCAAGAACGAACGAGTGGGTCGGGGTGGCGGATCCGCGCCGGGCGGGCGCCGCGGCGCGGGTTATGGATCGGTGATTGCTCCTGAATGGTGAGGGTTGGCGTCTGGCGTGGGTTCGTTCTGCACGATTGGGGCGTGCGACGACGCGGGGGCGGCGGGGCGCGGGGTTTGGGTGGGTTCGTTCTGCGCGATTTCGGAATTGTGGGCGTCGCTCTCGTTCTGGGTCTCGTTGTGGGTTTCGTCGTTTTCTTCGTCGTCGTCGTCGTCTTCATCCTCAAGGTCGTCCAGCAGTTGCGGGCCGTCGGGGAGCGGGGGTTCTTCTTTGGGGAGGAAGGGGCAGGGGGTGGGGTGGTGGTCGGGGTTTTGGGATCGTTTTTCTCGGCGGGTTTGGAGGGCGGTGAGTTCCCTGAGGGTGCGGTGGTACATGGCGTGGAGGCGTTGTTCGGCGCGGGCGAGGCGATCGAAGGGGCT
>JAQGHM010000385.1 GCA_028291615.1 Phycisphaerales bacterium | reverse complement strand
TTTGCGTCCGCCGGAGCCGTTGAATATGACGTCCAGCATCGCGTCGCCGCGCAGGCTCTTGGCGGATGGTTCCCCCAACACCCACGTGAAGGCATCGACGACGTTGGACTTGCCGCACCCGTTCGGGCCGACGATACCGGTGATCGGCGAGTCGAAGACGAATTCCGTGCGATCGGCGAAGGACTTGAAACCGTTAAGGACGAGCTTCTTAAGACGCATGCGATTGCGGTCCTCCCTGACCGGGAAAATACGAAAAATCTAGTTCGGCCGACCCGGCGCAGCTCCATTGCCCACCGGGGACAGCCCGTTCACTCCCGCGGTCGGCGTCCCTGCCCTGGGCGCGCCCGTCGCGGGTGTCTGCGGAATGCCAGGATCGCCCACGGCCCGCCCGCCACCGGTGGTGTCGGGCGTATCGACCAATACATCGTCGACGCCGGGTTGATCCTGCAACACGAAGGTCGCTGATACTTTGCCACGGTCCGCCATTGACTGCAATATCCCGACGATATCTCCATAACCAAAGTGCAACTTTTCATCACCCAGCCCGCCCAGCCGCGCCGCCAGTTCTGCCACGTTCGGCCGCGACGCCGTCTTGACCGGTTGTGAGAGCTCACTGCCGCGATAGAAGACCGAAAGCTGGCTGGGCTTCTCTGCGTCAGTGGTGATCGTCAGCTCAGTGTCAAATGCTGCGAACGTGATCGGCTGATTGATCGCCGTCCGCCCGCCGAAAACCGCAAGGCGCGGTTCACCGGTACGGGTGGCGTAAATAAGCGGCGGCCCTTTGGAATCCACCACATCCAGCACGAAATTGTCAGCGATCTGGCGCGAGATCACGCGCGGGTCACCGTGCGCCGCCAGCACCTTGTACGCATTGATGCGCACCGGCGATTCCGCGGCGTCCAGACAACTGGCCATCGCGCGGTTGATCTCCGGGTTGTTCGGCAGGTCCGCCAGCGTCAGGATCGCATTCAACCGGAAGGGCGTGCCCGGCGTCTTGGCCATCGTGATCAGCGCGTCTTCCGATGCAGTGTCGCCCAGGTACGCTCCGGCCCGCGCGGCGGCGTAGCGAACATCGGGCGCGGGATGAGCCAGCAGGGGGATGATGTACGGGATCGCCACCGGCCCCAAGCCTTCAAGCGCGAACGAAATATCCTCCAGCATCGCCCCGGGACGTTTGGCCGCCTCAGCCAGTTCCTGCGCCTTGACCGCCGCCACCGACGGGTTCAGGTTGATGTACAGGTGCGTCGCCACGCCGGCAAAACGTTCCCAGTTCCCCTTGAAGGAAACCGGGACGTACAAGTTCAGATATCCATCATCCTGCGCCTCAGCGACGCATAGGCCGCGCCCGTCCTGGCGGTGCTTGTCCGCCACGCCCTGAAATCGCGTGTTGATGATCATTTCCATCGCCCGTGAGATGCTCCACTGCGGCGTTCGCAGGCGGAGTTGCAGCGCCCGGTCGGTCGTGACCAAGCCGCCCCCCATGACCGTCGCCGTCCGAGCCCCCGAGCGCGCAACGCCCTCGGTTGGCTTGGGCGTCTCCAGCGCGTAAGCAGGATTGATGAACAGCGGCCCCCGCGCCTCCACGTACTTGTTAACCGATCCACCCGGATCCAGCGCGTTCGCGCCATACAGCCGCAGTTCGCATTGGTAGAGTGTGCCGCCCGCGAGGCTCGCGGTATTGCTCTGCGGCAGCGCCTGGCAGTACGCATCCACCCGCTGTCCGATCCGCGCCCCCGGCGGGATAAATGCCCCGGCGATCACGATCGAATTCCGCTTGTCCGCCAGCGCCCGCTCCGGCGTCATCTCCTGATAGCCGGGGATCCGATGGCCGCCAAACCCATGGCGATACATCTCCTTGATCATCCACTCGCGCACCGCGGTGGGTGTCGTGTTGCTGTCGCCGGAATAACGCAGGTTCACCACCAGCCCGTACGATGAGACGGCCAGCACCCCCGTGTTGCTGAGGTCGGAGCGCTCCAGCACCGTGTCTTTCAGGTACGCCGGCAGTCCGGTGCGCAGCCCGATGTTGGTGTACGCCGGCTTGGCGACCTTCGGCGGCGCATTCTTCGAGCACCCGCCCAGCAGCAGCAGACCGGTCGCGCACGCCGCGGAGATCGCCCCGCGCCAAAACGGCTTTCCAAGGTGTTGAATCACAGGGTGCATGGTGTTGGCTCCTCGTAGCGTTATCGGACGTCTTCCCCCTGGCCCTTCAATCGGCGGCGGGACGGGTTTCGTTCCTGGCCTTCCCGCGGCGGGGTCTTTTACTCCCTTCCCCTCCCTTGGCGCTCCCGTTGGCATCGTCGCCGTTACCCGCGGGCGCAGTTTTAGGCGGTTCGATGAACAACCGGCCCTGCCCCGGCACCTCGTACCGCTGGGCATCCAGCACGGCCTTGGCCTCCTGCACCAGGTCGTCAAGCGTCTTGAACTGCCGATAGACGCTGGCGAATCGCACGTAAGCCACCTGGTCCAGCCGGCGCAGTTTGTCGGTTACCAGTTGCCCGATCACGGCGCTGGGGACTTCCTTGTCGTGCCCGCGGAAAATCTCGTCCTCCACCTCTTCGACAATCCGCATCAGTTCACCGGCCTCAACCGGTCGCTTGTAGCAAGCCCGCTCCAACCCATCGAGCACCTTGGCGCGGTCCCAGGGGACTCGGCTGCCGTCCTTTTTGATGACCGTCAGCTTGATCTGGTCTTCGATCCGTTCGTAGGTCGTGAACCGCTTGTTGCACTGGAGGCATTCGCGGCGGCGGCGGATCGCCCGCCCACCTTCACAGGCGCGCGAGTCGATCACCTTCAAGCTTTCCTTGTCCGCGTCGCAGAACGGGCACCGCATTGGCAGAATCTAACTGGATATGGGTGGAAACGCAAAAATTGCCGAAGAAAAACCGGGCCTAGCCACTTCAGTGGCTAGGGTTTTCCCCCCTAGAGATTCGGATCTGCCGCAGCGCCTCATAAAGACCGATCCCAACTGCGGTAGAGAGGTTGAGGCATCGTTCATCTGCAGTCTGGGGAATTCGTACCTGCCGGCCAGAAAAACGATCTCGAACGCTTTGACCGATTCCCCGTGTTTCGCTTCCAAAGACAAGCACATCACCGTCGACAAAATCCGCCTCCCAAAGCGAGCGTTCCCCCTTGCTGGTGAAAAGCCAGACTCGCGCCCCTTCGATCGATCGGAAAAACGCCTCGTCATCATCATGAACCGTCACCCGCAGCCGCTCCCAGTAATCCATCCCGCTGCGCTTGAGATTCCGATCGCTCAGCACAAAACCAAGCGGCCGCACCAGGTGCAGCGCCGTCCCGCTAGCGACGCACAAACGGCCTATGTTACCAGTATTCGGCGCAATCTCCGGTTGCAGCAACGCCACCTGCAACCGGTGCGAGGGCAATTCCGCGCTCATTCGCCCGCCCGCATGGTCTTGGCGAAATGATCGACCTGCACGAAGGTCTGATCATCCGCGCAAAACGCCGTCAATCGCCCCGCCGCGCTCAGTGCCACCCCCGTATCCAGCAGCACGATTCGATTCCCCGCGATCGGCAGCATCAGCACCTCCCCCGTCTTCTGTGAGGCTGCATACGCGTAGACCGGGGTATGGCCGAAGTACCCCGTCCGCCGCCACGCCTTGGTGTGCCCAATCTCCCCTTCCGAATAGCGCCCCCAGAGCAGCTTGTGCCGCGCGTTGGCGTCGTTTTCGAGTTGGCGCAGCATGGTCGGCAGGGCGTCGGTCTCATACGGGTCCCACTTGGCATGCGCGATGAACAGATCGGGTTCCTCAATGACCGGCGGGAGGTTGCGGACGAAATTCCGATGCGCTTCGGGCACGGCCGATGTGATCGCCGCGAGTTTTTCCGTCGCCGGCCGTTGCCGGCAGGCGTCGATCATCGCGTAGTCGACGCCGTAGCTCATGAACGTGTTGTCGAGGCCGTGTTCGATGAACCACTGGAACGCCACCATGCGGTCGCCATTAGCGGCGTTGCTGGCGTAGGACGTCGAACTCAGTACCTGATCGAAGATGTCGTCGTGGTTCCCGCGCACGAACTTCGCGCCCGTGAGCGACAGCAGCAGGTCGATGACTCCTTTCGCATCCGGGCCGCGGTTGACGTAATCGCCGACGAAGTAAAACCGCGCTTCGGGATCGACGCGACCGACCTCCTCCAGCAACCGCTCGAGCGGCGCCCGCATGCCGTGCACGTCTCCGATGATCCAACGCATTGTCTGATTTGTCAGTGGTCCGCCGCTGATTGTCAATTGGAGATCGGCGGCGCTTCCGCATACGCTTATGTGAACACCTCTCGCGGAGTTAGCTCATGTCGAATCCAGCATTGATTGCCGATCTGCTCAAGAAGCGCTGTTCCACCTGTGCGCCGGGCACACCGCCGGCGAGCGAATCGCGCGTGCGCGACGTCTTGCGCGAACTGCCCGGGTGGGAGTTGGCGGACAAGGCGATCGGCAAGACGTATAAGTTCGCCAACTACTACGAGACGATGGCATTCGTGAACGCGACGGCTTGGATCTCGCATCGGGAAGACCATCACCCCGATCTCGAAGTCGGCTACAACAAGTGCCGCGTGCGCTACTCGACGCACTCGATCGGCGGGATCTCGGAGAACGACCTCATCTGTGCCGCCAAGGTCGAAGCCCTGGTCGCTCCGGCATAATGGCGCGAGTCGCTATTGCCCCGGCATACCCCTTCCAGCCCGCATATCCGGAAAGACAGTTCGCCCGAACTCCGGCGCTTTGGTTGCGTAACAGCCCGATGCCCTTGGTTTTTTTATTGCCGAATTGCGGTAACAGGGGCATGATAGCGGCAGGTCAATCCACCGGGGCGTCGGTGGATCGGCTTTCTTGCCTACCTTTCGGAAGGTCTTGTCGGATGAAGCGCATTTTTTCAGCCATTTTGGCCTGCGCGGCAGGTCTCGCACTCGCGCCGGCCGCGCACGCCCGCATTACGCTCGATTTCGACTATTCCCTCGACACCGGATTCTTCACGAGCAATCCCGCGGCCAAGACGGCGCTGGAGCGGGCCGCTACGGTCTACTCCGACCGACTCCTCGATCAATTCACCGACATCACCCCCGGCAACGGCAACACCTGGAATACCAATTTCACCAACCCTAGCACGGGCGCGAACACCCAGATATTTAACCTGACCATTCCCGCCAACTCGATCAAGATTTACGTCGGCGGGGCCAACCTTGGCGGGGCGCTGGGGCAGGGGGGACCGGGTGGATTTTTTTCCAACCAGGGCGATTCGACGTTTGTCTCCAACCTGTTATATCGCGGGCAGACCGGCGCCGCGGACAACCCGCCGAGCGATTTTGGCAAATGGGGCGGCACGATCTCGTTCGACAAAACGGTAGCCTGGAATTTCGACCTTACCGCGCCTGCAGCAGGCAAGAATGATTTCCTCACCGTCGCCACGCACGAGCTGGCCCACGTGTTGGGGTTTGGAACGTCGGATGCTTGGCGGGCGAAGTTGACCCCCAAAGCAATTACCAGCGGCACGCAATACATCGGCCCCTTCACCGGGCCCAAGGCGATGAAGCTCAACAACAACACGCCGGTGCCCCTCGAAACACCGTCGGGCACCAACAACGCCCAGCACTTCCAGAACAGCCTGCAAAGCACCGTCGGCGGCGTCGCCCAGGAAACGCTGATGGACCCCGACATCACCACCGGCACGCGCAAGAAGATAACGCTGCTCGACTGGGCGACGCTGGATGACATCGGATGGGACCTCGCCAGGGGCGGCGACGCCACCGCCGACGGTTCGGTCGATTTCGACGACCTCGCCAAACTCGCGCAAAGCTATAACGTCACCGACGGCCAGCGCCGCTGGAGCGACGGCGACTTCAATTACGACGGCAACGTCGATTTCCTCGACCTGTCAATCCTCGCCCAGAACTACAACACCACCGGCGTACAAGGCGCGACCGCCGCCCCCGCCGGTGCCAGCGCCGACTTCACCAGCGATTGGGCCGCGGCGATCGCCAACGTGCCGGAACCGACGACGCTCGCGCTCGCCGGCTTACTTCTGATCCCCGCCCTGAAGCGCCGGCGTCGCGCGAAATAGATCGCCATCTCGTCTTTTGCGTGGCATGGGCAACGGTACGCCGTTGCCCGTGTCTTCCACGCGTCAAAGCTAACGGTTATCTTCTGGCCACACGTGCCGAAAAGGAGACGACCATGATCCGACGCGCCGCGAGCCTTGTCCCCCTCATCCTTGTCCTGACCACCTTGAGTTTCGCCGAAGAAGCCAAGCCCAAGTTCGACCTCCCCAAGCCCGGGCCCGATGGCAAGATCGCCATCTTCAACGGCAAGGATCTCACCGGCTGGTATGGGGACACCACCCTCTTCAAAGTCGACAACGGCGAAATTGTTGGCAAGACCGACAAGGGGATCAAGCAGAACGAGTTCCTCAAAAGCCAATTTGAGGCCGGCGACTTCCGCCTCGTCCTCCAGATCAAGCTCGTCCCCAACAGCGCCAACTCCGGCGTGCAATTTCGCTCGGTGCCGTTCAAGGGAAACGAGATGAAAGGCTACCAGGCGGACGCCGGCGCAGGCTGGTGGGCCAAGCTCTACGAGGAATCCGGCCGCGGCATCCTCGTCAAGGAAGGCGGCGAAGAGTTCGTCAAAAAAGACGATTGGAACACCTACGAGATCGTCGCCGTCGGCCACAAGATCCTCGTCGCCATCAACGGCCACAAGACCGTAGACCTCGACGATGAAAAAGGCGCCACCAGCGGCATCTTTGCCCTGCAAGTCCACGCCGGCGGCCCCACAGAAGTCCGCTTCAAAGACCTCCAGCTCGAACTGAACCCCAAGCCCGAACTGACGACGGAAAAGAAATAGTATCGTCTCACTTCTCGCTTCTGACTCCTCGCCTCTTTTCCCATGATCTCCATCATCATCCCCTGCTGGAACGACGCCAACGCACTGCAGGAGTGCCTGTCGCGCGTCGCCCCCATCGCAGGCGGCCATGAGATCATCGTCGCCGACGCCTCCAGCACCACCGACTGCGCCGCCATCGCCGCCACGTTCCCCGCCGTCCGCCTTATTCGTTGCGACCGCCCCAACCGCGGCCGGCAGATGAACTCCGGCGCAGCCGCCGCGACCGGCGACGTGCTCCTCTTCCAGCACACAGATACTGAACTCTCCGCCGACCATCTCGCCGCCGTCGAGCGCGTGATCGCCGCCGACGCGCAAATCATCGGCGGCGCGTTCCACCGCAAGTTCGACCCGCGGCATCGTTCGCGCCAGTGGCTCGTCCCGATCGTCCGCCGCTGGCAATCATGGCGGCGCAACTTCTACGGCGACCAGTCAATCTTCGTCCGCCGATCGCACTTCCAGTCGATGGGCGGTTACGCCGAGATCGCGCTGATGGAAGACATCGAGTTTTCCGGCCGGCTGAAACGATCCGGCAAGGTGATCGTGCTCGACCCGCCGATGCTCTCCTCCGCCCGCCGCCACCGCCGTCACGGCAAGCTGCTCGTGACCCTCGAAAACGTCGCCCTCATCGGCCTCTTCAAGCTCGGCGTCTCCCCCGACCGCCTGCACCGCTGGTACTACCGCAAGGCCCGCAAGCTCGCGAGCGGTGGCGAGGGCTCAGCCATTGGTGCGCCGCAAATCGAAGCCGGCGCGTAAACGGGCGTTCCCCGCCGCCGCCTGTCGCTGATATACCCATGACGAGAAGGAGTGCCGCGTCATGGCCAAGAAAAAACCATCCAAACCCATCAACCCCCCCGAGCAGCAAACCCGCCGCCCCGGTCTCGAAGCCGACATGAAGCGCCGTCCCAAGGCCGAAGATCCCAAGCATCGCGGCAGTGGCAAGCTCGACGGCAAGGTGGCCATCGTCACCGGCGGCGACAGCGGCATCGGTCGCGCCGTCGCGATCGCCTTCGCGAAGGAAGGCGCAGACGTCGCGATCGTCTACCTCAACGAGCACAAGGATGCCGACGAGACCCGCAAGGCCGTCGAAAAATTCGGCCAGCGCTGCCTGCCAATCGCCGGCGACCTCGGCTACGAAAGCTTCTGTCGCCAGGTCGTCGAGCAGACGGTGAACGAGCTCGGCCGCCTCGACGTGCTGGTCAACAATGCCGCCGAGCAGCACCCGCAGGAGAACATCGAAGACATCGACCGCGAGCAGCTCGAGCGGACGTTCGCGACGAATATCTTTTCGATGTTCTTCCTCACCAAAGCCGCGATGAAGCACCTGAAGAAGGGCGCCTCGATCATCAATACGACTTCGGTGACTGCCTACCGCGGCTCGGCCGAGCTCCTCGATTACTCGTCCACCAAAGGCGCGATCGTTGGCTTCACCCGCGCCCTGGCGCTCAACCTGGCGAAGAAGGGAATCCGTGTGAACGGTGTCGCCCCCGGACCCATCTGGACGCCGCTGATCCCCTCCACCTTCCCCAGGGAAAAGGTCGAGACATTCGGCAGCGACGTCCCCCTCGGCCGGCCCGGCCAGCCGGAAGAAGTCGCGCCGTCATACGTCTTCCTCGCGTCCGACGATGGTTCCTACTTTACCGGCCAGGTCCTCCATCCCAACGGCGGCGAGATCGTGAATGCTTAGCACCAAAAAACTGCGCAAACCCATCGCGTCCGTCTTCTTGCGTTCTCCGCCATCCCCTTCTATACTACCGGACTTCCCCAAATCTGAGGGGACACTGTTTTCACGCTAAGTACTGGAAAAGGAACGAGATGCCGACGATTAATCAGCTCATCAAGAAGCCTCGCCGATCCCTGGCGAAGATCAACAAGGTCAAAGACCTTGTCGCCTGCCCGCAGAAGCGCGGCGTGTGCCTCCAGGTCAAGACCATGACCCCCAAGAAGCCCAACTCGGCCCTTCGCAAGATCGCCCGCGTCCGGCTCTCCAACGGCAAGGAAGTCACCGCCTACATCCCCGGCGAAGAACACAACCTCCAGGAACACAGCATCGTCCTGGTCCGCGGTGGTCGCGTCCGCGATCTCCCCGTCGTCCGCTACCACATCGTCCGCGGCACCCTCGACTCGCTAGGAGTCGATGGCCGCAAACGAAGTAGGTCCAAGTACGGCGCCAAGCGCCCCAAGTAATCACTCACAGCTCGGAGTATCGACCGACGTTCGGTCGAGAAAAGACAAGGGTCCCATCGGACTCTTCACCGAACCCTCGAAAGGTTTCAGACCATGGCATTCAAGAAGTTCACCGCCAGCGAGAAGATGCTCAAGCCGGACAGCCGGTTCAACAGCAAGCTGGTCAGCAAGTTCATCAACTGTCTCATGTGGGACGGCAAAAAATCGGTCGCGCAGAAGATTTTCTACGACGCGATGGAAATCGCCAAGGACAAGCTTAAGGAAGTCCCCCCGCTCGAGCTCTTCGAGACTGCGATCAACAACATCAAGCCCTTCGTCGAAGTGCGCAGCCGCCGCGTCGGTGGCGCCAACTACCAGGTGCCGATGCAGGTCAACCGCAAGCGTCAGCAGTCGCTGGCCTTTCGCTGGCTCCTCGCCGCCTGCCGCGACCAGGGCGGCCGCCCCATGTCGCAGCGCCTCGCCGACGAGCTCCTCGCCGCCTACCGCAAGGAAGGCAAGGCCATGAACACCCGCGAGCAAACCCACCGCATGGCCGACGCCAACAAGGCCTTCGCCCACTTCGCGTGGTAATCGCTCTGCAACGAATTTAGAAATTGAGAAAGTGGTCGACCCAACAGTCGGCCACTTTCTTTTTTTAGCCGCTGGGCTTGCCCAGCGCGTCCCGCGACCACCCAATAAAAAAGACCCGCGGTCCCAAGAACCGCGGGTCTGTTCCTGCGCCATCCGGCGCGATAAATAAAAAGCACCTACCGCCGGCGAGTCTTCTTCAACTGGCTGCTGGCCGCCGAGAGCTTGACCAGCAGTCCATTGAACCCTTTCGCCACGCGGGGAACCGACGTGCGTCGCACCGAAGTGCGCCTGCTACGCGTACGAGTCATTCAACAGCTCCTTTCATAAAGCACTGAGGCCGAGGTTAAGCAGCCGTATGGTCGCTGGCCAAACCCACGGGTTTTCGCGACAGTCCGATAAATTGAGCATGTCTGTGGCGCTTCAGCCCCTACACGAACCTGCGCGAATCGGTTACAAAACCCCGCTCGATTTAACGCGCAAGGACCGCCCGAATGCTCGACCCCAAGTTGATCAGAGAAAACCCGCAAGCCGTCAAGGAGGCCACCCGCGTCAAGCGCGTCGCCTCGCCGGAGAAGGTTGACGCGTGGCTCGCCGCCGACCAGCGCCGCCGCAGCGCCCAAACCCGCGCCGACGCCCTCAAATCCGAACAGAAAAAAGTCGGCGACCAGGTCGGCCAGCTCAAGCGAACCCTGAAGGGCGGCACAACCCCCGAGCTCGAAAAACTCCTCGAACAAGCCAACGCCTTCAAAACCCAGGCCCAGCAACTTGCCGATGAACAAGCCGCCGCCGAGACCGAAGCCGCCTCAATCATGCTCCAGCTTCCCGCCATCCCCGATCCCACCTGGCCCATCGGCAAGGACGACGCCGACAACGTCGTCGCCCGCACCTGGGCCGATCCCGCCCATCCGCCCATCAAGCTCGAAGGCGGCAAGAAAGATCACGTCACGCTCGGCAAGGAACTCAACATCCTCGACTTCGACCGCGGCGTAAAACTCGCCGGCTCGCGCTCCTACGTTGTCCGCGGCGCAGGCGCACTGCTCTACTCCGCCGTCCTCCGCTTCGCCCAGGACAGCCTCATCCGCCGCGGCTACGAGCAGATGATCGTCCCCGTCCTCGTCACCGAGCAGTGCATGGTCGGCACCGGCTATTTCCCCGCCGGCCGCGAGCAGGCGTACATCACCCAGGACAACACCGTCCTCGTCGGCACCAGTGAAGTCCCCCTCGCCAGCTTCTACGGCAACGAAATCCTCGATCTCGACAAACCGATCAGGCTCGCCGCCCTCAGCACCTGCTTCCGCCGCGAAGCCGGCGCAGCCGGCAAGGACACCGCCGGCCTCTACCGCGTCCACCAATTCGACAAGGTCGAGCAGGTCGTCATCCACAAGGCCGACGACGCCGAGCACATCACGCTCCACGAAGAAATCGTCGCCAACTCCGAAGCCATCCTCCAGGCCCTCAAGCTTCCCTACCGCGTCAGCAAAAATTGCACCGGCGACATGGGCCAGGGAAAGTGGCGCATGTACGACATCGAAACCTGGATGCCCAGCCGCAATGGATACGGCGAAACACACAGCGGCAGCGCCCTGCGAGATTTCCAATCCCGCCGCCTCAACATGCGCTACCGCGAAAAACTCGAAGGCGGCAAGACCGAAACCAGGTACTGCTACACCCTCAACAACACCGCCATCGCCTGCCCCCGCGTCCTCATCGCGATCATCGAGCAATACCAGAACGACGACGGCACGATCACCGTTCCAGAAGTCCTAACACCCTACATGCAAGGCATCGAACAAATCACCAAGACCATCTGACGATCCGCGTTTAGCCGGCCCGCTCACGGGCCGTGTTCCTCGCACCAAACCATGACCCCACTTGAACCACAGCGCGCCTCCCGCCTCACCTACGCCTCCCTCTTCCTCGTCGCGCTCGCCACGCTGATGTACGAGGTCCTCCTCACCCGCATCTTCAGCGTCACCCTCTACTACCACTTCGCCTTCGTCGCCGTCTCCGTCGCACTCTTCGGCATGACCGTCGGCGCAGTCCTCGTCTACCTCCTCCCCAATCTCTTCACCCAGGACAAAGCCCGACGCGCCATGGCCATTAACGCGATGCTCTTCGGCATCACGATGATCATCACCTTCATCCTCCACCTCAAAAGTCCCAACACCGCCATCAAGGAGGCCCAAAACGCCAAGCCGCTCGATCTCTGGTCCACCTACGCCCTCATCACCATCCCCTTCATCTTCAGCGGCATCGTCGTCTGCATCGCCCTCACGCGCTTCCCGCGCCAGGTCAGCCGCCTCTACGCCGCCGACCTCGCCGGCGCAGCCCTCGGCTGCGTGCTCTTCGTCATCGTCCTCCGCCTGACCGACGGCCCCACCGCCGTGCTCCTCGTCGCCTCACTCGCCCTTTTCGCCGCCGTCTGCTCTGCCCTGGAAGCCGGCTGCAAAGGCCTTATCGCCATCACCTCTCTAGCCTTTCTCGGCTCCGCCGCCCTGACCACTCTCAATGCTTACCGCGGTCACGCCCTGGCCGAAAAACGGCTCGAGAATGTGCCCCGCGCCTCCGACCTCGCCATCCGCAGCCGCTGGGTCTCCCCGCCGCCCCCCATCCGCATCGAGAACGCCAAGGGCAGCGGCGAACGACCCGCCCTCTTCGACGCCTGGAACGCATTCTCCCGCATCCGCGTCGTTAAGGCTGGGGAAACCCTCTGGCTCCAGGAAGGCGACCCCTCCGGCTGGGGCATGAGCCCCGCCTACCTCGACGACCCCGCCATCCCCAAGACCACCCGCGAGCTCTTCATCAACATCGATTCCGGCGCAGGCACCTACATCACCCAGTTCGATCCCAAAGAAGCGCTCCACCTCATCGAACAAGCCGAAGACCACGACTCCCAAGCCATCTTCTACGACGACGAAGCCTACAACGCGCGCGCCGCCAAAGACGCCGACAAAGAACGCGATTACCTCCAACTCGCCAAAGAAGAACGCGAAGAAGCCGCCCGCCTTCGCCGCGCAGCAACGCTCTCCGCCTCCGAAGCCGCCCGCCAGCAGGTCGGCTTCCTCAAATACGACGTCACCAACTTCGCCCACTTTCTCCGCCCCGATTCTAATGTCCTGGTCATCGGTTCCGGCGGCGGCCGCGATCTCCTCGCCGCCCTCGTCTTCAACCAGCGGCACGTCACCGGCGTCGAGATCAACGACTCCATCATCCGCGCCATGAAGGTCACCTTCGGCGATTTCGCAGGCCACCTCGACCGCCTCCCCAACGTCGAGATCTTCCACGACGAGGCCCGCTCCTACATCACGCGCATGCCCAACAAGGTCGATGTCATCCAGATCTCCCTCATCGACACCTGGGCCGCCACCGCCGCCGGCGCGTTCGTCCTCTCCGAAAATTCCCTCTACACCGTCGAAGCCTGGAAGGCCTTCCTCACCCACCTCACCGACCGCGGCGTAGTCACCGTCTCCCGCTGGTATCACCCCAAGACCCCCGGCGAAACCCTCCGCATGGTCTCCCTCGCCAACCAGGCCCTCCGCGAGATCGGCGTTACCGACCCCCGCCGACACATCATGGTCATCAAGCGCAACCAGAAACAACAGAGCGGCGACATCCCCGGCGCAGTCGCCAACATCATCGCCAGCCGCACCCCCTTCACCGACGCCGATCTTGAGACGGCAACGAAACAAGCCAAACAGATGGACTTCGACCTGCTTCTCACGCCCAAATCATCCTCCATTCCCGAACTCGCCGAAATCGCCGACTCCGCCGATCCCTTCGAGACCGCAAAACATTACGCGATCAACCTCGCCCCACCCACGGATGACAAACCCTTCTTCTTCAACATGACCCGCATGCGCGACGCCTTCAACCCCGCCAAATGGCAAGGCCAGGGCCACGACGTCAACCTCAAAGCCGTCCAGGTAGTCGCCGGCCTCCTAGTCTTCGTCATCCTCCTCACCGCCCTCTGCGTCGTCCTCCCCGTCCTCCTAAAAGCCGACCGCGCCGCCCTGCGCGGCAGCCTCCCCCTCACCACCTTCTTCATCTTCATCGGATTAGGCTTCATCCTGGTAGAGATCAGCCAGATGCAGCGCCTCATCATCCTGCTAGGCCACCCCACCTACTCCCTGTCGGTCGTCCTCTTCGCCCTACTGGTTTCCAGCGGCATCGGCAGCTACTTCACCCGCAGCGTAGACGACGCCAATCTCGCCCCCGCCATCGCCCGAAGAATGATCACGCTCCTCATCCTCCTCCTCATCATCGGCCTGATCACGCCCCTGATGATCCGCACCTACGTCTCCTCCGCCACCCCGCTGCGCGTGGCCATCGCGCTCCTCCTCCTCATGCCCGCAGGCCTCTTCATGGGCATGTGCTTCCCACTAGGCATGAAAGTCGCCGCCACCCGCAAAGGCGACATCACCCCCTGGCTCTGGGGCATCAACGGCGCCATGAGCGTAGTAGCATCAGTCCTAAGCGTAGTAATCGCCATGAGCTTCGGCATCGCCGTCTCCTGGTGGACAGGCGTAGCCTGCTACGCCCTAGCCCTAACCGCCATCCACCGCGCCACCGACAAAGTAGAAACCCTCGACACCGTCCTCGCCGCAGCGTGATCGCCCGTATCACGGGCGTCCCGCCCGTGCAAACGGCCTAAGCAAACGCAATCCGTGGCTTTACAAAGTGCCATGCTCGCAGGTCCCCAACGCCGCGCGCAAGACCGACGAAGCTCCTTTTGATCCCACCATTATTTAATCCAGATCAGACCGGACCTATTAGGATGCTTGGACTTATACGCCAAGCCGCGTGCGAAGGCTTGGGGTCTTTTCGCAGCGGTCAGGAAGAACCCGCTACCCTGCCGTCGGGTAAGCTTATTCATGGTCAAGCGGCGGCACGGTGCCGGCCCGGCCGCTGATCGGCCGTCACGTTCTGCAGCACGAGATCCTCAGTTAAAAGGAGCTAAGGTGAGAAAACCTTGGGCGGACAAATTGATCGCAGCAGGTGCGTTTATGCTGTTCTTCGGCGTGTACCTTCTGTTCCTCAAGGGGCCGGCGGCAAATCAACAGCAACAGGCGTTTCGCATTGGCGTCGTGGCACTTGGATTCATTCTTGGCATCGTTGGTTTAATCCTAAGGGCGTCCGGCGGTCGCGGCGGTGCTGCATAACCCGCCGCTGGAGCGGACCGCGGCGGCGGTATACTTCCTTGGGGCCGGCCGCCGCGCGTGAGTCGTCGCGACCGCTCAACGGCATGACGCCTGCCCCAGAGGCAAGTGAATCGCATGCTACAACCCCTCGACTACGCGTCGCCCCCATCGCCACGCCGCTTCAATCCCGCAACGTGGCCGATCATCGGCGCGCTATCCCCGGTCCCTCTCATGGCCGCCGCGCTCTCAACAACCGGCGGCCACCTGACCCCCGGCGGCCCCTTCATCTCAATTCACGCCAATGTCATCCCAGCCGTGGCATGCCTCGCCGTGATCGTCAGCGTCTGGCCGGCCCTGCGAACCGCGCCCCCAATTCTTCGCTTCTGCGCCGCCTGTGTGATTCTCGGTTCCGCGTTAGTCGTGATCTTCGTCGCCCAGGACATCATGATGTTCTGGCTCCGCCCCTACGCGCGGGGTGCACTATTCGCGTGGTAGGCGCCGCGGAGTCGCCTTAAATGGGTGGCATAAGCAAGCGTACTCGCTTGCCCGTGGTCCTCAGCCTCTCGCGCACGGTGCTGCGCAAACAGCGCCACCCGCGCGCACCTCCCCAAAATCAAAAAATAAAGAATTCTTCCCCGATTTTCGCACGAAAAACCCCACTTTTGCCCGCGCGATGCGCAAACGTGGTCCCAAACGCGCACCACCGCCAGTAACAGGGAGGAGAAGCTATGCGCCTCGACAACGCGACCACCCGCCCGCGCGCCGCGACCTGCCAACGCGCGCCAAACCCTGCCAAAGCGCCCCATCCAACGCGCCGGCGCAAAACGAACCCAACTTCCCCCTCTGCGTCTCTGCGCCTCTGCGTCACATCTCCTCCAACTGCGCACCCGCGCGCCGGCGCAAATCGAACCCACCGCGCGCCGGCCCTCCGCTGTATTCCATTAAATTGCGATGCGACCAAACGCGACCAAATGCGACATTTTTCGCAAAACACAAAATTCCCCTCCCCCATCTTAACACCCGCTCCCCTGAGCGAGCGCAGCGAGTCGAACGGGCGCAAAACGAAGCCACCCGATGTCCCAAAAAGTCCCGCAATGTCCCAATTTCAACGATGCAATCGCGCCGCCGCCGCCCTCATCACCGCGCGCCGGCGCAAAACGAACCCACTTGCGCCGCTACAGCAACCGCTCCGCCCGCAACCAATTCACAAACCGCGACAGCCCCTCCTCAATGCTCACCCGCGGCTCATACCCCAGCAGTTCCTTCGCCTTGGTCGTATCCGCATAAGTAATCAGCGGCTCGCTAGCCGGGCAGGGGGTCTCCACGATCTGTGCCTTGCGATGCAGCAGCTCCTCCAAAATCTGCACGAACCGGGTGTTCTCCACCGGACACCCGCACCCCAAATTGATCACCTCATAAGCAAACGGCCGATCCAGCGCCGCCATGAAACCCGCGACGATGTCATCGATATAAGTCCAATCCCGCTTCAATCGCCCCGCGTTGTAAAGCGTAACCTGCTCCCCATTCTGAATCGCAAACGCCCACTTCCACGGCATCATGTCAGGCCGCCCGTGCGGTCCATAAACATTGAAAAATCGTACGCACGTCATCGGAATCTTCCACAGGTGTGCGTACGAATGAGCAAACAACTCCATCGCCCGCTTGCTCGCCGGATAAGGGGCCAGCGGCCGATCCGCCGCCGCATCCTCCCGAAACGGCACCGGCGTATTCGCCCCGTAAGACGACCCCGTGCTCGCCAGCACGCACCGCGGCTGCCCCACCTGCCGCGCCGCGTCCAGCAGGTTCATGCTCCCCTGCACGTTGATCGCCCCGTAAATGAGCGGATGCTCGACCGAGTACCGCACCGCCGCCATCGCCGCCAGGTGCGCCACCGCGTCCGGTTTATGTTTCTGAAACAGCTCCAGCAGCATCGGCGCATCGCGCAGGTCGCCATGCACAAACGTAAAATTCGGCTGCCCCGTCAGATCCGCCAGGTGCCGCTCCTTGTGCACCAGCGGATAGTAGTCGTTCAGGTTGTCCAGCCCGACCACACTATCCCCGCGCGCCAGCAACGCTTTCGCCAATCGCGACCCGACAAACCCCGCCACCCCGGTAACAAAAACGTTCATGCCATCGAGTTTAACGAGGAGGCAGTTCTTTACCACTCACACCTGCGATACACTTAAACCCATGCGAATCACAAGCTGCACAATCCTGATCGTCCTGACCCTCGCGTTCTCTCGCGCTAGCGCCGCCGACCTCCCAAAAAACTTCGACGCCGAGCAATCTGCCGTCCCGCACGGCAAGGTCGAAAAGCTCACCTACCCCTCCAAGACCCTCGGCTTCGACCGCCCCGTCGTCGTCTACACCCCGCCCAACTACCTTAAGGACACCAAGTATCCCGTCCTCTATCTCCTCCACGGCTCCGGCGACGACGAGACCGGCTGGAACATCAAAGGCGCCGCCAACAACATCCTCGACAACCTCTACGCCAACCCAGCCGCGAAGATGACGCCGATGATCGTCGTCATGCCCTACGGCTACGCCAAGAAACCCGGCACACCGATGCCCACCGATCCCGCCGAACGCGGAAAAATCTCCCGGGCATTCGACGATGATCTCATCAACAATCTGATCCCCTTCATCGACGCCAAATATCCCACCCTCGCCGACGCCCAACACCGCGCCCTCGCCGGCCTCTCCATGGGCGGCAGCCAAACCCTCCGCGGCGGTCTCCCCAATCTCAAGCTCTTCTCTTACCTCGGCTGCTTCTCCTCCATGCTCCGCGACCCGTTCCCCGAAGCCATCGAAAAAGTCCTCGCCGACGCCGACACGACCAACTCAAAGCTCAAGCTCTTCTACCTCTCCACCGGCGACAAGGACAAAAACTTCGACGGCATCAAATCCTTCCACGAGCTCCTCGACAACCGCAACATCAAGCACCAATGGGCCGTCAAATCCGGCACCCACGAATGGAAAGTCTGGCGCGAAAGCCTCTACGAACTAGCGCCCCTTCTCTTTCACTGACGTCGTGATCCCGGACTTGAAGGAGGCCTTATACTCCTCCTCGGAAATGAGCCCCGCCTCCATCAAAAACCGGCTCGGCAGCGACGCCTTAAATCGCGCCGTCTTGTTACGCGAAAACGAATCCTGCCGCTTCTCGCACCACGTCACCCGCAGCAGCTTCCGCGCCCGCGTAAACCCCACATAACAAAGCCGCCGCTCCTCATCCAACCCGCGCTCCCCCCGATCCCCCACCGCCTTCTCGTGCGGCAAAATCCCCTTTTCCACCCCGATCATGTAAACCACATCAAATTCCAACCCCTTCGATGCGTGCAGCGACATCAGCCGCACCGCGTTCTCCGTCCGCATCTCATCGCCCCCCGTATACAGCGAGATCGACTGCAGATAATCCGCAATCGAAGCCCGCGGCTCCGACCGGCAAAACTCCGCGATGCTGTTCACCAGCTCGTTCACATTCTGTTTCCGCGCCTCGTATTCCCCCTTCTCCTCGTACCGATCCTTCAACCACTCATCATACTTCGTCCGATCCAGCACCTCGTTGGCGATCTCCGCCACCGTCTTCCCGTCGATGTCGAACCCAAAAACCCGCGTCGCCTCGTGCGCCGCGCGGATGGCCGGATCCGACAGCAGCTTGTCATTCTCATCCCGAATCACCGGCAAGTGCGCCTCGCTCATCACCGTGAGCAAATCCAGATGATTCCTCTCCGCATAAGCCTCCAGCCGCCCGATCAGCGCATCCCCCATCCCCCGCGCCGGCTTATTGGCGATCCGCGCGAACGAAATCCCGTCCTTCGGATTGCACAAAAACCGCAGCATCGACAGCACATCCTTCACCTCCATGCGGTCGTAGTAGCTCCCGCTGCCAATCACCTGGTAAGGAATCTGCCGCTTCGCCAGCGATTGCTCGACCAGCCGCGACATGTCATTCGTTCGATAAAAAACCGCCATATCGCGCGGCTGCGTCCCCGACTTCATCATCGTCTCGATGTTGAGCGACACCACGTCCGCCTCCGCCTCGGGCGTCGGCATCCGAAAACACTTCACCGGCTCCCCGTCCCTGTGCACCGCCGAAAACTCGACGGGAATCCGATTCGCGCAATGCCTGATCAGCGTATCGGCTACCTGAATCACCTGTGGCGTCGATCGATAATTCACCCCCAGCTTCACGATCACGCACCGGCCGGTCTTCTTCTTCCCATTCTCGATAAACCGCGGAATCCCGTCTGGGCTCGCCCCGCGCCACTCATAAATGCTCTGGTCTCCATCGCCAACCGCCAGCACGTTGTCTTCAACACCCGCAAGCAATTCGACAATCTCGTTCTGCGCTCGATTGCTATCCTGAAACTCATCCACCTGGATGAACCGAAACTTCTTCTGCAATTTCTCCCGAACCTCCGGCTGCTCGGTCAACAGCCGCGCCGTCTCCGACAGCAGCCCCGAAAAATCCGCCTGGTTCCGCTCTCGTAGCGTCGTCACGTACCGCTCTATCACCCGCAACTCCGCCTCGTCAAGCCGCCCCTTCGCCGCATGCAGCAAATCCTCAGGCCCACCGAGATTCTCGCGCCAATCATTCGCCACCCACCCCATGACCTTGGCCGCGGGCTTGGTCGG
>JAQGHM010000376.1 GCA_028291615.1 Phycisphaerales bacterium | reverse complement strand
GCGCTTCCGCGCGATCTGCAAAAGCAGATCCACCTGATCATCCGAATCGATCACCGTCAGCCGATCGTTGTACCCCAGCGGCCCGCCCAGCCGCCGCAGGATCATCCCGCACAGTCCATGGAAGTTCGAGATGAACACGCGCTTGGCCGCCTCCCCAAACGCCGCCGCGATCCGCCCGCGCATCTCATCCCGCGCCTTGTTGGTAAACGTGAGGCAAAGGATCGATCCGGGATTGTACCCTGCCCGGATCAACCGTCCGGTTCGCTCCGTCAGCGTCCGCGTCTTCCCCGATCCCGGTCCGGCGAGCGTGAGAATCCGCCCATGAATATGGTCGGCGACTTCTTCCTGTTGCGGATTGAGCTTCATGGAACAACGCCCGGGTACGACCGTGAGGGGTTGGCAGGATACGCCAGCGCCGGGCGTTTACAACATTGCCAATCTCCGCCTATCGGGTTCCAATCATTCCACCATGATCCCCGCCACCCTCGCGCCAACTCTTAAGGGACTGGAAGGCCCCGTCGTCCCCACGATCTGCCGCCTCTCGCGCGACCTCGCGCGCCTCGCCTTCTGGGCTCCAAAGGCCGCTCCGCCCGGCCTCTTCGTCGGGAATAGCGAGCAGGGGGATGACATTGGATCCTCCGCCAAGCGCGTCTTCTCCCCCGCCGATCGCGAGCATCTGTCCGACCTCGCCTGGTCCGCCGACGGCCAGTACCTCGCCTTCACCCTCTCCAGCGGCCCGCCGCCGGGCGAGCTTTGCGTTGGCGTCCTCCATCTCGCCACCGGCCGACTCACCCGCCTCGCCGGTCACGCCTTCGCCTGGGCCGGCACCGGCCCATCCCTCCTCATCGCCGATCCCGCCGGCTCGCGCCTCTATCTGAAAGACCTCGACCTCGACGTCGAACTGCGCATTGGCGAGATCGCCAACGACGGCGACCCGCACTTTCAACCCATCATCTCCGTCAGCCCCGACTATCGCCGCTTCGCGCTCGTTACCCGCCGCGTCCTCGATAACGCCACGCACGTCCATATGGCCCAGCATGACGGCCGTGCCTGGCAGGTCAGCCCGCTCAGCGAAATGCCCGGCGCCAGCATCCGCATCCTCCCGTTCTGGTCCATCGACTCGCGCGCGTTCGCCCTCTACGTCATCGACCTGGAACAACACCACAGCGCGATCATCGGCGTACCGCCCAACGAAGGCGAAGGGGAGATCCTCTACACGTCCGACACCGTCGATGCCTTCATCACACCCGCCCCGCATCCAGATGGCCGCCTGATCGCGATGGTCCGCGCCCACCCGATGCAGGCCGCGAGCACGCTAGTCGAGAATCGCCTCGTGCTGGTCGATCCGGCCGAACGTTCCGTCGCCCCGATCACTCCGGACAACACGATCCTGGGCGCGCTCCGCTGGCTGGACGCGCAAACGCTGCTCGTCGAAGGCGGCCCCGCCGTCTGGACCGTCAAGCTACGCGCCACCGAAGAACCCGCCGAAGATCCCGGCCCCGCCTCGCCCGCCGAGGGGTATGTCCGCACGATCGTGCGCGACATCGAGCCCGCCTTCACGTTCGCCTGTGAAATCCCCGCAGGCTGGCAGCGCGTGCCGCTCCCGCCCGAGCCGGTCGATTTCGCCGATCCGCGCGTCATGCGTCCGCTCTGCCTCTTCACGCCAAGTTACGCCGCCATCGTCTTCACCGTCGCCACCCGGCCGCTGATCCCCGGCAGCACCCCCGCCACCGCACTGGCCTACCTGTCCGACGCGCAGCAACTCGCGATCGAACCCGTTCGCGCCGTTACCCTCCCCTGCGGCCGCGGCGCTGAAACCACCGCCGCGCAAACCGCCGGTGGCGAGACCATGAAGATGCGCCTGATCATGTTCGAAGACGGCGGCCACCTCTTCTCGCTCACAGTGATGGCGCCGGGACCGCTTTGGGACGCAATGAAACCCACCCTTGACCACATCGTTCAAAGCTTCGTCCTCGTGGACCCCCGAGGCCCGACCACGCCGGCATTCGAGTGAAGGGTTACGCGCGGCGGAAACATGAAGACGTGAAACATGTAGAGGGCCATCCCGCCTGCGCCCGCGATCCGGCACGATACAATGCCGCTGTGAAATGGGTGCGCCCGATCATCCTATGTGCCGCGGCGACCATGCTTCTGCTGGTCATCTCTGTGAGCTACATTTCTCCTCGGCGGCTCGGGTGGTCGCACTTCTGGGGGATCGCTCTAAGCGTCGCCGTCCTCGTGCTCGCATATTTCAGCGTTATCGTCACAGGCCTCTGGGATGCCGCTCGGAACGCGCGCCTGCACCATCTCACGCGAATCTGGATGCAGCGCAAACGCGAGAACCGCTGCCTGCGTTGCGGCTACGATATCCGCGCGACACCGCGGCGCTGCCCCGAATGCGGAAACGAGATCGGCGGCTGACCCTTCCGCGGCTTTCACTTCCCATGCCGAAACACGATGAACAAAATATCCACCACGAACAGCAACACGATCGTCACCTCCAGCACCAGCATCCACCGATTGTTCCGGTCCTGCTGCAAAATCTGGTAGACGTCGTCCAGCGTCTTGAGCTTCTCGTCCACCGTCTTGTGCCAGTCCCCCAAATGAAACCGTGACGATAGCCCCTGGTAAATCCGCGCCAAATGCCAGTCGCCGAAAAACTTCGTGATGTTCGACAGCTCGTCCGACAGGCGCGCCAAATCCATGCGAATCTCGCGCAGCTCGCGCCGCGTTCCCGCGCCCGTCCATCGCGCGAAGCGTCGCCCCGCCACGTCCCGGTATGCCCGCTCCACCGCGTTGTCCAGGATGGCGTCGTACGCCTCCAACTCCGCCAGTTGCAGGTTAGCCAGCTCCATGATGTACAGCGTTTCGTCGAAGTAGCGCGGCTCGTCGACGATCAGCGCCGCGTCCCAGTCCATCACGACGATGTCGCGGTCGTAATAGCTGTACGACCGCGTCGTCGATTCGTCCGACTCCTGCTCCGACAAATGCGTCGGGTCCGGCTCTTCGGTCAGCAGCGACGCCACCTCGCGCCGATTCGCCCGCAGCCATTGCTCAGCCGACACCACCTGCCCATCGCCCCCCTTCATCGGCGCATGCAGGCAGAAGACCGTATACGCCTCCTCCTCGCCAAGCTGCGCATTGGGCCGTACGCAATACGGCGCCAGTTCCCGCCGCACCTCTTCCGCCAGTTGCCGCACGTCGTCGTAAAGGTACACGCCGTTGCTGAAGCGCATGTCGTGAAACGCCACCAGGTCGGCGATCCGCTCCACCGCAAACGGCACGCGCACCGTGATGCTGATCGCCCCCACCGGCAGCACCTTCACGCTCCGCTCGATCCGCGTCGGGCCAAACGGCCCGAACCGCTCCAGCGGCGGCAACCGCACCATCTGCGCGCGATGGAAAAATACCTGCCGCGGACTCCGCTTCGACGCGTCCACCGCAAACTGCGCCACCGGCTGCCCCAGCAATGTCTTCAGCGGCTGCCGCAGCAACTCGTACGCGATATCAAAGGCGTAGATGTAGACGATCTCCCCGGTATACCGCGCAACAGCGGGCGCCTGCGGGCTCATTCGCGAGGTTGTCTCGAGTTGTCCGGACTGCGGTGTCATGCTCACCCGATCTTAGGTGCGCTACGCCGCACTGCCAACCCAACATCATCACCGGTTGAGTCGCTTCACCGACCCTGTCCCGCCCCCGTCCCTCATCAATTCTTCCCCGCCGTAACTCCCGTCCAATCATCCGTGCGGAACGGACAGGCCGGCAGGTTCGTCTTGTTGTACAAGCTCGCCTCCGGATTATTCCCCCATGCGTACCGCACCGCCACGGGTTTCGCGACCGCTGGCGACTTCAGCACCACCGTCTCCCCATCCACCTTCGCGTCTGCCCAGACGAATTTCTTATCCTCGCCCGCGACCGCGAAGCCGGTGAGCTTTTCCTTAGCGACCAACCCGCCCGCCGCGTTCTTGAAGCGAATGCGAACCGTGTCCCCCTCGACCGACATCGAATCAAATACCGGCCCCGAGTCCACAATCGTCTTTCCGTAATCCTTCTTCAGCGCCACCCGCGCCAGTCGCCGGCCAACGTCTTCCTTGTTTTTCGGATGAATGTCCAATCCTTCGCCGATGTCGATGATCACCGCCTGCCCCGAGTTCGGCAGCGCCTGCGTCATCGTCTGCGCCTCGCGCAGCTCCGCCCACTGGCTGTCCACCGGCTCTTTGTCCCGCCCCATGAAGTTCGCGAGCTGCACCCAGTAGAACGAAAAATCCCCTTCGCCCCAGCGCCCGCGCCAATCCTGGATCATCGTCGGAAACAGCTTGCGATACTGATACGCCCGCCCCGCGTTCGATTCGCCCTGATACCAGATCGCCCCCTTCATCCCATACCCGACGATCGGCGCGATCATCGCGTTGTACAGCGCCGTCGGCGCGTTCGGATCATCCATCCCTGCCGGCTTCTTCGGCGCCTTCCCGCGCGGGCTGCCGGCCTTCTGCCATTCCTTCACGTCGGCGATGTACTTCTCCTTTACCTCAGGCGTCACCTTCGCCCGCGCTGCATCGAAGCGCTCGATGATCGCCTTCACGTCCGGGTCCGCCGCCGTCAGCGCCTCGCGGCTCGTCCAAGCCTCCGCAACCGTCCCGCCCCAGGACGTATGAATCACCCCCACCGGCGTCTTCAACTGCTGATGCAGATCCCGCGCGAAAAAATATCCGACGGCCGAATAATGCCCGGTCACCTCCGGCGTGCACACTTCCCATTTCCCCTTCACATCCTTCGCCGGTTCGAGCGCCGTCGCCTTCTCGACGGTGAACATCCGGATCTCCGGATAATTCGCCGAAGCGATCTCCAGGTCCGCATCCTTAGACCCGCCGACGCTCATCTCCATGTTCGATTGGCCCGATGCCACCCACACTTCGCCGATCAGGACGTTCTTGATGGCGATCGAGTTGTTCCCCGCCACCGTCACGTCAACCGCCCCACTGAGTTTCCGCGTGTCCACCGCCGCCCGCCACTTCCCATCGTCGCCCGCGGTTGCCTCCGCCGAAGCATCACCGACCTTGACGGTCACCTTTTCCCCCTTGTCAGCAGTGCCGAAGAACGGCGCCTTCTCCATCTTCTGCAAAACCATATTGTCCGAAAAAACCGCTGGCAGCTTGACGTCGGCATACGCCGAGAGTCCCAGCGAACATACCGACACGATGACTGCCCGATGAATCGATTTCATTTTGATTCCTATATTTGGATTGAATCACTTGTTCGGATCGAACGAGTGGGCGACAGCGTCCCACATCTCAAAGTACTTCTCTCTCACGTATTCGTTAAGGCTCAATACGAATTCCCGCTTGAGGTGCAGAACCCGGATCAGTTCCTGCACGTCGCCAAGATCTTTCAAACGACCCGCGTTGGTCATGCCCGATGCCAGCTTCAACTCGACGATCGTCTCCAGGCGAAGGTACCTGATCCCATCGATCTCGATGCCGACTGTCGCCGGATCGGGAAATGCGACCGGCTTGGGTTTGCCGTCGCCCGGAAACTGCCCCGCCACGAGGAACTCGATCCGCACCGAGCTTTCGACGTCACGTAACTGCTTGCTCTCCGTGAACGGCGGCACGTCGCCCAAACCCTCGAGCGCCGCGTGAATCGCAGCAAGTCCCTCTTGCGTCACCAGCACGTCAACGTCATCCGTGGCACGCCGATACCCATGAGCGTTGAGCGCCATCCCGCCCGCCACCGCATAAGAAACCCCCAACTCGCGAAGCTTTGTGGATATGCGATGAAGCGCCTGGTGAACCTTATCCTGCCCCATGAAGAACCTTTCAAGTTCCAGCAAAGCCGGCTCCCCACCCCGGCGAACTGTATCTTCATAGCGTTCCATGTGCCATCGTTCTACGCCCGCACTCGCTAACCCGTCAAGCAAGCCGGATTCGTGCGCGCAAAACAAAACCGGGATAGCTTTCGCTATCCCGGTAATTCCTAACTTCGTATTTGCCGCGATCTCGCGGCGTCGCTTACTTCAAATTCTCCAAAATCTCGCGCTGCACGCCCTGCGGCACCGGCGCGTACTTCAAAGGCTCCATCACGCTGCTCGCCCGGCCCGTGCTCATCGACCGCAGTTCCGTCGTGTAACCAAACATCTCCGACAACGGAACCTCGGCCTCAACAACACGCGTATTCCCGCGCTGCTCGCTGTTCACGATCAAGCCGCGGCGGCGATTCAAATCGCCCGTGACGTTCCCGACGAAATCCTCCGGCGTCGTCACCACGACCTTCATGATCGGCTCCAGCAGCGTCATCCCAGCCTGGGCGCACGCGTCCTTGAACGCGATCGAACCCGCAAGCTCAAACGCAATCTGCGAGCTGTCCACCGGGTGATACGAACCGTCGGTCAGCGTCACCTTGAGGTTGATCATCGGGTAGTGCGCCAGCACGCCCGTCTTGGCCGCCATCCGCGCGCCGTACTCGACGCTGGGGATGTACTCCTTGGGGATCGAGCCGCCGAACACCTTGTTCTCGAACGCGAAGCTGTCCTTCCATCCCAGTTCCTTAAGGTCCTCAGCCGGCAACGGCAGGCCGTCCGGGCCGGTGCCGTTGAACGGGTCCAGGTCGATCGTGCAATCGCCGAACTGACCGCGACCGCCCGACTGCTTGACGTGCTTGCCGCGCACGTGATGCACCGAGCGCGTGATCGTCTCCTTGTACGCAACCTTCGGCTTGCCGACCAGCACGTCCACCTTGTGGTCGCGCGTCAGCCGCATCCGCAGGATTTCCAGGTGCAGTTCGCCCATGCCGGCGATGATCGTCTGCCCGGTTTCCTCGTCGTATTTCGCCTGGAACGTCGGATCTTCACGACGCAATGTCGTCAGCGCTTCGCCCAGCTTCTGTTTGTCCGCAGCCGTCTTCGGTTCGATCGACATGCTGATGACCGGCTCGGGGAACGTCGGCTTTTCCAGCAGGATCGGCTCGTCGGGGTCGCACAGCGTGTCGCCCGTGAACGCGTCCTTGATTCCGATGATCGCCACGATGTCGCCGCACTCCGCCACATCCAGCGGGATGCGGTCCGCCGCGTGCATCTGGAACATGCGGCTCACGTTTTCACGCGTCCCGCGGTTCACGTTGAGCACGCGATCACCCTTGTTCAGCCGGCCGCTGTACACGCGAACGTACGTCAGCGTGCCGTGCTGATCCGTAACGATCTTAAACGCCAGACCGCTGAACGGCTCTTCCGGATCACTCTTGCGCTCGATGACCTTCTCCGGGTGATCCACGTCGTGCCCCTTGATCGGGGGAGCGTCAAGCGGCGACGGCAGGTAATCGACCACGCCGTTCAAGAGCCGCTGCACGCCCACGTATTTAAGAGCCGAACCGCAGAACACCGGGTGACACTTGAACTCGATCGTCCCCTTGCGCAAAGCCGCGCGGATTTCCGCCTCGGTCAGCTCTTCGCCGTTCAGGAACTTCTCGGTCAGCGTGTCATCCAGTTCCGCCGCCTTTTCCACCAGGATCGCGCGCCACTTCTCGAAGCGCTCGCGCTCTTCTTCCGGAACCGGTTTCTCGATCTGCGTCTTTCCCTTGTCCTTGTCGTCCTTCAGGTTGAAGTAGATCGCAATGCCGCGGATCAGGTCGATCATTCCCTGGAAGGTGCTCGCCTGCCCGATCGGGATCTGCACCGCCACCGCCGGCGCACCGAGGCGCTCGATGATGCTGTTGAACGAGAACTCGAAGTCCGCCCCCACCTTGTCCATCTTGTTGATGAAGCAGACGCGCGGCACGTTGTACTTCGTCGCCTGACGCCAGACGGTTTCCGACTGCGCCTCGACGCCTTCCTTGCCGTCGAACACCGCCACCGCGCCGTCGAGCACGCGCATCGACCGCTCCACCTCAGCCGTGAAGTCCACGTGGCCAGGCGTATCGATCAGGTTGATCGTGTAGATCTCCCCGTCCCAACCCTTCCACGGACACGTCGTCGCGGCCGAGTTGATCGTGATCCCGCGCTTCTGCTCCTCCTCGTCAAAGTCCATGGTCGCGGTGCCTTCGTGCACCTCGCCCATCTTGTGGATCTTGCCCGTGTAGTAGAGCACGCGCTCGGAGACGGTCGTCTTCCCCGCGTCGATGTGAGCGGCAATCCCGATATTACGAATCTTGGTTAAATCCCGTGACATATATTTCCTCTTCTGACTTCTCGCTACTCGCTTCTGACTTCGAAATTATTAAACACAAAAACCCACAGCCACCATCCCGCGCGCCTTAATATCGGCGGGATCGTCCCTGCGGGCTTTTCTCAAGGAAAGCGGCTCGCTGCATGGTCTGCTCAATACTGACCATGCAGGGCTTGGGTCAGCATGAGCCCTTAAATCGGCTCGATCTTCATCTTGACTCCTGTTCCTGTCCCCGCGCGTCTCAGGCGTGCGGGTGGGGGTTTTGCTCGGATCAGTGGCAACTATATGTACGTCTCTGACCAC
>JAQGHM010000365.1 GCA_028291615.1 Phycisphaerales bacterium | reverse complement strand
CTCACCGCTGGCGCGGCAGCGCGACGGGCCACGCGGGACATCATCCGGGCGCATGGTGGAATTTACAGAAAAGATGTTGCATTACTTCCGTTGGCGCCAATGGACCGCGGACGGATATCCGGGAACGGTCCATTGGTCCCCGGGAGCGGGCCATTGGTTCCCAGTGCGCGGCAGACAAATTCTTGCGAAGCAGTGCGGCGGTTTCGGCACTGATGAAGAGCGCCGTGCTCGGGGCCGGGATGAGGGGGCGATTCACCCCAAGGAGGGGCCGAGCGGCTTCGCGGGAGCCGGAGTTCACGCTTCGAGCAGGTCGCTGATCTTTCGCTTGGCTTGGAAGGCGGTGAGGCTTCGCTGCGCGGTGGCGGTGTCGCCTGAGAGTGACGGCGCGGCGGGGATGGCGACGGTGAATTCGCCCAGGTCGTCGCCGGTGGCGGCGTTGCCGGCGGTGTCGGTGACCTGGTTGCCGTGCAGGCGGATGGTGTAGGCGCCGTTCTCGCCGGCGTCCCAGCGCAGGCCTCGGCCGCGGACGTCGTAGGTGACGATCCTCGTGCTGGCGTGCTTGCCGCGGGTTTGCGAGAGGAAGCTTGCGGCGTGGTTGAATCCGTTGGGGCCGGTGACGAAGACGTCGTTGTCATCGAAGGTGCTTCGCTCGATGCCGTTGCGGTCGTGGTAGCTAACGGTGAAGGTGTAGGTCTTGAGAGATCGGTCGATCGTCGGAGGCGGGGATCGGGCGGTGTGGAATCGAGAGTGAACCTGTCAACGACGGCGCTTGCGTTGCTTAATGAGTTGCTCCCCGGATCGTAGCCCCCCGCGAAAAAGGCAGTATCGCCCACGGTCGTCGCGCCCAACTGGGCGCGCGGCTGGGCGAGTTGGGTCGTCGACCATTCGCCTGTACTGGAATCGTAGACGTCCAAGACAGCGCTGCCCTGATAAGCGCCGTCCGCATCAACATAGGTTCCGCCGGCGAACATTGCCTTATCGCCGACTGTAGTGGCCGCCAGCACGAACCGGGCCTGTGAGAGGTGGGCTAAAGACCATTGCCCGGTCATGGCGTCGTAGATATTCACGACATCGCTAGGGACCTGATTACCATGACCGTCGGGTACGGTGCCGCCGGCGAACATTGCTTTGGACCCCACCGTAGTCCCCTGATCGAAGTTGGCAGGCGAGGGCAGGGTCTTGGTGGACCAATGCCCCGTGCGAGCGTTGTAAACGTCCACCACGTTGCTGGGGCTTCCGTCAGCCTCTCGACCGCCGGCGAAAAACGCGAGATGCCCGACGGTCGTCGCGGCAGTCACGTGCGGGCGCGACAGTTTTCCGGTCGACCAGGTGTCAGTGGCGTCGTCATAGATGTCGAGCCGCCTGCTTTCCTCGGGCACTCCGCCAGCGAAGAAAGCCTTCGTGCCGACGGAGGTTGCCGCTGGTGCCTGCCGCGCCTGCGAGAGTTTGGCCGTCGACCATCGCCCCGTGGCATCATCATAGATGTCGACGGTGTCGTACAAGGTGAACCCGTCACCTCCCCCGGCAAACAAGGCTTTCGTACCTACCGTGGTAGCGGCGATTGCCGTACGGTGTTGCGAGAGCATTGCCCTCGACCAAACGCCCGTCGTCGCGTCGTAGACATCGACGATCTCGCTGCCTGCCGCCCCGGCGAACAACGCCTTGCTGCCGACCGTTGTTGCCGCGGGCGAGTAGCCGCCGACCGAGAGCTCGGCCGTTGTATGCGCGAGGCCACGAACGGAGCTGAATCCACGGTGCAGCGTTGCGCTCGGGAGGAGACGCCGTTCCAGTTGTTCGACGCTCAAATCAGCATCACGGAATCGTTGGGAATGAATGGAACACACCTCGGCCTCTTTCGTTTGCATGGCCGGGCTTCTGCGCGACCCTCAAGTCGATCTGCAGGGGCGGGGCGCTGCGGCGAATCAGCATCCGCGGGGGCAAGCCGTCGCTAGCGCCAGATGCGGCGGCGGCATCGACGCCTCATCCATGACGACGCTTTCGGCGGACGGACGTTACCGGCAATCGTGGTTTGCGGGCGATTGGGATGTAACAGGATCCGGGCGGAGTTGTTCGCAGCGATCTATTTCGCGCTTGCTGATCTGCGGCCTGTGCTGATTCCGGGCTTGTCGGCGTGGAGGACGAAGCCGTCGGAGAAGGTGATGGTCAGCGGCGCGGCGGTCATGTTCCAGGCGGCGTAGGTACGGATGTCGCCTTTTTTGAAGACGGCGTAGAGGGGGTGATCTGCCGTCACGGTGGCGTCGACGCGGCCTAGCTCGGCGAGGCTGGTTAGCCAGTGGTAGGTGTTGGCGCGGGTGTTGCCGCCTTCGCCGCGGTAATTATCGCCGGCGGTTTTGTAGAGGCGCGTCGCGTCGTTCGCATCGGTGAGGGCGCGGTACATCCAGATGATGTCGGGCCATTCGTTGAAGGTGTCGCTTTTATTTTCGGCGACTAGGGCGCGGTAGTTTTTCTCGGCGTATTCGGGGAAGAGGCCGAGGTAGAGCGAGCCGCCGTGGATGGGGAGAAAGTTGATGCCATGGACGACGGGAGGCTTGTTGCTGAACCACGTGCCGTTGGCGCCCTTGCCGCCCCAGACCATGGTGACGACGGAGGCGGGATAGGCGGGCGGGCGGTTGTCGCCGTGGACGTCGAACCAGTATTCCTGGATGGCGTTCATCTCGGTGGTGTAGAGGTAGATGCCGAGGTCGCGCAGCGGCTTGTCGCCGGTCGCTTCGCCTAGCAGGATGAGGCCGGACCAGGCGTTCATGGCTTCGGAGGAGGATTCGTTGTTGTTGCCGTCGCCGAAGCGGGCGTGGCCGGACGCCCAGGAGTGGCCGGCGTAGGGGTCGAAGTTGCGGAGGAAGGGGAAGAGCGGATCAGCGCGGTCGGTCGAGGCGACGTCGCGGATTAGCAGCTTGAGCATGCCGCCCCACTTGGCGTCGGCGGCCCACGCGGGATCGTGGCGGGCGATCTCGGCGGCGGCCTTGAAGAAGTAACCGTAGTGGAAGTGATGATCGTTGAGCTCCTGATCGGAACCGAAGCTGGCGGGGTAGCCGATGAGCGTGCCCCAGTTGCGGTCGTAATAAAAGGCGGGCGTCTTGCGCGTGGACGCGGCGGCGGTGGCGGCGCTGCGCGGGTTGAGCCATTGCTCGAGGCGCGCTTTTAGGTGATCGCGCATGGTTTGGGCGGAGGCATCTGCTGCGCCGCCGCATTCTTCGGCGATGGGGATGAGCGTGGCGAGCGCGCCCATCCATTTGCCGTCGCCGTAGGTGTCGGAAACGGGGCGGATGGGGGCGTCGGCCGTGGCCTTGATGTAGCCGGCGAGCAGTGTCTTATCGCAATCGGCGGCCATCGGGAGTGCGGGGAGGACGCCGTAGTATTTCATCGTAGTCGCGAACGACTCACCCTCGACGAGGCGCATCGTGCCACGGACGGATTTGTAGGTTGGTTCGAGGAAGGGCGTGGTGCTGTTTCGCCACTGGTGCGGGTAGAGCGCGAAGAGGGTTTCGGTACCCACTCCTTCGTAAGACTTGGTCACGCATTTAAACTGAGTCGTAACGGTGGACGCTTTCGGATCGTAAGTCCACTCGACCTTGGTATCCGTCACGTGTGCGTGCGCGTGTTTGCTGAAGAGCGCGAGGGTTTGTTCGGTGGCGTCGGGGAGGATCGCGACGGAAAAGTAGGGTTTGCCGCCGGAGCGATTGGTCAGGGTGGCGGCGCCGATTCCTTCCCACGATGAACCGCGCGGGCCGAAGAGGCCGTAGTGCCGGCCGGCGATGGTTATGCCGAGCGTGGCGGATTTTGCCGAGCCGGACCAAACGGTGGGCGGTTTGGCGAAGGTGAGTTTCGCCTCGCCGCCGGCGTCGAAGAGGGCGTAGACGTAGGGCGAGCCGTGGCCGTAGGAGACGCTCATGCCGTGACCGGATTGGCCGAAACGGGCGGTGACGAAACAGTCGGAGAAGCTTTCGACGCGGGCATCGTCAAAGGTGGCGGCGGTCGAGCAGCCGAGGACGAAATCGTCGGTTTTTTCCGGCATGAAGCCGAAGATCGCGTCCTTGTTGGCGGTGATCGAATTGCCGGGGTAGAAGATGCGCAGGCCGCTCGCCTCGGCCATGACGGCGAGCGGGTGAGCGTACTGCCGCTCGGAATATTTCATCCAGGCGAGGGAGCTCCACCAATCGTTGGTGGGCATTGGGCCTTTGAGCGAATTGGTGCGATAGATCAGCGGCTGCGGGGCTTTAGCGCCGGGGGGGAGTTGGGTGATGTAGCCGCCGGCACCGATGGGGACGAAGGCGTCTTGCGCCCGGACGGCCGGCGCCGCCGCTACCGATAGCGCGAGTAGAAGCGCGCACAACCTCACGATCGCCGTCATCGAACGATTCGCCATCTGATTACTCCCGTGAAGCCCGCGCGCGTCGGCGACGCCCATAAAAAAACTGGCAGACGCGGATGCGCCTGCCAGTCTATTACTATCAAGATCCTGTCGCGTTCGAGTTGCCGCTTAATTTGCGGTGGGGACGTTGTAGACGGCGGGTGTTTTCTTAACCGGCGTGATCCGGCTGCGGTCGATGATGACCGCGAGGCGACGCTGGCCTTCGAGGGTCGCATTGTTGCCGCCGACGTTCCGCCATCCCTGCACGCAGATGTACGCGGTGAAGGTGTCGGAGCGGGTGGTAACCAGGTTGGAGATGCGATTGAGCGCGAGGTACTTCTCCTCGAAGTCGTTACGCACGAAGTCGGTCGCCGTGCCCTCGGGGGAGAAGTCGCCGTCCTTGTCGTCGGCGTCATGATCCGACCCGGATTTCCAGAGTTCCTGGAAGGTATATTTGAACGCGCCGGCGTTGTCGTAGATCGGCACGCGACTGAGCTCGAACAGGCTGGTAAACGGGCCGTGGGGCAGCCCGGTAATCGGGTCGAAGCGGTCGCGATAGTTGACGATGGAGCGTGCCACCCACTCGTTCACGGCGGTGCCGTTGGTGAGGCTGGCCGGCGCGAACGGAATTGCCGAAAGCACCTTCCACCCCGCGGTGTTGATGTTGATCAATCCTTCGACCGGGGTCGTGATTTCGTTCTGACCGTTGGCCTGCGCGGAGTTAGTAACCGCCGGCCCGTTGGGCACTGCCGAATTCGCCGCTGGCGGTCCACCGCCGAGGGCGGCGATGTTCGGCAGGTAGTCGTCGTGGGGATTGTTGATCGCCGTGAAGTAATCGAACAGGCGCATCGTCCAGTGGTAGTGCCACAGCGGCTTGGGGAGCGGCTTGCCCGGCGCCAGCGCGTAGGAGCCGCGCGGGTCGAGGTCGTTGACGTCAACGGCGCCTGACTTGGGCGCGACGGCCGGGTCTTCGATATCGACGGGGCAGAAGCGTCCGATGTCTTCGGCCTTATCGTCGATGATGTCAGTGTCCTCAGCGAACACGCTGTCCATGGTGACGGCGTTCATCTCGATCAGGCTCTTGGTCATGTCGTTGCTCAGCGACGGATCGATGATCGTGTACGCACCGATGAACGGCACCTGGAGGATATCCCCCGTGCGGGCAAACCCGCCGAACGGGAAGGTGGAGTTGCTGGCGCCCAGCGGGCCAGGGCCCGGCATGTCGGTGTTGGCGAGCTGGATCTGGAAATCCTTGATGTCGTCGCCCTTATTTGGGTTCCGCGTGCTCGCGTCGTCGGCCGCCCCCAGCTTGATGAGCGGATTGGCGGGCGACCCCTTGGGGGCCCAGGGCTCGTCCAGAGGCGGCCCGCCGGTATTGGGGGCGGTCGGGTCCCAGGCTTCGCTCTCGATCCCTTGGTGGCGGAGCGACGGCAGCGTGCCGTTGTACCGACCCGGGTAGACGAAGGCCCACGCCTTACCCTGCGCCGGGTCGTTTGCGCGGGTGTAGTGCCACGCCTCGGCCTTTGCCGGCTCCATCGCCGGAAGAACCAGGCCGGTAAAATCGAATGAATCGACCGGGGCCATCGAGTAGAGGAGATCGGGCTTGGTGGGCTTGTTCGGCGGCTTGGGCCCGACGACCGGGCGAAGCAGGACCAGTTCCTTCATCTCGTTGGCCTGTCTGGGAAGCACTGACGAAAGCTCGGGAACGTATACCAGGGCTCCGGCGGGTATCAAGCCGATGCTGAACGGGATGTATTGCGCGCTCTGCGGGTCCTTTTCGTCCGCGCCTTTTCGATAATTGTGCAGGACGACGTACCCGCCGGCCGGAATGACCACGCCGTCCAGTTGGTTGGCTTGCGCGTCGCCGTTGGAATCGAACAGGTACCCGAGCGTGCGCGGATAACCCGCGCGGTTCATGATCGCGAGCTGCCAGTCCTTGAGGGACATGGGTCGGTCGTACGGATTGTGCAGTTCGACCGCGACGAACCCGTGCGGGTTCGACTTGCCTTCGAAGTTGACGCGCGGATCGGTCGGATCGGCAGCCTTCACCTGGTTGATGTCGGTGTGGGCGAAGACCTCGGTGATGAACGGCTGGCGGGCATAACCGAAGACCGCCGCCTCGTAGTTCTTACCGCCGTTGACCCCGTCGAGCTTCACGACGCGCGGCGTGACCTGCTGGCTCCCCTCGCGCAGCGCGATCGTGTTCGTCGCCGCGATCGCCGACCGCAGCGCCATCACCTGCCGCGCGGTCAGGCGCGGATCGTTGTTGAGGGCGCCGTTGCGAATCGGATTGCGGAACATGCGTCCGGGGTGAAGTTCGGTCCCGTTGGGCGGGGAACCGGGCGCGGGTTTGGGCAACGGCACCAGGGGCGTCGCCACGGGCGGCGGTGTAAATTTCGCGCCGTAATAGGTGTCGAAGATCCCGTCGGAGGCGTTGTCATTCGCCTGCGCCTCGGCGACGGTCCGACCCAGACCCGTCGTCAGGCTGCTCGTACACATCAGATCGTAAAAGCCGCGCCACAGGTCTTCGTACGGCGCCGTGTTGATCGAGATCTTGACGGGGATGATCGGCGTCGGCCTCATGTTGGGAAAGAGCACCTCGCCCGGCTGGACGTGCGAGGGCGCGGCATTCGACGTCGGATTGTGGCTCACGAAAACCGATCGAACCGGCGGCTTGACCGCCGGGTTGTCAAAATCGAAATTGCCGTACCACTTGTTGATCACGGTGTTGTACGCCGCCCCATTGGGCGTGTACGGCACCGAGTTGGCGGCCATCGACGGCGCCAGGTCGAGCTCGAGTTGCGAATTCAGATAGCCGCTCAGGCAAAAGCGATACGCCAGCGCGAACCCGTCGCCCAAACCGTACGGGCGCGTGCCGTAACCATAGAATGCCTGCGCGTTGGTTCCCGGCACGACGTGCCCGGGATAATCCGGACGCCGGCCAAGGCCCATGTACACCGCGTCGGCGACCGTGCGATACTTGAACGTGCTGATCGCATTGTTGTTTTCGTCGACCGGGGAACCGTTCCCGCCCAGCAGGCCGTCCGGGGCCGGTAAGATGTTCTTGCGCGCCAGCGTTTTGGCAAACTCCGGCCCCACCGTATTCAGGTCCGTGAACGCCGGGTTGTAAGTCTGCAAAAACTCGGCCATCCCGATATTGGTAGGGAAGAAGCCGTCGTTGGCGACGGCCGCGGTCCCCCCGCTGCCGTTCCCGCTGAAATCCGCATCGCGAACCATCGCCGAATTCACGTTGATTGCCGAATTATTATCGATGATGCGGTAGCACCCGTAATAGGTGATGTTACCGATCGTCGCCAGCTTGAAATAGAACGAATCCGCCACGCCGTCGCCGTCCGCGTCCCCCGCCAGGAAAGGCTTGTTCGTCTTGTCACCGAACGGGTCCGCAGCGCCCGGGGCCACCACTTGCAACGCCGGCAGGTCAAACCCACCGACGCTGAGATAGGTCGGCGTGTACGCCAGCTTCGGCACCGTCACAACACCCGAATCCCCCCGGTTCGGCGCATCCACCTGGTAACCGTTTCCACTGCGCAGCGGTGGGTGGCTCAAGAATGACCACTGCACCACACTGCTCGCACCGCTGCCGACCAGTTCGGGCAGCCGCGACCCCAGCCACGCGTCGAACGACTTGTTCTGCACGCCGTCCGCGCGGATCGTGTTGGTATCGCTATCGTCCGACAGCGGGTCGTAACCCGGATAGTCGAACTGATCATAGGTGGACTGGTCCGTCACCACGTCCCGGTATATGCCGTTGTTGTTGAACAGGTCCGACGTCACCACGGAGATCGCCATGTTCTTCACGCCGTCGGCCAGGATGTCGAGCTGCGTGTTCTTCGTGTGCTGCACGGCCGACATGCGGTCGAGCCGCGCCGTGGACATCGCCGCCGTACCGATCAGCGCCAGCATCACCAGCAGCGCCACCACCATGACCAGCACCGACCCCGGCCGCGCGCGGCGGAACCGCCGCTGCGCCGCATCGAGCAAACGCCCGAGCCAGTTCCGTTTGATTGTCCCTTGACGTCGTCCTCGATTCATACCTCACCTCGCACATCAATGCTCCGCCCGAACGCAAACGACACGACGGCCGCCTCCGCTCGAGCGTCACACGCGTTAATTACCGGCTGAACACGTACTCGTACCACTGCCCGTCCTGCAGCTTCCCCGTCGGATCGTCGATCTTCACCAGGATGCGAATCATCGGCGGCGCGTCGTTGTGCCAGGCGCACGTGTACTTGAAGGCCTGCGCACTGGTTCCCGGGAAATTGACGTAGTTGTTGCCCAGCCCCTTCATGCCCGGATTGGGCAGATCCTTTTCCCACGGCGCCAGCGCCGGGCCGCTGCCCACCTGAATCCCGTACGCCTCCAGCACGTCCGCCAGCGGGATCACGTCGTTGATGTCGACCACCCCGTCGCCGTTCACGTCGCGCGGCAGGCCGTACCAGCGGGTGCGGCGAACCCACTTCCGCTGATCGGTCGCGCTGGCGGTCTTGTCCATCACGAAATCGATCTGCCCGTCGGTCTGACCGGTGATGATCGAACCGTCAGCCGGGTTCACCAGCGCCGACACGTCGTTCTTCGTCGGATCGTAGTTCGTGCCGGGCGTGAGATTCTGCGGGCCGTTCTTCGCCTCGCCCGTCATCGGATCCTGGTTCAGGAAATCTCCCGCGTATTCCACGATGAACTGCGTGCAGTTCCCCAAAAAGTACGGCACGCTCTGGGACAGCGATTGCGGTGTCATCGGCCGCGACACCGTCGGATTGCACCGGTACCGCATGATGCTCCCGCCGTTGTCCTCCATCGGCCGGAACCAGTTCACCGGCCCCGTCACCGCCCCGGGAGCCGCCTGATACGTGGTATCCGCCATCTGCCGGAACTGATCCATCGTGATCCGCGCCAGGTCGCTGTACTTCTTGAAGTCCTGCGCGTCATATCCGAACGGCGCCAGCGGCTTGGTCCGGTCTCCCTCCCCGATGTACGGCTTCTGCGAGTTATCGCTCAGGGGAATGTTCTTCATCAGGATCGCCATCCGCCCCAGGATGCGATCCGCGCCGAACTGGTTCTCCGGGAGCGAGAGGCCACCCGATTGCACCCCGACGTGCCCCACCCAAATATACGCCTCACCGCTCGACGTTGAGTATGCGCCGGGCGTCTGGACGTCCGGCACCGTCTGCCGCCGATACAAGCTCCGCGCAAAAAATCCCAATCGATCAAGCCGCGGCACGCGATCGCTGGCGCCGAGCTTTAGAAACTGCGGGTTTGGGTTGCCGTCAATATAGGTGGGGTCATCCTTGCCATTGTTGTCGCGCTGTTCCTGGGCGTTGCGAAAGCCCGTGACGAACGTCGTGTTGGCCGTCGGTCCGCCGTACCCGATCCGGCTGCTGATCAAAAACAGCGGCGAATCCTGGGCGCAGTTGCGGAAGTCGTCCGCCAGCGTCGCCGCCGCGGCGCGATGGTCGCGGACGATCTTCGACACCGCCTGGTTCGCCCCGACCGCGTCGCCGCTCATCTTGAAGACCTGCGACACGCCGTACATCAGCAGCAGCACCAGCGCAACCGAGATCATCACCTCGATCAGCGTGAACGCGGGTCGCATTCCGCGACGACGCCGGGCAAATTGATTCTGTGAATGCATCATGGATTAATGTCCGGAGGAATCTGGATGTAACCGGTGTAGAGCGCGATGTCCTGCGCGGGGCCCGCATAACCGTCGGGCGTCAAGCCGCGACCGACCATGTATGCCGTCGCCGGCGTCGTCAGGTCATTGTCGTCCCCGGCGATCGGCGTAGTGCCGCCCTTGCGGATCATGTCCGTCCCCACGGAAAGGTCCCACACGCCACCCGCCTCGTTGATCGCATTGCCGAGTTGATACACCCGGCCGTTGGACTGCCCCGCCCTGTTCAGCGGCTTGTTGGCGTTCGGATCGTCGGCGATGACCACGTACGCCCCGGGCGCCGCCCACTGCCGCGCCACCGGGTCGGAGATCGTCAGGATGCCGTGCTGCGTGTTCGTGTCATACTTTACCACCACGTCTAACTTCCGCGGTGACAGCGTTGAGTACGGCGCGCCGGACTGCGGGTTAAAATCACTGTAGTTGCGCGTCGGATCCCAGGGGTAATACTGCGTCTGATTCCGCGACTGGATCGCGAACACGAACACCTGTGCGAACGGATCGCCCACAGTCATAGCGCCGTTCACGCGCACGCCGCGCCGGTACACCGGAAGCCACGCGATCCGCGGATTGTTGGGATTGACGAAGTTACCGCGAACGGCCATGTAACCCGGAAATTGCGGGGTCGCCGCCGCCGGATACGGCGCGTCCTCCAGCGAGAACAGCCGCGGCGGTGCCCCGGCGGCGGTGACGGTCGGGGGGAAGTTCACGCCGCTGGCGATCGTCTGCATGTACGCCAGCGCCGCCTTCGCCTCGTTCGCCCCCACCACGTCGGCCATCGTGTTCTGCGTCTGCCGGATCGTCACCGGGAACATCGCCGCGATCATGATGAAGCCGATGCCCAGCACCATCACCGCGAAGAGCACCTCGGTGAAGGCGAAGCCGCCGCGTGCCCGCCGGGTGGGGGCGATCCGTTGCGAATTGTCGAGTCGTCGGATATTTTTCATGTTATTCACCGCGGATCAGCGTGCCGTTGTATCGATTCACCACAATGGCCAGCGCGTTCTTGTCCAGCCAGTCCTTCTGCGGCTTGGCGAACTCGACGTCGCTCACAGGCGCGCCTTGGTCGGCCAAGCCGCGGCGGTCGTAGAGCACGAACGCCGCCTCGCTGGGTTCGGGCTTCTTTGGGTCTGGATTCAATCCCAGCGCACTCACCACGGCTTTTGATGGCAGAACTACCGGACTGACTTTACTGTTGCCGCCGTCTAGGTTGTCTCCGAATTGCGCGACCAGATTCGTCTTTCCCGATGCGGGGGCCACGCTCAATTTGTACGCCGGTAGGTTCTCGATCCGCCCGAGACCGTCGAAGACGACCAGGCCGTACGGGTGGTAGTCGGTCGTGTTGACGTCCGAAGTTGTCGGAGGCAGCACGAACGCGGCGGCGATCCCCTGCGGCAGGTACTCCGGCTCGGGATTGTCATCGTCCATTTCCAGGACGCTCGGGTTGCCGTCCAGGATCTTCACCATCAGCATCGCGGTCTTGCCGGTCACCTGATCGTCGAAGAAGAAGATGCCGCGCCGCTCCTGCAGCCAGATCGCCCGCGCCCGCGCCCGTTGCAGCATGGCCGAGACGATGTTCTGCCCCGCGTCCACGCTGCGCCCGCCGCGCAGGGAACCGATCAGCGGCACCGCCAGCGCCAGGAGCAATACCACGATGCTGATGACGACCAACAGCTCGATCAGCGTGAAGGCGCCGCGCCGTCTGTGCGGGCGGATGCGTTCCAGGATGTGCGTCACTTGCGCGGTCATGTGCGTGGGGCCTCATTGCTCGAACGAATAGTGGTTGTCGTCGCCCTTGGAGAAGTCCGCGTCCTCGCCCGCCGAGGCGAAGAACGGTCGCCCGATCTTGATTTGGGTGCCGTTGACCGTCTTTTTCAGCCACCCGGGCGAGAGGATCGTCTGGTTGGGGCTCGCATAGGTGCCGTTGCCATTGGCCTGAAGGTTCACACCATTGGCCGATCGCGACGACATCGGTTCAACGCCCAGGCCGGTGATGGGCGCGAACCAGATCGGGTTGCGATACCCGTCTGCGATCACTGGCGTATGATGAATCGGCGGCTCGCCGGTTAAGCCCATGTGCTGCCAAGCCGCACCGGGAGGCGCGGACTTCGTCAGGGTTTTACAAACATAAAAATCGATCACGTTTTTATTGGGAACCACGATCACTTCATCGCCCGGCAGGTAGGTCGTACCCGCCTGAAACTGCACCCGAAGCTGCGCATCTGGCGGCAAGCCTTCGACAATCGCCTTCACGCTCGGCACAGCCATCAATCGCCGGATCACCCGTTGCGTTCGGATCGTTCCCTCGCCAAATCGCTCTCGGCCGTCCTCGGCAATCGATCCGGCCAAAGGAGAGGGAACGGGTGGCGTTGGAACCGCCGGCAACGGCGTCGGGACATTCGCCGAGTCCACCAGATCGGCGTAGATCGCGTTGAGATCGTCCATTCGCCCGCCGGTCTGCTCGTACTCGGTCAGCATCCCCCGCAAGTTCTGTAGCGTCGTATGCGATAAATTACCCCGCGATGATTGGCTGACGTACTTGAACCCCAGGAACAGCATCGCCGTCAGGGCGGCGATGATCCCTACTGCCACCAAGATCTCGATCATCGTAAAGCCGCGTCGGTTCAGTCTCACGTGAGGCTCCTTGTTACCGCTGCCAACCGCCGGGGGGATCATTCGCGATGTCCTGCCCGCCGGATCGCACAAAACGCGCTGGTCGCTGGTCTTTTTACTGCCCGCTGTCGATTGCCCGCTGCCCGCTTTACCTATTGCCCGGTCGCGCCTAAAGCCTCGTAGCTGTACTGGTTATCGTCGCGGGTGAGGTACTGCCGGTCCGGGCCGGCGGAGAAGAAAAACCACTCCTGCCCCGGGGCCATGCCGATCTGGCGATGCATCGCCGGCATGAAGACGATCGGCGTGCCCCAGGCGTCGCGGACGGTGGCCTCGTCGTAAATCGACAGCGGCAATTCGCGGAACGCCTTGGCTGACAACTCCTTATGCGACTTGAAGAACTGCACGATCTGCCGGTTATTCACCAGCGCGGTCTGCAGCAACGCCGCCTCGTCGGTCGCCGTCGTCCCCGCACCGATGAACGGTTCAATCGCAGGCGCGCCGTTTTTCTTGGGGTACTCGAGCATGGCGGTGTGCAAGTTCACCAGGATCCGCCGGGTCAGATCCTCCGCCGAGCGCCGGCGGACGTACCTCGCCAGGCTGACCATCAGCCCCAGCATGATGATGAGCATGGCGACGGTGGTGAGCATCTCGACGAGCGTGAAGGCTCGTCGCTGGCGCTGGTTACCTGGATTTCGGAGTTGGATGCTCAATGCTGGAGGTTGGTGATCTCTTCGGTCTTGGCGAATTTGGTCTTGATGTCAGGGTCCGTGGAAAAGGACCGCAGCGGCCCCCGCGAGAGCAGAAGGAAGGGCGGGGTTTCCTGGATCGTTTCTTGTGCGTTGATCACGTCATTCAGGTCGTCGTCGCCCAGTGCCTTGCGGAGGTAGTTCATAGGCCCACTACCTGACGCCGGAGTACTCGTAGCGACTTGCATGAATTGCTGCTGGAAATCGTAAACTGCGGTTGCCGCCGAACCGGCTGCCAATCCAAACAGATTTGAACCAGCTTGATAGTTTCGCCAACGCGGGAAGTACTCGATCGGGCTCCCGTAACGATCTAAAATGTCCCACCGTAGGTCCGCGGGCGTGGTGGGGAAATCGAGGTTGTTCGCCGACGTGGCGACGCGAAACTTATCCGGCGCAAGGTATGGCCCCCAGACCTTACCGCCCTTGTTAGCGCTCTTATCGAAAACGGTGCGAAATCCGGGACCGTCTGCCCCGTCGATCATCGTATTTCCAGGCGCAAGCGGGTCAGCCACACCAGTCGTAGCGTCATAAGGCCCGATCAGCGCCCAAGCCAGCAGGCGATATTTCCGCTGAGTGGGCGTACCGGTGGGCGGACGGGGATAATCCCCGAAATCGGCCTTGTACGCTTCGAGCGCCAGCGCAATCGTCTGCAATTCCATCCGCACCGCGTTTCGCTCCGCGTTGCGACGCGCAGACATCACCGTCGGCAGTAGAATCCCGACCAACAGCACGATGATGCCGATCACCGCCAGCATTTCGACCAGCGTGAATGCCGTTCGATCTGATCGAAGCTGCCGTGGTACCCGACTCATTGCCCACCTCCAGCGCTCACGACGATATCATCGTCCGTACCAAACATTCGATCCGGGCCAGCGTCGATCAGCAGATACCCGGATTTAGCGCCGCTTCCTGATCCCGAACCCAACTTGTTTGTGAAATAGTCGATCACCCACTGCTTGCTAAGGTCCAAGTGGCCGTCAGATTTAATTCCCTCGCCGCTGGGCAGGTTCTTCGTCTCTTTTGGGTCATGGAAATCGTTGTTGGTCAGGCTGTCCCGTGGCCCCTTTAGATACGGTTCGAGCCCCGAGACATCGTAGTGGGCCGTCGAATTGAAACTGCCCGTCGCTTGACTGCTGTAAAACACCGCTGCCGTCGCCCCGGCGTTCTCACGCAAGTACAGGATCGGTCGGCGAAGCGGGTAGAGATCGATAAACTCGGGAATTTCAGAATCTGTAGGATAAGACAACTCCAGATCCGTCACCTCTCTTATCGGCACCTGCGCCCCGTTCAACGGTGGCGTGGATTCGGCGGGGATTCTTTCGCTATATGCGTGCTTCCTCGGCATGACCGCCGCCAAGTTGAAATTCGCCGGGCCCAAGCCGATTTCCGCCGGCACGAACGACAGCGCTCGCGTACTGGTATTGATCTGGAATCCTCCCAACAGCGCCATGTACAGATCTTCAGACGGCGTGTAGGTGCCCTTCGCGGGCGTGAAAGGTCTTGGGCTCGATCCGCTGCCGGTGAATTCCCTGTTCCCCAAGGCGCCGGGATACGCCTGGAAATCATTGAAGTAATTCCCGATCGCCGCCGAGATCCGGTGCATCTGGTTGGTGACGTTCGCCGTATTCGCGGTAGTCTTCACCTTGGTGATCACCGGAATCAAAAGCCCGATCAGCACGACGATGATCCCGATTACCACCAGCAACTCGATCATCGTAAAGGCGGGACGTCGGCGGTTCATGGTTTCCTCTCTCGCTCGCAAGCCTGGCTTTCAAAAACGCAATGTCCCCACCGTGACCGCAGCCTACTTCTTCCCCGGCCCGCCTGAAACTGACTGGATCAGCGTGATCATCGGCGCGAAGAGCGCGATTACGATGAAGCCGACGATCAGGCCCAGGATCACGACCATGACCGGTTCCAGAATGCTGATCAGCGAACCCACCAGCACGTCGACGTCGTTGTCGTAGTTGTCGGCGACCTTCATCAGCATCTTGTCGAGGTCGCCGGTCTCTTCGCCGACGTCCACCATGTTGACCACGATCGCGTCGCAGACCTTGGTGGCGCGGAGCGGGTCGGCCATCGATTCGCCTTCGCGGATCGCGTCATGCACCTTGGCGAGGGCGCGGCTGTAGACTTCGTTGCCGCAGGTTTCCTTGGTGATGTTCAGGGCGTCGAGAATCGGCACGCCGGCGCTGATCAGGGTGCCCAGCGTACGGGTGAAGCGGGCAATGGCGGTTTTGCCCAGAATGCCGCCCAGGATCGGGATCTTCAGCTTGATCGCGTCCACGGCGTACTTGCCCCCCTCGCTCATCTTGGCCAGCTTGATCAGGGACATGAACACGAACGGAAACGCCAGCACATACGCCCAGCCGTACTGATTGGCAAACCACCTTGAAATGTTGAGCAGGACTACGGTTACGGTCGGCAGCTTGGTTCCGAAGTCCTTGAAGATTTCCTCGAACTTCGGGATGACGAAGATCATGATCATCGAGACGATGCCGACCGCGATCGAGATGACCACGATCGGGTAAATCATCGCGCCGATGACCTTTTTCTTAAGCTTGGCGGCCTTTTCCATAAAGTCAGCAAGACGCGACAGAATCAGGTCAAGCACGCCGCCCGCCTCGCCGGCGTTAATCATGTTGACGTAGAGTTTATCGAAAGCCTTGGGATACTTGCTCATGGCATCGGAGAGGGTGCCGCCGCCTTCAACTTCGTCCGCCACGCCGCCGATGATTGCCTTAAGCAAGCCCGGCTTCTGCTGCTGCTCAAGGATCTGCAGCGACCGTAAGATGGGCAAGCCGGCGTCCTGAAGGGTCGAAAGCTGGCGGGTGAAGGCCACCAACTGCTTGCGCGGGACGCCGCCGATGGAAATCGGCATCTTACGGGTCGGCCCGGATACGGCTTGATCGTCCTTCTTCTTCTTGGCAGACTTTTTAAGTGCCTTTTCCTTAATCTTGGTGGGGAAAAAGCCCTTATTGCGGATTTTTGCAATGGCCTCGTCGGAGGTCGATGCGTCGATCTCGTCCTTGACCTCTTGGCCGGACGAATTCATGGCTTCGTATGTATAGACGGGCATGGGTGGGGCTCCGCTGCTTGTTTAGGGGACTTGGGAGTATTCGGTTTGTCCAGTCGAACAATTTCAATGGGAAGGCTTAAACAGGCGGCTGAGCGCTGAGACGATCTAGTTCGGCAAACAAATTAGCCAGCGGCAGCGTGAAGCCGGGCAAGACGTCACCACCATTTAAAACATCGTTTTCGGTCAACATGGAAGGACTCGCGCTCGCCGTATATACGGCGATGGTCCGGGTATCGGGATCGACGATCCAGACGAGACGGACCCCAGCGTCGAAATACTCGCCGCGCTTGCGTTCCATTTCCCGGACGGTGTTGGAACGGCTGAGTACTTCAACGGCCAAGTCTGGAGATAGCTGCGGGATCGGGGCGGTCGGTACCTTCCCTCCCGGGACACGCGTCCAGGAGATATAGGCGACGTCAGGAATTCGCACGAGCCCGGCAAGGAGGCGAAGCATACCCGCCTCGCCGCTTACAAGGCCGAGGTTGAGGGGCCGAACGAAGTTGTTGATCTGTGTGATCAGGAAGACCGCCAGAAGCGATTCGCGATAACCCATGCCCTTCTCCACCAACGTCCCATCGATCAACTCATACAAGCGTTTCTCACGCGCGTGAAGATTCAGCACGTCCGACTCAGTAGCGGTGCCCGGCAACGGATGGAGAAGCACGCGCCAGGCGGGGACATCGCCGAGTTGGTGCAACAGGTCACCCACGGTCTGGATCGATGCCGAGGATCGGATTGGCGTTGCAAGCGTCATTCGAGACTTTCCAAAACCAGCATCACCCTTCTTCCATAATCGTCTCGCGGACGACTTCTTCGATTGAGGTGATACCGTCGTAGATCGAGACCAAGCCGGCTTGGCGGAGGGTGCGCATGCCGCGCTTGCGGGCTTCCTGGCGGAGGACCTGGGTGCTGGCGTGCTGGACGATCAGGTCTTTCATCTCGTCGTCGAGGAGCATGATCTCGTAGAGACCGGTGCGGCCGCGATAGCCGGTATTATTGCAGGCTTCGCAACCCTTGCCGTAGTAGAAGACGCGGCCCTTCACATCTTCCGGCCTTAGCTCGAGTTCCATGAGCTGTTCGAGGCTGGGGGTGTATTCGGTCTTGCAGCTCAGGCAGAGCTTGCGGACCAGTCGCTGGGCGAGGATGCCTTCGAGGGTGGCGGTGACTAGGAAGGGTTCGAGGCCTAAGTCGAGGAGGCGGGCGATGGCGCTGGGGGCATCGTTGGTGTGGAGCGTGCTGAAGACCAAGTGGCCGGTCAGCGACGCCTGCACGGCGATTTCGGCGGTTTCCTTATCGCGGATTTCACCGACGAGGATGATGTCGGGGTCCTGACGCAGCATGGCGCGAAGGATGCGGCCGAAGGTCAGCTCGATTTCGGGCTTGATCTGGCACTGGATGATGCCGTCGATGTCGTATTCGACCGGGTCTTCAGCGGTGATCAGCTTGGTCGAGATGTCGTTCAATTCGCGAAGCGCGGAGTAAAGCGTGGTGGTTTTACCTGAGCCGGTCGGGCCGGTGACGATGACGATGCCGTTGGGCTTGCGAATGAGCTGTCGGAACGTGTGGAGCTCGTCCTCGCGCATGCCGATCTTGTCGAGGTCGAGGCTGACGTTGCCGCGGTCGAGCACGCGCATGACGACGCTTTCGCCGAACATGGTGGGCAGGACGCTGACGCGCAGGTCGATCGGCTGGTTGTTGACGCTGAGCTCGATGCGGCCGTCCTGGGGCATGCGGCGTTCGGCGATGTCGAGGTTGGCCATGACCTTGACGCGCGAGCTGAGGGCGGCGGCGATGTGGGCGGGCGGCGGCATCATCTCGTAGAGCACACCATCGATGCGATAGCGCATCTTAAATTCGCCTTCGAAGGGTTCGAAGTGGATGTCGGAGGCTTTGTCTTTAATGGCTTGGAGAAGCACGAGGTTGACGAGCTTGCGAACGGGGTTGGAGTCGGCGGCGTCCTTGAGGGTGTCGAGGTCGATCGATTCGCCGCGGTTTTTGAGATCTTTGAGGGCCTCATCGGAGGAGAGATCGCCGATGATGTCGCCGATGGATTCGGCGGCGGCGTTGTAGTGTTTTCCGATCAGTTTTTCGATCAGGTCCGGGTCGCCGATTTTGGCGGTGACCTTGAGGCCCATGAGCTGTTGGAGATCGTCGAGGGCACGGAAGTTTTCGTGGGTGGCCATCACCACGGTCAGCCGCTTGGAGTCTTTGTCGAACGTAAGCGGGAGCACCTTGTTGGTGGTGGCGATCTGGGCGGGAACGGCGGCGATGGCGGCGGGATCGACCTTGACGCCTTCAAGGCTGATCCATTCATAACCGCGCTGGGCGGCGAGGCCGGTGTTTAGGTCGCCTTCCTTGATGTAACCGAGGTCGATGAGGATGCGGCCGATCGCGCCGCCTTTGCTCTTCTGGAACGTCAGCGCTTCAACGACTTGCTCGCGCGTGACCTTGCCCATCTTGGTGAGGACGCGGCCGATCGGACGGCCCTGGAGCTGGTCGATGGGGGGCATGCCGCCAGCCGGGGTTGGGGAAGTTCCGGTGGTGGGGGGACGGGTGCCACCGCCCGCGGTTCCACCCACGCCGATCGGCTTACCGCCGGCGGCGGGGACGACGACGTTGGAGGCGGGGCGCAGACCGCTGCCGGGCTTCATCGGGGTGACGGGTTTTTTACCCGGGTCCGGGGCGGCGGGGCTGGGGGTCTGAGTGTCGGTTCGTGACATGTGTGTCCTCGTCTATGGGGGCGAAACGTCGTTGTTGGGCGAACGATCCCGGAATTTATGGTGCGAAAACACGGCCCGCGAGCGGGCCGGCTAAACATTACTTTTTCTGATTCTGGGCCTGCATGCGGGCGCGGTTGGCGGCAGCGACGGCGGCTTTTTCGGCCTCGGCGTTGGCGGCGGGAGCACCGGCCGTCTTGGGCGCTGCGGCGGCGGCGGCCGCGGCGGGGCCACCGGCGGCGTCGCCGGCTTCGGCCATCAGGGCGTCGTCCTCGACGTCCACCTGGTAGCCGTTCTTCTGCATCTTATCCACCATGTAGCCGGGGTTTTTCGACTTGTCGATCGTCTCTTCGGGGCTGATGCGGCCAGCGGTGAAGTGCATCCAGAGATTGTCGTCGAGAAGTTGCATGCCGAAGCGCTTGCCGGTCTGGATTTCGGAGTCGATGCGGAAGCTCTTGTTTTCGCGAATGAGATTCTGAATGCCGGGCGTGACGTACATGAACTCGTACGCGGCGAGCATGCCATCGGTGTCGATGCGCGGGCAGAGGGCTTGCGAAAGCACGGCGATCAGATTGCCGGCGAGCTGGACGCGCACCTGTTCCTGCTGGTCGGTCGGGAATGCGTCGATGACGCGGTTGATGGTGGAGGCGGCGCCTGAAGTGTGTAGCGTGCCGAAGACCAAGTGGCCGGTTTCAGCGGCGGTGATGGCGGCGGAAATGGTTGCGAGGTCGCGCATTTCGCCGACGAGCATAACGTCAGGGTCCTGACGCAGGGCGCGGCGGAGGGCCTCCGAGAAGTTAGGCACGTCCACGCCGATCTCGCGCTGCACGACGATGGACTTCTTGTGCTTGTGGAAATATTCGATCGGCTCTTCCATCGTGATGATGTGGCGGTCGAAGTTCTCATTGATGTAGTTGATCATCGCCGCCAGCGTGGTGGTCTTGCCCGAGCCGGTGGGGCCGGTGACGAGGAAGATGCCGCGGGGGCGACGGCAGATCTGCTCCGCCATCTTGGGGAGGCCGATCTGTTCGAGAGTGAGGATCTTGTTCGGAATTTTCCGAAGCACCATCGAGCACATTCCCTTTTGCTTGAAGACGGAGACGCGGAAGCGCGCCTCTTCGCCGTAAGCGAAGCCGAAGTCGCCCGAGCCGTCTTCCTCAAACTCCTGCTGGATGCGCTCGGGGGTGATGGCCTTCATGAGGGCCATCGTGTCTTCAGGCTCAAGGGCTTTGGTCTGTAGTTCGCGGATGCGCCCGTTCAGGCGCAGCGAGGGGGGCTTGCCGACCGCGAGGTGCAAGTCGGAGGCGCCGCGGCGGACGGTGGTTTCGAGCAGACGGTCGATTTGGATTGTTGAGGCCATGGATTAGTTGCTGGTTGTTAGTTGCTGATTGCTATTTTCGCTGCTCAACCTGTCGTAATGCCTTCGACTTGCGCGACCTTGACGATCTCCTCGGCGGTGGTGGTGCCGTTGAGGATCTTGAGGCGGCCGTCGGAGAGGAGGGACTTCATGCCACCGGCGAGGGCGGCCTTGCGGATCTTGTTGGTGGCGGCGCGCTCGAAGGCGAGTTCGCGCACCTGGTTGGTCATCTCCATCATCTCGAAGATGCCGATGCGGCCGCGGAAACCGGTGCCGGTGCAGTAGTCGCAGCCGCGCGGTTTGAAGAGCTGCTTGTCCTTGCGCTGCTCGGGGGAGATGCCGGCGAGCTTGAGCCACATCTCGTCGGGCTCGTTGTCGGCCTGCTTGCACTTGGGGCAGAGGACGCGGATCAGGCGCTGCGCCATGACGGCCTGGATCGAGCTGGCGACGAGGAACGGCTTGACGCCCATGTCGATGAGGCGCGTGATCGCACCCGGGGCGTCGTTGGTGTGGAGCGTGCTGAAAACCAAGTGACCGGTGAGCGCCGCCTGGATGGCGACGTCGGCGACTTCGAGATCGCGAATTTCACCGACGAGGATGATGTTGGGCGCCTGACGCAGCATCGCGCGGAGGATCTTGCTGAACGTCAGGCCGATGTTGTCCTTCACCTGGCACTGGTTGATGCCGGTGAAGTTGTATTCGACCGGATCTTCAGCGGTGATGATCTTGCGGTCGGGGCGATTGAGCTCGTTGAGCGCGCCATAGAGCGTAGTGGTCTTGCCCGAGCCGGTGGGGCCGGTGACGAGGAAGATACCGTTGGGGCGCTTGATGATCTTCTGGAACCGGCGGTAATCCTCTTCCTCGAAACCGAGGTTTTGAATGCCGATGCGCACCGAGTCGGGGCGCAGGATACGAAGCACGACCGATTCGCCGTAGTAGGCCGGAAGCGTGCTGACGCGGAAGTCGATGTTGGTCTTGTCGATGTTGAGCTTGATGCGGCCATCCTGCGGGAGGCGCTTTTCGGCGATGTCGACGCCGGCCATGATCTTCAGTCGGGAGATCAGGGGATTTTTCATGCGCAGCGGGATGCGGTCGCGCTCGACGCACTCGCCGTCAATGCGATAGCGGACGCGGATGCGGTCTTTCATTGGCTCGATGTGAATATCGGAAGCGCGGTTGCGAACGGCCTCGGCGATCATGGCTTGAACGAGCTTGATGATCGGGGCCTGGGTGGGGTCGTTCATCGCGGCTTCGCCGATGCCGTCGACGTCGATGGATTTGTCGATCGACTTGTCCAGGGATTTGTCCATCGACTTATCGAGCGAATCCTTAAACTTGTCGATCGTCTTGTCGAGCGTCTGGTCGATCGTGTTCTGGGCGTTGGTGCTGAAGAGGTCGCCGAGATAGCTCTTGATGCGGCCTTTGGGAGCGAGGACGGTCTTGAGGTCGGCGTTGAGGCGGAAGCGCAAGATGTCGAGCAGCTCGAGGTCGAGCGGGTCGTGGATGGCGATGCGAAGCTTGCCCCCTTCCTTGCCCAGTGGCAGGATCAGGTGCTTCTTCATCAGGTCATCGGGGATTAGGTTGACGGCGTTGGGCGGGACGGAATTTTTATCAAGGTCAATGTACTCCATCCCGAACTGCTGCGCTAGCGCCTTGTAGACGTGGTTCTCGGTGCAGAGCTTGAGGTCGAGGAAGGCCTCGCCAATGCGGATGTTCTTGGCCTTGGCGTGGGCGAGGGCTTTGTCGACCTCTTTGGGTTGAACGAAGCCCCACTCGACCAGAATTTCGCCCAGCTTTTTCTGTTGTTTGGCCATGGTGTCAGATCCGCAGGTTGGGTGGACAGCAGTAGTTCGTCAGCCGAACGGGAGGGGTTCGCCGCCGGGCGTTGGCATTCGGTCGCCATCGGGAAGCCGCTAGTTTACCTTAATGGATGGGGACCTCTCAAGGCATTTTAGCAGTCCTTTTCGGAAACGTCCCGGCAGGCGAGCGACGCGAGGGACGAAAGATATGGATAAGGATGAGTCGGTTGGGATAGTCTGTAAGGGATGGGCGGTTGGCCAGCGGCAACGACGCAGACGAAACTGGGCCTTTTCGCGCGTCGGCCGGCGGTGGGGGCGGCGGTTGCGCTGATGGTGGGGATTGGGCTGCACCGGATGTTGCCGGATCGGCCGGACGTTTGGTTGGCGCTCGCAGTGGCGGGGGCGATCGCGGCGGTGGGAGTCTGGCGATGGGGCGGGGCGGCGAACGTTCTGCTGGCGATGTCGGTGGCGCTGCTGGGGGCGAGTGTGGGGCAACTCGAACGTTATCACTTTCCCGCAAACGACATCGTCGCTTACACGACCGATGCGTCGCGGCTGGCGGAGGTGGAGTTGGTGATCGATCAGCCGCCGCGGGTACTGACACAGGATTCGCCCTTCGGCAGGCCACTGCCGCCCCGCCAGGTAAGCGGCGGGGTGGTTAAGCGGATAAAGACGCTCGGCGGCTGGCGCGAGGCGAGCGGGAACATCCTTCTTCAAGTAAGCCCGCCGAAACCGGCATTGGCATATGGGCAGCGGGTGACGGTGCTTGGGATGCTCGCTCGACCGGCTCCGGCGATGAATCCGGGGCAGTTTGACTGGCAACGCTATTATCGTGAACAGCGCATTCTCGTGTCGATCGACGCGCCGCATCCGGAGAATGTGCAGATTCTCGCGTCCGGCGGATTCGCGCCGATCAATTGGCTTCGCGAGCGGGCGCGGGAAGCGCTGGCGAAGGGCTTTACCAAGCAACAATCGGTCGATCACGCTCTGTTGCGCGCGTTACTTTTGGGAGACAGCGACCCGCAGCTTCGCGACATCCAGGCGGATTTCATCCGCACCGGCACCAGTCATCATCTATCGATCAGCGGGATGCACGTGGCGGTGCTGGGCGGGGTCATTTTCCTGCTCTGCCGGCTGGTGCGGATTTCGCCGCGGAAATCGGCATGGGCGATGATGGGTTTCGTCGTGCTTTACGGGTTGGTGGCGCTGCCGGCGCCGCCGGTGGTGCGGTCGATCATCCTCTGCCTGACATTCGGGATCGGCATCGTATTCAGGCGCGCAGTGGATGGGATTCAGTTGCTGGCGCTGACGATCTTCATCATGCTCGTCATTCACCCGCTCGACTTATACAACGCGGGTTTTCAACTCAGTTTTGGAACCGTGCTGGGGCTGATGCTTTATGCCACGCGGCTTACGCAGTTCCTTGATCGACAGGATGTGGACGAGCGGGTGCTGATGCTCCACGGGATTGCGCCGTCGCGGGCGCAGTCGATCAAGAAGTGGTTTCGGGGCTGGCTCGTTGAGGGGATTGCGACCGGATTCGTGGCTTGGGCGATCTCGGCGCCGCTGATTGTTGAACATTTTGATCAGTTAAATCCGTGGTCAATTCTAGCGGGGATGCTCTTGGCCCTGCCCGTCTTCGCCTCGATGGTGGGCGGGCTCTTGAAGGTGGTGCTCACGTTGATCGTGCCGGGACTCGCGCCGCAATGGGCGTGGCTGGCGGCGTTGCCGGTGGAATCGATGCGGCTGGGCGTTGGGTGGCTGGCGAAGATTCCCGGAAGCGACGTGGCGCTTCCGGCGGTGCCGGTGTTCATGGTCGGGATCTACTACGGGCTGCTATTGCTGCCGCTGATCCCGACGGCGCGGACGCGGGTGAAGTGGATCTTCCGCGGTGGGGCGGCAACGGGGTGCGTTACGGCGGTCATGCTGCCGTTGTTGATCGGCTTTGCGCCGCGCCAGGGTGGCGGTGAATTGCGCGTCACCCTGCTCTCCGTGGGCGCGGGGCAATGCGCCGTGGTACATCTGCCATCGGGAAAGACTGTGCTCATCGACGCCGGCTCGTCCTCGCCTGGGGATCTGGAGCGCCGTTGCATCGAGCCGTTTCTACGCCATGAAGGCTCGCGAAGTGTTGATTCGATCTACATCAGCCACGCGAATTTCGATCACTTCAGCGCCGTCGCCGCAACCGCGTCGGAATGTGGCGTGCGCGAAGTGATCGTCACGCCGCAGTTCTCGCAACACGCCGCTAAGAATTATCCGGCCCGGCTCATGTTGCGCAAGCTGGCGGAGTTGGAATGTCCGGTGAAACAAGCCGTCGCGGGACAGATCGTGCAGTTCGATGAGGGGTGTACGCTGGAGATGCTCTGGCCGCCCGCCGATCCGATGCTTGACGCCAACAATTCCTGTCAGGTGATGCGCCTCACATACAAAGGCCGCTCGATCCTCTTCACCGGCGATATTCAGGCGCCGGCGGAAGCCGCCCTCCTCGCCGACGAAGGCAAATTGAAATCCGACATTCTCATCGCCCCACACCACGGCAGCGCCGAGGAAACGACCGCAAGATTCCTCGACGCGGTCGCCCCCACGACGATTGTCGCCTCTAATGACCGCACCCTGAGCGGAAAACAGCGCGAGTTCGACAAGCTGGTCGCAGATCGCCCCTTCATGCGGACCCACCAGCGCGGGGCGATTACGATCCACATCCGCCCCGATGGAGCGATAAGCATCACAACGTTTTTACGCTAACGGCGCCCGCCGCGTGTGCCATTCGGTCGCCGCCTCGTACATTCGCGCGATCCGCAGCAGCTTTTCTTCGCTGAAGTTGGGGCCGAGCAGTTGCAGGCCGATCGGCAGCGGCTTCTCGCCCGCCGTGAAGCCACACGGTATGGAGATCCCCGCGATACCCGCAATATTGCAGGTCACCGTGAAGACGTCGCAAAGGTACATCTGCAGCGGATCGCCGGATTTTTCGCCGGCTTTGAAGGCGGGGATCGGGCTGGTAGGACATACGATCGCGTCGCATTGGCTGAACGCGTTGTCGAAGTCGCGACGGATCAGCGTCCGCAGTTGCAGGGCGCGGACGTAATACGCGTCGTAGTAGCCGCTCGACAGCGCGTACGTCCCGATCATGATGCGCCGCTGCACTTCTTCGCCGAACCCTTCGGCACGCGACTTGGAAAACAGCTCGATGATGTCGTTGACCGGCTCCTTCGTGCGGTGGCCGAAGTGTACGCCGTCGTAACGAGCGAGATTGCTCGAGGCTTCGCAGGGCGCGATGACGTAATACGCCGCGATGCCGTACGGCGTGGTCGGGAGCGAGACGTCAACGATCGTCGCGCCAAGCTGCTTGTACATCGCCACCGCGGCATCGACCGCCCGCTTCACCTCCGGGTCGATACCGCTCGCTAGGTCGTATTCTTTCACGATCCCCAGCCGCAGGCCCTTCAGCGGCGTCTCCAGATCCGCCAGGTAATCCGGCACCGCGCTGGGCACGCTGGTCGAATCTTTCCGATCGTGGCCACTGATGACGTTCATCATCAGCGCCGTGTCAGCCACGGTTCGCCCGAACGGGCCGACCTGGTCCAGCGAGCTCGCGAACGCCACCAAGCCATAGCGCGAGACGCGCCCATAGGTCGGCTTGAGGCCCACGAGACCGCACAGCGCCGCGGGTTGGCGGATCGAGCCGCCGGTGTCCGACCCGATCGACGCCACGCACATGCCCGCCGCCAGCGCTGCCGCACTCCCGCCACTGCTCCCGCCGGGCACGCGATCGGTGTCCCAGGGGTTGCGCGTGGTCTTGAACGCGCTGTTCTCGGTCGAGCTGCCCATCGCGAACTCGTCCAGATTCGTCTTGCCGACGATTACCGCGCCGGCGGCCTCCAGCTTCTTCACCACCGTTGCGTCGTACGGCGCGCGGAAGTTCTCCAGCATCTTCGATGAACAGGTCGTCGTCCCCCAACTCGTGCAGAGGTTGTCCTTCAGCGCAATCGGCATCCCGGCCAGCGCGCCAGTAATCTCGCCAGCATCCACCGCCTTAGCGCGCCCCATCGCGCGTTCGTCCGCGACGCTGTTGAATGCCTGAATCCGAGGCTCGAGTTGCGCGATGCGCTCCAGCGCCCGGCGGGTCAGCTCGACGGCTGAGACCTGCTTCGAGCGGATCGCGTCGCGGGCGGAGATCAGGGTGTCAAATTCGGGCATCGATCTTGGCTCGCGGCAGTTAAATCCACTCGTGACTATGCGGATCAAAGACCTTCACCCCGCGAAACGCCTCCAGGCATTCCACCGCCACGATGTAGTCATTGCAGTGATTCATGTGCGGGTCGGCGCCGCCCTGAATCTCCAGCCGCCGCTCACAACTTGCGATTACGTCCCGATCCGGCCTGCCCGCCGCGTAACGCCGCGCGATTTCCCCCGATTCTTCCAGCACCTCCGGACCGCTGTACATGGTCAGCGTCATTTCCCACCGGTCCACGCTGATCTTGAACCGAGTGCCGCTGCGCACCATTTGCAGGCCTTCCAGATGGATGCGAAAGGCGCGTTCCAGTGCGTCCAGCGAAAAATCACTCTGTGGCGAGATGAGGGCGAGGCTTCTGTACATATCCGAATTATCCCGCCGAATCTTCGTCACCGCCGAGGATCTTTGGCACCTTGAAGAACCGGCCGTCCGTCTCAGGCGCATTTTGCAGGACCTGTTCGATCGGCAACGACGCCTCGACCACGTCCTCCCGCAGCACGTTTGCCAGCGGCAGCGCGTGCGCCATCGGGGGTACGCCAGTCACGTCCGCCTCGCGGATCTTGGCGACGTATTCCAGGATCGATTCGAGCTGAGGCGTGAACTTTGCGAGGCGCTCCTCGTCCAGCGCCAGCCGCGCCAAGCGTGCGACGTGACGCACGTCTTCCACGCTCAGCCTGTCCTTGTCGGGGTTTTCCGGCATACGACCGCAGAGGGTATGAATTACCGCGAAAAACGCAAGGTTGAACCGCGGCGGCGACGGTGGCAGGCGCATCGCCGCCGGGTACACTGCCCTGACGATGCTCCAGCCTCGATTTGCCGCCAGCGCCGCGGGCGACCTGCGCTACTACGTCTCCCCCCTGCTCCAACGCCTGGGCGTCCCGCACGCCTTCAGCACCCGCACCGGCGGGGTAAGCCTGCCGCCGTTCGACTCGCTCAACCTCGGCATCGCTGGCGACGCCGATGTTCGCGACTCCTCCGACAATCTCGAAGAGAATTACCGCCGCCTCCGCGCCGCCGTCGGCTGCTCCGATCTCGGCCGCTGCTGGGTGACGCAGGTGCACGGGGCGGACGTTTGCAACGTGCGGATCGGATCGACGTTTGAGAATGGCATCCACGCCGACGCGCTGGTAAGCGACGACCCGACCCGCGTCCTGTCGGTCAAGTACGCCGATTGTGTCCCGCTGCTGCTCGCTTCGGCCGACGGTCGCGCCGTCGCTGCCGTGCATGCCGGGTGGCGCGGTCTCGTGGCCGGCGTTATTGGTGCAGCCGTCAAACAGCTTGAGCGAACGTCCCGGTCAACCGCAGCATCGTTCGTTGCCGCCGTCGGCCCGTGCATTGGCTTTGACGCGTTCGAGGTCGGCCCCGAAGTCCTCGCCGCATTTGAGCGCCACATGGGCGCCGCTGCGCCGATCCGCAATGGCCAGCCCGGCAAGGGACATGTCGATTTGAGCCAGGCCGCGCTCATCGAGCTTCAATCCGCTGGCCTGTCGATCGACCGGATCGACGCCACCGACCGCTGCACCTTCTCGCACCCGGACGAGTTCTTCTCCCATCGCCGCGACGGCAACGCCACGGGCCGCATGGCCGCGATCATTTCACCCGCTGGACAACCCCGATGAACACCTCCGATTCCACGCGACTGCACCCGCTGCAGGTCGAGGCCATTGCATGGGCGTTCGGGCTGAAGGATGTTCTGTCAGGCTGCCTCAGCCTCGCCCCCATCTGGTTTTACCTGCGCGCGGTCGCGCCCGGGCCGACGGCGATGATGACTCCCCTCCTCGCGAAGATCCCCGCCCGCGCTCCGCGCTGGAACAGGCCCGCGCCATCCTCCGATCCGGCGCCGCCACTCGACTGGCGAGAACCCCCGCCGCGCCCCGCTGATCCGCGCAGCAAAATGCCCGGCGCTTCCGCACCGGGCATTCGTTTATTTTGCGATCTTGCTTAAGACGTAACCTTCGCCTCAGCCTTGTATTTGCGGCGCGGCGGCTTGACGACCAGGCCCATCTTAATTGCCTTGGCGCTTACCTTGATCCGCTGCACCTGACCGTCGATGACGGCGCGCACGGTCTGGATATTTGGCTTGAACTTGCGGGCGGAGATCCCGGTGATCTTGGTGCCGACCCCGCCTAGATACTTGGCCTTACCGCGGGTGGTCTTCTTGCGACCGAACGTGGTCTTCTTGCCGGTGAAATAGCAGACGCGTGGCATTGCAGTTACCTCTTCAATTCAAAAGTTTAGGGCCGGGGAGTGTAGAGAGACCCCGAACCAAATGCAAGCTCTCCAGGAACAAAAATCCCCGGGAAGCAGGAGCTTCCCGGGGCACTTTTGTAGCTTGAAAACCGCTTAAATTACCCAGCGACCTTGCTCGACAAGAGCGGGAACTGCTTCTGCTCCTGTTCGCGCTGGATGATGATGGTCGGCTTGACCAGGATCAGCAGCACGCTTTCGTCCTTGGCCATCGAGCGGTTGGTGAAGAGCCGCTTAAGGAACGGGATCTTGGAGAGGATCGGCACGCCGGCCTCTTTTTCGATCTCGCCCGCCAGGGTCTGCCCGCCCAGCAGCAATGTGCCGCCATCGGGGACGCTGACCGTGGTGCGAACTTCGGTGATCTGCAATTCGGGTTCCTGTACGAAACCCGATCCGACGTTGACGCCGCCGCCGATGACAGTGCCGCCCACGCCCACCCCACCACTACTTTGGCCGCTGGTGCTCTGGAAGTTAAACGTAAACAGGTTGAGCAGCTGCGCGAGTTGAGGCCGCAACGTCAGAGTCACGTACTTGCGGTCGGCGGAAACCGTCGCCTGCACGTCGAGCAGTACGCCGGAACTGACGACATCGATTGTCGGTTGAAAGGCCGCCACGTTGTTACCCACGACTGCTTCGAGATCCGACACGTAAGCCCGCTGCGTCGCCACCAACACATAGGCCCGCTGACCGTTGAAGAGCGTGACCCGCGGGGCCGTCAGCGTCGTGCTGCTCTGCGAGGCCTGAGTCGCGTTCAGCAGGAAGCTGACTTGGAAGTTGTCGAGATACGTGCCACTCAATTGCAGCGACTTGAATCCCGCCGAGGACGACCCGATGCCGCCCGGAATACCCGTTACCGGGCCGCCGGTGAACCCGATGGAATTCTGGGCGACCGAGATGGGGCTGAATTTCGAGCCCGTCCCGCCGTTGATATTGAACGTCGCGTCCAGATCAAGGCCGACGTCTTCCAGGAAGTTTTTAGAGACCTGAAGGAAGCGTGCTTCGATGGTGATCTGGATGGCGCGGGTTTCGCGGAGCTGTTCGAGCAGGTTGACCATTCCACGCTGGTTCTCAGGCGTCTGAGTGACAATGAGCTGACCGTTGAGAGCGCGAACGCCCCCGACCGAGCCACCGGCGTCGCGCCAGGACGTGGGATCGATGGTTTCCTGGATCAACTTCACCAGGGCGTCCATGCGTTCCTGGAAGGTCTGGGTCTTTTCCTTCGTCGCGCCGCCACCGCCGCCACCGCCGAAGAGCCCGCCACCACCGCCGCCACCACCGCCGCCACCCCCACCCCCACCACGGCCGCCGCGGCCACCACCGCCGCCACCACCCCCTCGACCGCTACCGCCACCGCCGCCACCACCGCTCTGATCGCTCAGGCTGAAGCTCGGGGCGTTGTCGAAGTCAGGGACTTCGACCAGCAGATCGCGGATGTCGAAGACGCGGGTCACCACGTTCTTGGCCAGATCGTCGGCGGTCGAGATCGTGATGACGCCTTCGTCGATCGTGTACGTCAGCTTGATGTTGCCGCCGCCCACGTCAGACAAGATCGTGCTCAGCGCCTTGCTGAAGCGCACGTCCTTCAGGCGGGCGGTTACCGGGGCGTCCTTGTTGATGCCTGCGGCCTCCAGGGCGCGCCAGTTCACGAAGATATTCGAGCCCGAGACATCGCGGAGGAAATCCATCACGTCCGCCAGGCCCTGCCCGGCGAAGTTGATCTCCGGCAGACGACGGTCGAGCTGCGCCTGAACCGCCAGGTCTTCCTGCTTGAGACCGCGCTCGCTCTTCACTTCGGCGTCGCGCATCTCGCTGATATCCGGCCAATTTTCCGGATACCGCAGGATGTCCTCGTACGGAATCTGCTTTTCCTCGGCCTGGTTCAACTGATTCGTGAACTCGCGGTCGCGCAGCTCGCGATGCTCACGCTGCGTCTGAAGCTGGAAGTTGTCATAAACCAACGGATAGGCGCCGCGGGCGTAATCGTTGTTCGGATCGAGGTCCAGGATCTGCTGCAGAACCCCTAGCGCCTGCTTGTAATTCCGCTTGCGCGTCTGCTCCTGCGAGCGCTGCACCAGGGAAGCAATCGTATTGCGACGGTTTTCCTGCTCCTGCCGAATACGCTCGAGTTCAGCCTCGGTGGTGCTCTTGGTCCGCGTCGTGTTGGTGCGGATGTCATACTCCGCCTGCGCCCGTT
>JAQGHM010000347.1 GCA_028291615.1 Phycisphaerales bacterium | reverse complement strand
GAGGACAGGCAAAAGGAGAATCAAAAAAACGGCTCCGGATGGAGCCGCAGCGGGCGACGATCTACCCGTTGGGGGACGCCAGCGGTATTACGATAAACGAAACCCGCCTGCTCCAACGCAGTCCGGGCGGAATCGAGATCGGTTCGGCGGATGAGACGGCGAGTCACTTCTTCTTGTACTTTGTGGCAAGCTTTTTGTCGGCCGTAAGGATGCCTGCCTTCACGAGGGAAGCGATGCGCGTGGATTTGGGACGAACGGCTAGTGCGCCGAGCAGGTACCCGAACTGGGAATTCGGCTGGACCTGACGGTGGGCTTTACGGATCGATGCCGTAACGCCCGTCTTTCCGGACGTGCCAGACCGCGAGGATCTTCGACGCGTTACGGATCGAGATTTGGACGTGAGTTTCGGCATAGATCCAACTACCTTTCCAGATCCTTTTCTGCTTATCCGTCGGCACGTACACCGCCCGAAACGAATCGATCGGATGACCACCGTCCGTCGACGCATTATACACTCGATTGAATACGGCGCAATCAAGCTTCATGAAGCGGCGATAATTCTTGGGTATGGGCTGGCCGGCATCCTTCAGTCCGGCTACTAAGTCGTCGCGGAACGCGTGAAGCAGAACGATGTTGCCAGGGTCGCACATGTCGAAACAGTTGCCCAGGCGGAGCACTGCGCCGACGACCGCGGGATTGGGATACTTCCGCGTCTGCGTCGCCCAGTGCCAAGCCTGCTTCGGGGCGTGCTCCCAAAAATAGATCCCGGTACCCAACCATTCGTCCTCGGTGTCGCTCGCCTCGAACACGTCGCCGTTGACCAGCCGATTCGCCAGTTCACGCGTTGTGCCGTGATAAGCAATGACCGTTCGATCGTATTGGAGAAAACTAAGGGTCGGGATCACCGGATCACTGGGCAGCAACTCGTCCGGCATCGGGCAACCCTTGGGTGATTACTTCAGCTCAACCGTCCAGTACGCATTATCCAGGAACTGCTTCCAAGACGCATACCGCTCATCCGCCAGCCGGATATTAATCACCGGCGACCGCTTCGGCTTGATCGGCTTGGTGATCAGGTGCATGTGCGCCTGATCCGGCGTGCGGCCGCCTTTCTTCACGTTGCACTTCAGGCAGCAGCAGACGATGTTTTCCCAGGAGCTTCGGCCGCCCTGGCTCTTGGGCTTCACGTGGTCGAGCGAGAGCTCGGTCGTCGGGAACTTCTTGCCGCAGTACTGGCAGCGGTTGCTGTCGCGGGCGTAGATGTTCCGGCGGTTGAACTTCACGTCCTGCCGCGGAAGCTTCTCGTAAACGAGCAGGCGGATGATCCGCGGGACCGCGATCTGGAAGCGCACGGTGTGGATCCAGTCGTGGCCGTCGGGCTCGAACTCCTTCTTGACCAGGCTGACTTCCTGCCAGGACTCGAAGTTGAAGTTCTGCCACGTGCTTTGGCCGGCCGCATCGGTCTCGATGTGGACGACCTCAGCCAGCTCGCGACAGAGCAGCGAGAAGGCGCGCTTGACGTTGACGACCCGGATGGCCTGATAGAACTTGTTGAGAACAAGAACGTTGGCGCTGAGCGCGGGCGACAGTACGCAGCCCGCGCCAAACGTACCCCCGGGAGGCGAAGTTGACGGATTGGTGGACATAAACCTCTTCCGTGAACTTACGTTATCACCCGCGTTGATCTGACTCGCGATTTCCCGGGAATGCCCAGGAAGCGTGCAGAGGCAACGCAGCAGAACGGGCGGATTCTACCGCCGGTGGGGGCGGATATCCAGCATCTTTGGCCAGGTGGTTGTGCGGTCAGGGACGGTGACGCCGCTTACGCTACTTTTGACGGCTCATGATCAGCAGCGAGATGGTCATCGTTTGCAGAATGAGGGCCAGCGATAGATAGGTTTGCAGGGAGTTGTCGCCGCGCTTCAGGTAAGAGAGGAACAGGATCGCCAGGACGATCACCTGCACAACGCCGGCCAGGAGCTTCGAGACGGAAAAGTCGCCCTCGTGATGTTCGTGCTGGCGGCGGAGCTCCAGGCAAATTTGTTCGAGGAGCGATTCCATGCGCTCGGTTCCAGCGGCGGGTGGGGCGGCAGCGCGCGGCGTATCGGTTTCGGCGATTGTTGCAGTACGGCGCGGTGCCGGCCGCTCGGCGGTCTCTCGTCCGGCCGGCGGGACGTACTTTGAGCCGATGGCCACCTTGGGCACGCGGGGGGCGGGCGCGGCCGGCGTGGGATCGTCGTCGGCCACCGGCGGCTGCGCGGGCGAGACCGATGGCACGGGAGAGGGCATTTCGATTTTCGCCGTTGATGCGGCGGCGGGGGCGGCTTGCGAAGCAGACCTGATCGGAATTGGCGCCTGCGGCGCCGCGCCAGGCTCAGGATTTCGCTCGATGTAGGCGATCGCCTCCGCCAGCGTGGTCACGGAGTAATCCGCGTCGACCTTCGACTGCTCCTGCGCCGCAGGCGATTTTTTCATGGACGCATCGGTGAAACGGATCGTCCGGCAGCCCGCCGCCTTGCCGGCTTCGATGTCGCGGCCGGCGTCGCCGATGACCCAGCTCTTCGACAAGTCCAGCGCCAGCTTTTCCGCCGCCGACAGGATCATCCCCGGCTTAGGCTTGCGGCGGTCACTCTCGCGGGCGTAGACGTCAACGGTGCCGTCGGGGTGAAACGGACAGAACTCGTGGCGATCGACCACGGCCGCCGGATTCTCCGCCGCCAGCAGCTCATCCATGCGGGCATTGACGGCCTTGACGTCCTCTTCGGAGAACATCCCGCGCGCGACACCGGACTGGTTGGAGACGACGACAATGGCATAGCCCAGCTGGCGCGCCCGCGCGATCGCGTCGGCGGCGCCGCTGACGAGCGTGACCTTGGACGGGTCGCCGAGGTAGCCATCGCTGGCGATCAGCGTATTGTCGCGGTCGAAGATAACGGCGGGGCGCTTCATATGCCCGCGGATTATTCGGCGAACGCGCAGAAGGTCAAGACGGCCGGCGAACTGCGGCACGCTACTTCACGTTGGCGACCGCCTCGTTGATCGCGCCCGCCGGCCCGGTATTCGGGTCGAAAAATGCCTTCATCAGGCTGTAATAATAAGGCGCCGAGAGCGCCGCGAACCCGGTGTGACCGCCGCGTCGGATCATGATCGTGCCGCAGTTGGGATTGCTCACGCGCCCGAAGACTTCCGCGACCGCCTGCGCCGAACCTGGCAGCGGATCGTCGGCGGCCTGAAGGACGACCAGCGGAACCCGAACCTTTTCCATGCGATCGGCGCCTTGTTTCCAGTCTGATCCGCCGGCGGAGAAATCCATCAGGTGAATGGTGTCTGACAGTAGCTCATCGTAGCTCGTGTAGGAGTCCATCCATTTCGACCGCCGCAGCTCCGATTCGATGAACGCCCACATGCGATGCGACTCCGGTTCGCCGCGCTCCCGGAGGCGATTGCGGATACGCCCCTGGATCGTGTAGCGCATCGGCGAGCCCCAATACCCAAAGTCGGTTTCCATCTGGTCCGCCAGGCTGATGAGATTAATCGCCGGCGAGATTGCGAGAATGCCCCCGTCAAACGCCGGTCGAGCGCCGGGCTTGGGCTGGCATCGCCAGAGTGCCGACTGACGAACCTGGCAGGCGCACGAGTCTCCGTCGATCCACGCCGCGTTAAGCGCTTCGAACCCGGAGAAGGAGAAACAAAGCAGGCCGACGCGCTTAGCGCCCATCCGCTCCTGTAAATAGCGGGAGACAGCGATGAGGTCGCGCCCTTCATCCATGCCGAAGGTGATCGGCGCGTCCGGGTGCTTGTCGCGCGTTTTTCCGTGCCCGCGCATGTCGATCGCCACGACGTGATGACCGAACGCCCGCAGCGCCGACGCCGTGTTGACCTGATCGATGCCCGCCTGCTTGTTAAAGAGGCCGTGCGTGATGATCACGTAACTGCGGCCCAGGTCCGTGCCGGTAGGCGGCGCAACGCGGGCGCAAATCGTAATCTCGTCATCCGTCGGGATGTCGATGCACTCGTATCCCGCCCATTCGCTGTCGCTGGCGGAGAGTTCTTCGGCGGGTACGGCTTGCGCCGTCATCTTGAGGCCCGGGTAATTGAAGACCATGCTGTCGACGTTGCGTCCCCAAAGCCCGAATCGCGAACAGACATCGACGATCTTGCCGTCCCTGCCGGTCAGCGCGGCGGTGGTCAGCGCGTGGCGCGACGACTCGGGGAGCGTATCGTCCAGGCGCGGCTGCACGCGCGTGACCCATTCGCGAGCCGGGACGCGCGCGCCGCCCTGTTGCAGATCGCGCGGATCGATCGATTGAAGCGCGCCGGGCGTCATCGGGAAGGAGTGGGTTGTCTCGCATCCGGCCAAGGTCACCGTCATCAAGAAGATCGAAAGGATCGTTCCTCGTGAAAAGGATGTCCCCCACTGTCCCGTCATTGTCGCGCACATGGAGCCTCCCAGCGTTTCTTTGATTTGCGTCAGTTTGATTCCCGGCCGTCCCCAAGGGCACTGCAAATCCAGTGCCCGCTAACTTAAATCCAGCGAACGCTGATCAAGTGGTTTGGCAGGAGAGACTTACAGATATCGTGGAATTTCCGCGCGATGGGGAATTGTTGCAGCGGCGGGAAAAATTCCCGGAAAACATGCATTTATGTTAGGATTTACTTGCTAACTTCGCATCGGAGCAGCATGACCCCCGACCACGCCTCGGCCGATTCCTACGTGCTCGATGATCGCACGCCGTTCCCCGCGGCGGCGGCGGTGGCGCGCATCGTGGCGCGGCGCTGTCGCGATCTCGGGCACGAGAGCGAAGTCTGGCGCGAAATCCTCGCCCAGCGCGAGCCGGACGACCGCCATTATCTCGAGGCGATCCGCCAGACGGGTCACTCTGTCTTCTATTACCAGATGCAGCAGCTCTACAACTGGGCGATCGCGCGCACCGGCGCGAACGGGCCCGAAGATTTCTGCCGCGAAGTCGGACGCTCCTACACCGAGGCCGACACCGTCATCGGCGAAAGTATTTACCCCTTCCTGCAAGCAGGGCTGAGCGGGTCCGGCGGTGTCCGCGCGACGGCGGTGGAGCTGATGGTCGGCCACATCCTGCGGCAGGGGGGCAATAAATATGAGGTGACGCAGGAGTTCAAGCCGGATCACGTCTTGCTTCAAATCCGTTATGCGCGGCCGGCGGTGATCGGCGCTTACCTTCAGCAGTACGGGCTGGAACCGGAGCGATGTTTTAGAAACAGCTTCTTCACGATGCTCGGTGGCGCGGAGAACTTCGCGGGGAAAATGGTTGCCGAATACGATCCCAAAGCGCTGAAGTATGGAGTTGAAGGCACCGCGGGATTCGTGCGCTTCCCCATCCGCTCGACCGCGCGATTCGCCTTTGAAACCCTGACGCAGACGCTCGTCGGGTACATCCGCGGCGTCCACCAGCGCCAGCAATCGGCCGAGGCGGGCCTGCTCGAAAGCAGCCTCGTGATCGGCTCGCGGGTGATGCGCGAGGTCTGGGAGCGTGTCCGCCGCGCCAGCCGCACCGACGAGATCGTCCTGCTGCGCGGTGAATCCGGCACGGGCAAAAGCTTCATCGCACGCAAGATTCACGAGCTCTCCCCGCGCCGCGATAAGCCGCTGATCGAGGTAGCGCTGACCTCTGACGTGGGATCGGACAATTTCGTGCAGTCCAACCTCTTCGGCCACGAGCGCGGCGCCTTCACCGGCGCGACCGAAACCAAGCAGGGACTTTTCTCCCTTGCGGACGGCGGCACGATCTTCCTCGACGAGATCGGCGATGCGTCCGCCGAGTTGCAGGCCAAGCTGCTGCGGGTCATCGAAACGTCGACGTTCAAGCGGCTTGGCGGCGTGCGCGATATTCACGTGGACATCCGCATCGTCGCGGCGACCAATCGCGATCTGGAGCAGATGGTGCAGGGCGGCGCGTTCCGGCAGGATCTCTATTATCGGATCAACGTCATCCCCGTGCAGTTGCCGCCGCTGCGCGAGCGCGCCGAAGATGTGCCGGCGCTGGCGCAGTTCCTGCTCGCGCGCCTGCCGGGGGCGGCGGGTAAGCGGCTGCGCCCGGAGCTGTCGGATCAACTGCGTCATTACGCTTGGCCGGGTAATGTCCGCGAGCTCGAACACGCGCTCAAGCATGCCTTGGCGATGTGCGACGACGGCGAGATCGAGCCGGCGGACTTTCCGCAAGCCGTGCGGGCCGCGCTCTCCAACATCGGCGGCGGCGGCGCCGCCGCGCCACCGCTGCCGCCGCTTCCGGGAACCAGCAAGGCGCCGTTGATCAATGTGGACGCGCTGCGCCGCGCGATTCGCGCGGCGCCGTCGCCGGGACAACTCTCGTCCGGGCGGGGCTTCGACGTGCCGGCGCACGTCGAGCATGCGAAGCGCGTCTGGCTGGAGACGCTCATCGACGAGTTGAGCGGCGATCTCGCGCTCATCGGGTTGTTCTGGGATCGCTCATCGGAAAAGACGCTGCGGAACCTGGTGCGCGAGTACGGCCTGGCTGACCGTCTGAGCGCGGCGCGGGATCGAGCTCGAACGTAGAATGAGTGGGGCTTTGCCGGCACAAATCAGGCAACCGTGCAGAAAAATCTCGCTTTTTTCTGTTTCGGCGCAAAGGTCGTGAGTACAATTCCTACCGGCATGTCGCGGCGGTCGGAACAGGGGCGAACCTCTTACCCATGGAGGCCGATATGGACCTGCAGTCATACCTCGATCGTTTCAACGTTCGTTACCACGTGACCGAGCACCCGGTCGCCTACACGGCCCAGGGGCTCGCCCAGGCGGAGCACGTCTCGGGGCACCAGGTCATCAAGCCGGTGCTGGTTGAGGCCGACGGGCAGATGGTCCTTTGCGCGCTCCCCGCGTGCGATCGAATTGATCTCGAGGCCCTTCGGGATGACCTGGAGGTCGATTACATCCGCCTGGCAGATGAGGCGATGCTGCGCGAGGTTTTCCTCGGCTGCGAGGTCGGCGCCGAGCCGCCGATCGGCGCACTCTTCGGCCTGCCGACGATCGCCGACGAGTCGCTGCTCATGCAGCGCAAGGTAACGTTCCAGGCGGGCAATCACCACGAGGCGGTGACGATGTCGATGGATGATTACCGGCGTCTCGCGCAGCCCGGCATTGGTCGCTTCGCAATCCACGCGTGAAATAGTAGGCGGTATGCAGTAGGCAGTAGGCGGAGAAGACCGGTTTCTTTCTGCCTACTGCCTACCGCCTACTGTGCTCCTATGAACTTCGATTACGTCTGGCGCAAACTCTCCACGCAGTCGGTGCTGCGCACGCCCTACTACGGCGTGCGTGTCGATCGCCTGAAACATCCGCAGGGGCACGAGCTGGATTATTACGTCATCGAGTTCGCCCGCCAAGCGGTGGGCGTCGTCCCGGTGCATGAGGACGGGCGGGTGCTGCTCGTGCAGCAGTGGCGGCATCCGGTTGAGAAGCTGACGTGGTCGTTGCCCGCGGGCGCGATCGAAACCAACGAATCCCCCGCCGACGCGGCCGCCCGCGAACTGGGTGAAGAAGCGGGCTACGCCCCGGTGCGCCTCGAGCCGCTCTACCACTATCACCCGACGATCGGCGTCGCCGATCAGACCTTCCACCTGTTCATCGCGCGGGGCGTGCGGGAGATTGGCGAGCGCGACGCGAGCGAAATCCACCAGGTTCGATTCTTCAGCCGCGCAGAGATCGACGGCCTCATCGCACACAACGAGATCGTCGATGGGCTAAGCCTCACCGGCCTGTTGATGTGGCTGCGGAAGTAATCGCGTCACGCAAGCACAGGCTTGACGATCTCGCCATGCACATCCGTCAATCGGAAATCGCGCCCCTGGAATCGGTACGTGAGTTTCGTGTGCTCGATTCCCAGCAGGTGCAGGATCGTCGCGTTCAGGTCATGCACGTGTACGGGGTTCTCGGTGATGTTGTAGCAGTAGTCGTCGGTCGCGCCGTACGAGAACCCGCCCTTGATGCCCGCGCCCGCCATGAAGATGCTGAAGCAGCGCGGGTGATGATCGCGCCCGTAGTTGGTCGCCGTCAGCTCACCCTGCGAATAAACCGTGCGGCCAAATTCGCCGCCCCAGACGATCAGCGTCTCATCGAGCAACCCACGCGCTTTCAAATCCTTAATCAGCGCCGCCGTCGGTTGATCGGTGTCGGAGCACTGCCCGCGAATCGCCTTGGGCAAGTTCCCATGCTGATCCCAACCCATGTGGAAAAGCTGCACGAACCGCACCCCGCGCTCGCACAGCCGGCGCGCCAGCAGGCAGTTGGCCGCGTAGGTCCCCGGCTTGCTGACGTTGGGCCCGTACATGTCGACCACGCTCTGCGACTCGTGCGAAACGTCCGTCAAATCGGGCACCGATGACTGCATCCGAAACGCCAGCTCATACTGTGCGATCCGCGTCGCGATCTCCGGATCGCCGATCACATCGTGCCGGCGGCGATTGAGCGCGCCCAGTTCGTCCAGCGTTTCCCGCCGAGTGTCGCGATCAACGCCCGGCGGATTTGAAAGCCACAGCACCGGATCGCCGCCGTTACGGAACTTCACACCCTGGTGCTGCGTCGGCAAAAACCCGCTTCCCCAGAGGCGGTCGTAGAGCGGCTGATCGTCCGGCCGGCCCGTCCCCTTGCTCGTCAACACCACGTAAGACGGCAGATCGCGGTTCTCGCTCCCGAGTCCGTATGAAAGCCATGACCCGATGCTCGGCCGACCCGCCAACTGCGATCCCGTCTGCGAAAACGTAATAGCCGGATCGTGATTGATCGCCTCGGTGTACATCGACTTGATGAAACAGAGCTCGTCCGCGAGCGGCGACAGGTGCGGCCAAAGCTCGCTCATCCACGTGCCCCCCTTGCCGTACTGCTGAAACTTGAAGAGCGACGGCGCGACCGGAAAAGCCTTTTGCCCGGATGTCATCGTCGTCAACCGCTGACCCTGGCGAATCGATTCCGGCAGTTCCTTACCGCGAAAGCCATTGAGCGTAGGCTTGTAATCAAACAAGTCCATCTGCGACGGCGCACCGGATTGGAACAGGTAAATGATCCGCTTGGCCTTCGCCGCAAAATGCGGCAACCCCGGCAACCCACCGGTCACCTGCGCAGTCTCATTCCCAACCGCCGCCCCCGCCGCGCGCAGCGGATTCTCATTGAGCAGCGAAGCCAGCGCCGCCACCCCGATCCCCGCCGCCGAGCGCGTGAGGAAAGTCCGGCGGTTCACCGCGTTAATCTGCTCAATCATTTCCTTAGGCAACGTCTTCATGATGTCTCTTTCAACTTCTTCGGTGGGGCAGACATTCTTGTCTGCCTCTGTCTTTAGTTCGTCTTTCTTCTCGCTTCTTCCCTCTCATTCGCGCGTAACAACTTCATCCAGATTCAGAATCACGTTCGCCGTCATTGTGTAAGCCGCCAGTTCCGCCGGATCGATCCGAGGATTCGCCTTGGATTCGCCCTGCGCGATCAGCCGCTTGGCCGTCTCAAGGCTCGCCTTGTACTTCTCGATCCGCTGCCCCAGCCCGCGCGCCAGTGTGGCCACCTCATCGGCATCCGGCGTCCGCGCCGTGGCGCGCTTGAATGCCCACGCGATCCGCGCCTCCGGCGTCGCCCCGCCTTCCTCGATCATCCGCTCCGCCAATACCCGCGCCGCCTCGACGTACGTCACGTCGTTCAGCAGCGCCAGCGCCTGCAATGGCGTGTTCGTCCGCGAGCGCTTCACCGTGCAGACCTCGCGGCTGGGCATATCAAAGATCGTCATCCCCGGCGGAGCCGACGTCCGCTTCCAGATCGTGTACAGGCTGCGGCGATAAAGCCCTTCCCCCAGGTCATGCTTGTAATTGCGGAGATTGCCATAGACGTTGATCTCGTCCCAGATCCCCTCCGGCTGGTAAGGCCGCACCGACGGGCCGCCCAGCTTCTCCACCAGCAACCCGGCGATCGCCATCGCCTGGTCGCGCATCACCTCCGACTGCAAACGAAACCGCGGCCCGCGAGCCAGCAAGCGATTCTCCGGATCGCGCTCGACCAATTCCGGCGTCACCCGCGCCGACTGCCGGTACGCCGCCGACATCACCATTTCCTTCTGGATCGCCTTCATGTCCCACCCAAGGCGGACAAATTCCGTCGCCAGCCAATCGAGCAGCTCCGGGTGACTCGGAAAATCCGCTTGCGATCCGAAGTTTTCGCTCGTCTTCACGATCCCGACGCCGAAGAACTTTTCCCAGAACCGGTTGACCGCCACGCGGGTCGTCAGCGGGTTGTCCGCCTTGACCATCCACATCGCCAGGCCGAGGCGGTTTCGCGGCGCGCCTGCCGGCATCTCGCCGAACAGCTTGGGCAGACCCGCGGTAATCTTCTCGCCAGGCTTGTCGTACTGCCCGCGGATCAGCACGTGCGCCTCGCGCGGCGACGGCATCTCCTCCATCACCATCACGGTCGGAATCGTCGCCTCGAACGCCGCGCGGTCTCCCTTCGCCTTAGCCAGTGCACGGTCCGCGTCTGTCACTTCGCCGGCAAAACGCTCGCGAAAGTACGCCGCCAGTTCCTTCTTCTGCTTCTCATTGCGCTCCGCCACCGGCGTGTTCAACACTGCGACGATATTCGGCGGCGTCCCGTTCTCGTGCGGCATCTTCGCGTCCGTCACCGACAACCGAAACCGCCCCAACTGATGCGACGCCGACTTCGACTTGAATGCCAGCTTCACCACCTGCGCCGCCGGCGGCGCGCTGGCGATCGGCTCCTTCAGGTCGAACACCGCGAAATGCCCCTGGCCGGTCTTCGGGGAAATCGCCCAGCCGCTCTCCACCTTATCGCTGTCGATCGCCGCCCCGACCGGGTATCCCTCCTGGCTGAAATCCGCCGACGCCGTCCCCAGCTTCGCCGGTTTTCCGCCGATCGTCACCTCCACGTCCGTCAGAACGATGTTTCCATTCGCCGACCGCCCCGGCCCCTTGTACGGCAGGCTCTCATCCGTCAGCGCTTCGAGGCGAATTGCAGTGATCTCTCCAAGCTCGCTCGTCGCGCGAATCGTGTACGTGTCCGTCGGCGGATTTGTCCCCGACACCACGATCGACTTGTCCGGGCGCTTGGTCAGCTTCGCCTTTCCCGCCGATTGCATCGTCGTCGGATCCAGCGCCGTCCACATCACCCCCGGCTTAGTCGCGTCGTCGGATTGCTCCCACCGCTCCTGCAGCGCCGGCAGCAGCGCCTCCTTCTCCTTCACGTGCTTCTCCGCCAGCGCGATGGCCGCATCAAAACCCTTCAGCTTCTCGATCTCAAAGCCCCGCGGCGATTTGATAAACGGCACGTGGTTCCCCGCCTTCTCCTGTTCCTTTCCCGTCTCCGGCACGTTGTTGAAGAACGAATAGAGCTGATAAAACTCCTTCTGCGTGATCGGGTCGAACTTGTGATCGTGGCACCGCGCGCAGCCGACCGTCAGGCCCAGCCAGACCGATCCCATCGTCTCCACGCGATCGATCACATATTCCGTCCGCCACTCTTCGGCGATGCTTCCGCCTTCGGTGTTCATCCGATGATTGCGGTTAAATCCCGTTGCCACCCGCTGGGCCACGGTGGCGTTCGGCAGCAGGTCGCCCGCCAGTTGCTCGACCGTGAATCGGTCGAACGGCTCATTCTGATTAAACGCGTTGATGACCCAATCGCGCCAAGGCCACTGGTAGCGTTCCCAATCCGCCTGGTAACCGTGACTGTCTGAGTAGCGCGCCCCATCGAGCCAGCTCATCGCCATCTGCTCGCCATACCGCGGCGACGCGAGGCAGCGATCCACCACCTTTTCGTAAGCATCGGCTGAGGAATCGCTTACAAACGCGTCCACTTCCTCCGGCGTCGGTGGCAGGCCCGTCACGTCGAGATAGACGCGCCGGATCAACGTTTGCCGATCCGCAGGCGCCGCTGGAGACAATCCCTCAGCCTCCAATTTCGCCAGGATGAACCGGTCGATCTCATTCTTCGCCCAAGTCTTGTTCTTCACCTCAGGTAGGGCCGGCCGAACGGGCGATTCAAACGCCCAATGCCCACGATACGCCGCCCCTTGCGCCACCCACTTCTTCAGGATCTCGATCTGATCCTTCGTAAGCTGCTTCCCCGTTTTGGCCGGCGGCATCCGGTCATCTTCATCGCTCGTGGTAATTCGACTGATCAGCTCGCTATGCGCCGCATCACCCGGAACGATCGCCGTCTTCCCCGACTTTGCCGGCTTGTACGCCGTCTCCTTGAAGTCCAAGCGAAGCCCGGACTTGCGCTTGGCATCGTCCGGCCCGTGACAGGTGAAGCAGGTGTCGGAAAGGATCGGCCGAACATCCCGGTTGAAATCCACCTTGGGCTCAGTCGCCCGCGCCCCAACCGCCAGCGATGCCAAAACCACAAATAAGAGCACTCGATGCCTCATTATCCAAACTACGTCGCGCGTCCCCTGACTGTTGTGATTTCCGCGACTTCCGCTGGACAATTCACGCGCACCGGAACACTCGCATACCCCAACCCGCGCGAGACGACGTACCACGTGCCGTCAAAGCGGAAAATGCCTTTGGAATATCGCCGGGGCATTCGGTCGTGCGTGATCAGGGGCCAACCGCCGGGCAGGCAGATTTGACCGCCGTGGGTGTGGCCGGCGAGGAAAAAGTCTGCATCCAGCGGCCCGATGCGCCGGAAATGGTCTGGGAAATGGCTAAGCACGATCCGCAGCGTCCCCGGCGGTTTGGGCGGTTGGGCCGCAATAAATCGAACATCCAGATCGTCGCGGGCAATGCCGCCCAAGCCAATCATCTCCACCTTCGCGCCGCCCCCCGATTCCAGCACCGCCCGGCGACCATCGAGCATGTTCACGCCCATCTCCTGCAGGTCCGGAACGATCAGGTCAACGTCGTGATTGCCCAGGATGGCGTGGGTGCCGAGGCGCGATTTCAGTTTCGGAATCAGCCGCTTAAGCGTCCGCAGGCCCGGACGATGATCGTGCAAATCGTTGATGAAATCGCCCGTGATCAGCAGCAGGTCCGGCGGAGATTGCTCCAGACGGTGGATCAGCTCGTCGTACCCCTTGGACCAGTAACTTCGCATGTGCAGGTCGGACAGGTGGACGAAGCGGAAACCCTCCAGTTCGGGCGGGAGATGCGGAACCGGCGTGCGGATCTGGGTCCATTCGAAGCCGTCAACGCCACGGAACATGAACCACGGCCCGCGTCGCGACGGGGAGATCTCGGCCTGCAATTGTTCTGTCGCCGGTGGCGGTCGCATCAGGCGCTATTGTTCCAGCGGAGGCTTAATTTGTCATCGCCTCGACGATTGGGGTTACATTTCCGACGTCGGCAACTCCTTCCGTTCTTGCAGCGTGGTGCCCCGACTTCGTATAATCGACCCCGCTGACCGTCCAAAGCTCGGCTCGGCCTCAACTTGGAACCGCACCATGACGTCGCCCCGCTCGAACAAGTCGTTGGTTATGGCCCTGTGGGCGAATGCGGGCCTGCTGGCTGTGATCGTGATCGTGCTTTTGAGCCGCGGCAATGCGCCGTCATTCCTTTCCGCGGCGTACGCGCAAAACCAACCGCCGATCGCGGGTGGAGCGGGCATTTTTGTGATGCCGGCGCAAATGCAGAGCAACGTCTGGGGGTGTTACCTGCTGGACGTCGATTCCAAGACGCTCTGCGCGTACCAGTTTTATCCGGGCGAGAAGAAGCTTCGCCTGACGGCCGCCCGCAGCTATCGCTACGACACCAAGCTGGAAAATTACAACACCGAACTTTCGCCCAGAGAGATCAAGGCGATGTTGGACCGGCAGGCGGTTGGGCAGGCGGTTCCAGGACCGGCCGAGCCGGCGCCGGACGCAAAAGATAAATAACGAGGCCCCCGCAGAGAGAGCACACATACAGGAGTCCGCACCATGATGGCCAAGATGTTCTACACGCTCGACGAGACCAAGGGCGCGCTGGGTCTTAACGAGGAAGAGATCAAGCAGCTTTCCCGCGAAGGCCGCCTGCGCGAATTTCGCGACGGCCCGCGCCTGATGTTCAAGGCCGACCAGGTGGACAATCTCAAGGCCGAACTCGCGGGCGGCGGTGGTGACCAGATCTCCCTTGGACCGTCGGACTCGGGCGTGGGGCTCAGTCTCGCAGATTCCAAGGCTTCGCCTCTTTCGGGTTCGGGCATCTCGCTGGCCGACACCGATTTCGGCAAGTCGCCCGGCGCGGGCATGGTGAAGGACGATACGGCGCTGGCGGCGGACCTCGGCCTGTCCGGCACGGCGGCGGGCATCCCCTCGCCCGGTCGCGCGGGAGACACCCGCTCGGGCTCGAAGGTGGGCTCGCGCGTGGGCGTGAACGTCTTCGGCGATGAAGACTCAGGCCGCGTCGATCCGATGGCCCAGACGTCGATCGGCTCAGGTATTCAAGATCAAATTAACCTGGAAGGCGTCGGCTCGGGCTCCGGCCTGCTCGACCTCACCCGCGAGAGCGACGACACCAGCCTGGGCGCGGAACTGCTCGATGAAATTTCCCCCGGCGGCAGCGGCGCGGGTGGCGGCGGCGGTGGCGCGCGGCGCGGCACAATGGTGGCGGCCGATTCCGGCATGGCCATGGAAACCCCGCGCAGCTCGGGCCGCAGCGTGATCAGCCAACCGGTTTACGTCGAAGCCCCTGATGCGCTGGCCCCCGCGCTGGGGTGGCTGGCGATCTTCGGCGCGGGCGTGGTCATCTTCGGCCTGTTCGTTCTGCTGAACGCCGTTATGGGCGTTCGCCCAGCGATGATTGCTGGCATGAGCGGCCCGACCGGCAAGGGCATGGTCTACCTGCTCATGGCCCTGGGCGGCGCAGCGCTCTTCTTCGTCATCGGCCTGATCATCGGCAAGATGGGGGCGGGCACGACCAAGCGGTAGGGCGATAGTTGAGACTCTTTAGAAAAATCCGGGAAAATTAAAAAGATGACGGGCCGGGACTTGAAATTAAATCCCGGCCCGTCATCTTTGTGCGCAGGAGTTGCGCTGCAGGCATCGGATGTACTCGGCGCTGCTCCCTGGGGCTTCTAACAACCCCAACAGCGTAAAACTAAACGCCGGTGAACCGGCACGAACTACTTTTGGCAAGGAGGCCATAGCCATGGCACGGATGCATCATTTCCTCGGTCTTGCAGCCCTGAGCTTCGCTCTGACGGGTTGCGTCACTTCCACGGACAAGTACACAGCGGTCAAGCTCGAAAACGAGCAACTCCGCACGCAATTGGGCGAAGCCCAGTCACAGGCCCGCTCGGCGCAGGCGCAAGCCGACACGCTGAAGAACCAGATCAACTCGATGATGGCGGGCGGCGATGGCAAGGACGCGCTACTGGCGAACAGTGCCCAGCAGATCGCCAACCTCAGCGCGCAGCTTGCCGAGATCAACGGCAAGTACCAGGACGCGCTCGGCCGGGTCGCTAACGGCACGGTCGCGCTCCCTGTCGCCCTCTCTGATGCCCTGACCGGTTTCGCGCATGCCAATCCCGAACTGGTCGACTTCGACGCTGCCCGCGGCATCGTGAAGTTCAAGACGGACTTCACCTTCGCCACAGGCTCGGACACGATCACCGACAAGGCCAAGTCGGCGATCTCCCGCTTTGCCACGATCCTGAACAGTGACGCGGCCAGGAGCTACGAGCTGATGGTCGCCGGCCACACCGACAACACGCCGGTCGTCAATCAACAGACCAAGATCAAGCACCCCGACAACTGGTACCTCTCGAGCCACCGCGCCATCTCGGTCGGCGATGAGCTGATCAAGCACGCGGTGTCGCCGCAGCGGGTCGCAGTGGTCGGTTACGCCGATCAGCGTCCGATCGCCAGCAACGGCACGACCGACGGCAAGGCGCAGAACCGCCGCGTCGAAGTGCTGATTCTCCCCAGCACGGTTCGCAGCACGGTCGCCGGCAAGACCGGGACCGCAGCCCGTCCCGGCGCGAGGAAGGCGGACCTGAACAAGGATTCGTCGATCGCCTCGCCCGATCGCGGGCCGGCCCTGAACAAGTAAGCCCCCCGGGCTCCTTTTCGCACGCGAGACATGAGGAACATGTAGTCCGGGGAGAATATCCCGAGTCTTCTCTCCTCCTCCTTCGCCCCGCCAGCGCTCACCCCGCCGGCGGGGTGTTTTCTTGCGCATGCCACCCCATTCGATTCAGACGTAAGCGGGCACAAGATCCGCGTGGGCCTTGAGGCACTCGTCCAGCGCCTGTCGGCCCCCAGTTTTGTCGAGGATCGTAGGGTCGAGTTCCACAGCTTCGTCGAGCAGTTCCTGGCTGCTCCAGCGGACGGCGCGGACGATGGTGTCGTTGAGCAGGGCGGTGCGACTGAGGAGCGGCAGGATGGAATCGGGGAGGATAAATTCGGCGGCGGCGGGACGGACGCCGGTGCGATCGACGGTCGCGGGGGTTTCGACGAAGACGTCGTTCGGCAGTTGCGGCAGTTGCCCGGCGTTGATCAGGTTCAGGCTGGTGAAGGCGGCGGGGGGACGGTTGAACGCCATCGCCGCGATCAGGTCGATCGGTTTTTCCCATGATCGTCCGGCGAGCAATTCGCCCCAAGGCGCTTTACCCTCGGCGACGGCGCGCAGGAGCTTCAGTCGCGATTGCCGCTGCTTGTCGGTGGCGGGATCGAGCGAGACCTTGTGCGCGATGGAGTGCGGGACAGGCTCGATGAAGTCACGGATGCGCTCGTCGCCGGTGGCGGGGAAGTAGCCGGTCTCCAGCAGCAACTGCGCGCTGGCAGCCTGATGGGCGTTGCGGCCAGAATCGACGATGTTTCTCAGGAGCGGGTAAAGGTCTTCGCCGGTGTCATGGTCCCACAGGTCGAGCACGAAACTGAGATGGTTGAGGCCGGCCATTGACAGGTCCAGTTGCGATCGCGGCAGCTCAAACGGGTAGGCGGTGGTCTCGTCATGCAGGATCTTCCAGATGAACCCGTACGCCAGCATCGACGCCGAGCAGAAGCCGACGGTGGGAACGCCGTCGTCATGCGCCGCCTGGCAGACACGGGGGAGGGGGTTGGAGGCGTTGAGAAGCATCGCACCGGGGGCGGCGAGGTCCTTGATGTCGGCGCAGATGTCCTGGATCAGGTGGATTTGGCGAAGGGAATAGGCGATGCCGGCGATGCCGCCAAACTCGGTGATCAGGTGGCCGGGGGCGACGGTTTCGATGATGCGGCAGTCGGTGGCGAAGCGGGCGTGGCGGTCGTTGGCAGCGGCGCAGATGATGAACGCTGCCCCGTCGATCGCGGGGGCGCGGTGGGTGTGGGCGGTGATCTTCGCCTCAACGCCGGTCTTCTGCGCCATGCGGCGGCCGACGTCGGCCATGTTGAAGACGGCGGCTTCGTCGAGATCTACCAGGGCGACTTCGATGCCAGGAAGTTTATGGATCAGGAGCGCATCCTGGAGCACGCCGGGCCCAAAGGAGAGCGAGCCGGCGCCGAGGACGGCGATCTTGAGCGGGCCAGTCATACCGATGATTTATCGGCAGGATGGTCTGAATGCGGTTACTTACAGCCGAGCTTGGTCATTTCTGCCTCGGCGTCGGCGAGTTGGTCCTTGGTCTGCTGGACCAGGTGCGGGGGGGCTTTTTTGGTGTAAGCTTCGTTGGAAAGGCGGCCGCGAAGGGTTTCCGTCAGTTTCTTGAGCTCGCCGCAACGTTTTTCGGCGAGACCGGTGTCGCCGGCGGGTTGGCCGAGGTTGATGAAGATCTCGACACCGGCAGCCAACGCGCGGGCTGCGCCGGGGGGCGGGGTCAGGTCTGCCCTGACTTCCTTGAGGGTGACGGTGGCGAGCGATTCGATCAACTCGCGGTTTTCGGTGAGCTGCCGCGCGGGCTCGGCGGGGGCGAGGATGCTGACATCGACCTTCTGCTTAGGCTGCACTTTGAGCTCGTTGCGCAGGTTGCGGATGGCGCTGATGATCTCTTGGAGCTTGGGGAAAATGTGCTCAGCGGCTTCGGCGAAGGAACCGACGGTGGGCCACGTCGCCTTGATAAGCAGGGGGCTGTTATCCGAGCAGGTCAATCGCCCGGGCAAACCGCGCAGGGGGCGGATTTCATTCAGGCGTTGGTAGAGGACTTCCGTGATGAACGGGATCATCGGGTGCATGAGGCGGAGGGCGCCGTCGAGCAGGGCGGCCAGGACGTGGGCGGTTTGCTCCTTGCGCGCCGGGTCGCGCAGGGCGGGCTTGATGGCTTCGACGTACCAGTCGCAGAAATCGCCCCAGAAGAAGTCGTAGCAGGCCTTGGCGTATTGGTCGAAGCGATAATCGGCCAAGGCGGCGTTGGCGGATTCGACGGCGCGGTTGAAGCGCGAGACGATCCAGCGGTCGGCGAGGGACCATTTCGATTCATCAACTGAAGAGCCAGCCGCTGAAGCGGCTAGCCCGTCTTCAAGTTGGGAAAAGGCGAATCGGGCGGCGTTCCAGAGCTTGTTGCAGAAGTTTCGGCCAATGTCGAACTTGGGACTGGTGTTTTTGTTGGTGGCCGGGTCGTGGACGACCGGCATGCGGACGTCCTGCGTATTAGTGGCCATGGTGGCGATGGTGAAGCGGAGCGCGTCGGCGCCGTGGGAGGAGATGATGTCGAGCGGATCGACGCCGTTGCCCAGGGACTTGGACATCTTGCGTCCTTCGCCGTCCTGGATCATGGCGTGGACGATGACGTTGGCGAAGGGGAGGCGATTTTCGAAGTAAAGGTTGAACATCACCATGCGGCTGACCCAGAGAGTGATGATCTCGCGGGCGGTGACGAGGTCGGTGGTGGGGTTCCAGGTCTGCAGTTCGGGGGTGTGGTCGGGCCAGCCAAGGGTGGAGAGGGGCCAGAGGCCGCTGGAGAACCAAGTGTCGAGGACGTCGGGGTCTTGGGTAAAGCCGGCGGACTTCCATTTCCGACCATCGTCGGTGATGTCGCAAATGAAAACATCAATCGTCCCGACGTTTCGCAATCGGTAGCCGTCTTTGATTTTGTCAAAAGGATACAGCTCACGCGTCGGGATGGCAGCCTTCGTCTCGGTATCAACCGCGATTCCGAAACAACTGGCGTGGTTCCCTTCGAGAGCTTCGTCGATCTCATTGGAAAAGAAATCGAACGCATCAGAACTCGCAGTATCAATTCGGCGGTGCCACACCGGAATCCGATGCCCCCACCACAGTTGCCGGCTGATGCACCAGTCGCGGATGTTTTCGTGCCAGGATTGGAAGGTCTTGGCGTAGCGGGGGGGGAAGAATTTGAGTTGGCCTTGCCAGTTGCCCGTATCACGGGCGTCTCGCCCGTGCGTTTTACGTTGGGGAGTTGAGGGCTCTTCGAATTCCGAGGTTGCAGGCACGGGCGGGACGCCCGTGATACGAGACAGCTCGGACGGAGCCTCGCCATCGTCTTGCTTCGCCAGCGCGCGCAGGGCGGCGCCGGCTAGCCGATCATCTTTCACCTTCACGTACCACTGGTCGCTCAGGTACGGTTCGATTGGGACGTGGCTTCGGTAGCTGTGGCCGACGCTGTGGCGATAGGGCTTCACTTCTTCGAGCAGTTTGTTCTGGCGGAACCATTCGACGATGGCGCGGCGAGCTTCGTATCGGTCGAGGCCCAGGACGAAGTCAGCGTCGCCTTTGTCGCTCCAGCCGTGGCGGTCGCTGATGCTGCCGTCGGGGGCGAGGACGTTGATGACGGGGAGATTGTGTCGGCGGCCGATCTCGTAGTCATTGGGATCGTGGGCGGGGGTGACTTTTAAGAAGCCGGTCGCGTACTTGGCTTTGGCGTCGTCGCTGTTGGGGTCGGGAAGGACGACGTAATCGTCTTCGATGATGGGAATGATGCGGTTGACGATGGGGAGGCGGACTTGCTTTCCCCGCAGCGCCGCGGCGCGCGGATCCTTCGGATTGATCGCGACGGCGGTGTCGCCCAGCATCGTTTCGGGGCGCGTCGTGGCGACCGTCACATGTCCGGTTCCATCGTCAAATGGATATTGCAGGTAGTAGAAGTGGCCGTCGATTTCTTCCATCTCGACTTCGTCATCCGCGAGCGCAGTCTGAGTCGCCGGGTCCCAGTTGACCAGTCTTTTGCCGCGGTAGATCAGGCCGTCTTTGAATAGGCGGAAGAAGGCTTCTCTCACGGCCTTGGCGCGGGGCGGGTCCATGGTGAAGGCCTGGCGCTGCCAATCGCAACTGCAGCCCATGGCCTTGAGCTGCTCGGTGATTCGCCGTTCGTATTCGTCCTTCCAGGTCTGGATCTTGGCGACGAACTCGTCGCGCGTGAATTCGGTGCGCTTCTTGCCTTCTTCTTTAAGGACGCGCTTTTCGACGACGGTTTGCGTGGCGATGCCGGCGTGGTCCGTGCCGGGGAGCCAGCAGGTGTTGTCGCCCAGCATGCGGTGGTAGCGCGTGAGGATGTCTTGCAGTGTGTTGTTCAGCGCGTGGCCCAGGTGCAGGGCGGCGGTGACGTTGGGCGGCGGGATGACGATCGCGTAGGGGCGGCCGGGGTCGGTGGGCTCGGCGTGGAAGGCGTTGTGGTCGTGCCAGAGCTTGAGGGCTTGCTCCTGGGTGGTGGTGGGGTCGAAAGTCTTGGCCAGTTCGGTCGACATTGAAGCCTCGCGATGGGGTCTTGGGTTTGCTTGGGATTCAGGGAGGTCGGATGGTACGAGAGGGGGGCCCGCCGGGCAAAGGCTCGCGGCGAGCCTAGCGTACGACGACCGGGATGCGGTGAGTGCGTGTCATGCTGGCGGGGAGTTTATCACGGCCACTTGCGGCAATCCAGTTGATTCGGCTTATGACTTGGCCGCGTCGGCCTTGGGTATCAGGCGCTGGCCGCGCGAGGCTTTGATCTTTAAGGCGCGAAGGTATCGGCGGCGAAGGATGGCGCGGATGCGCTCGATCTCGGCGGGCGTGGCGTTTTGGAGGGCGATCACGCCGCCCGCCTTGGTGCGGTGACCGCCTCCTTCGCCGAGCTTTTTGACCAGGCGGCGCATCATCTCAGCGGCCGAGAGCTTGGAACTGCTGGTGCGCAGCGAGAGGACCAGGCGGTTACCGTTGACCGCCGTTACCAGCGCCCACTCCACCTGGTCGAAGCGGAGAAGGAAATCGGCGGAGACGGCGGCTTTCTCGAGCGAGTCGATCGAATCGATGTGCGAGAAGATCGCGTTGTCGTAGTACATCGCATTCGCCAGGCCCGCGGCGGTAGCAACGTAATAGCTCTGCGGCAGATCCACGTACCGCATCTGGTAGAGCTTGTGCGTGTCGGAGGTGAGCGTCAGGTTGGACAGGGCGATGTTATCCAGCTCGCCGGGCGTGCCGGCGGCGCCAGCTAGGTCGGTTTCGATCGCGTAAAGCATCGCGGCGGCGAGGTCCGCGGGGATCGTCACTTGGAGTTCGAGGAAATAAGAGAAGATGATCGAGGTGGTCGCGCCGACGTCCACGCGGATGTCGCAGAACTCGCACTTGGGGTTGCGGCCGCGGGTACGGTGGTGGTCGATGACGGCCAGCGGCATCATCCCCGGTGGCAGGGGGCTGTAGGAGAAGAGCGGCTGGGTGTCGAGCAGGATGATCGCATCGTACTTGCCGCCAGCGATGGCGGCTTCGTTCCACGGCGTGAGCTTGAGGTGGGAATGCTTGGTGAAGGCGTCATTGAGGCCGCCACCGATCTTGCCGCGGATTGCCATGGAGACGTTGGCGTCTTTGAGCTTGGCGTTGAGCAGGAACGCCAGCGCATGGCTGGAGGCCAGGGCGTCGGGGTCGGGGTGCTGGTGGGTGGTGACCAGGATGTTGCGCTTACCGGCCAGCACCTTGAGCAGCCGCGCGGCGCGGGGATGGTGCCGGACGCGTCGCTCAAGGGCGACGGCCGAACCGGCAACGGTGTTGACGCAACTTTCGACGAACGTGTTCATCGCAGATCTGGCGCGCGGGACAAGACTGGCCGGGACTTCCGCCACCCGCACGTTTTTTGAATCGGCCTGTGTTGAGGTCGACATAAGCGCCTCGCCTGATGTCCGATAATTGTAGGGGGGCAGCGATTGACGGGGGAGGTGTATTGTCCCCCCCAGCTCGCTTGCGGCTGAGTGGACCTTCAGCGGGAGCGGAGGGCCAAGATGAGCTCGACTTCGCCGTGGGGGCGATTTAACTGCCGGGCAATTTCATTGGGCGAACTCCCCTGATCCGCCATCTGGTAAACATCCGCATGACGGGGGTCCGGCGGAATCTCGAGCTTCTCGGGCTTGGCGATGATGGATCGGCCTTCGGAAACGGGGGCGGGTGGGTAGGCGCTTACCGGATGTTCCGCCGGGGTCGTCACAAGGCCGGATGTGGCCGCTTTCAGCGACGCGAGCTTCTGGTCAGCCTCTTTCATCAATATCTCAAGGCGCGCCGCGCGAGTGTCGAGCTGCGCAGTCATCTGGCGGGCGGTGTCGAGCATTTCGACCATGAGCTGGCCCATATCGCGCTCGATCTGGCGCTGCTGGGAGACGCCCATGGACGGCCGGCGTTCAAGCGGGTCTTTCCGCTTCTTCGCCCGCCCGCGCATGATCAGGTAGAGCGTGGCCAAAACGCCAACGCAGAGCACCACCCATTGGGTGGAGTCATCCTTCGAGAATGGGATTGCGGCAAGGTTTGAGAGCATGATCGGCATCAGTTCCGACGGCTGCTACTGTCTCACGCGAGCGGATTGAAATCAATGAACCGGGCGAGAGCGCAAAAACTGCCGCATTCATAAAGAAGTCACTGCGCCGGCGCGGTCCACTCGAACGTCTTGGGCGTATCGGGAAAGGGGTTGGGGTCGAAGTTTCGGTCGGATTTTTTCCCGAAGAACAATTGATCCGCAAAATCGAGCAGGACGTTCCAATCGTCCGCGTTGTGGTCGTGACCTCCCTTGCGGTAATAGATGCCGATCTTTTCCGGGACGCCGAGGAACTTGTAGACTTCCTTTGCGCCGAGGTAGGTCTGGCGCGAGCCTTCGGGGTTGGCCCAGAGGTCGCCCAGGGCTTCGGTTTCCAGAAATGCGCGGGGGGCGCAGAGGGCTTTGACCTCGTGCTGGTCGATGGGGAACTGGTCGATGTGCCCGATGAAGGACATGAATCGGGGGCCGAACCAGAAGGGGAAGTTCTTGGTAATCGCGGCGATGTCTTCACTCTTGGGGGCCTGGAACTTGAAGGAGCCCGCGCCGCCGCAGCCGGAGCAGTTGGGGGCCGTGAGGGCGACGCGGGTGTCGGTCGCGCCGGCGAGGAGCGCGCCTTTGCCGCCGCGCGAGTGACCGGTGACGGTGATCTTGTCCTTATCCACGGCGTCAAGCGTGACGAGGAAATCGATGCAGCGTTGAAAGCCCCACGCCCAGGCAGCGGCCGCGCCGCACTCGGCGTCGGGGTAGGCGGGATAAACGCCGGAATCCTTGTACCCCTTATTGTCCGGCGCGAGCTCGGTGCGGTTGAAGTCGGCCAGGATGTAGCCGCGCTTGATGATCTCGGTCGTGATCTCGTCGGCCACCTTGCCCCAGCCCATGTCGCCGCAAATGATCACTGGGAAGGGGCCTTTGCCCTTGGGCATGGTCAGGTCGAGCGTGATCGAAATCTTCCTTTCCGGGCCACAGGTGATCTTGAAGATCTTGTGCTGTGCGCCGGGGACGCCCTTATAGTTGCCTGCGACCAGTTCGACGCCCGCGGTGTTTCCCAGCGCTGGCGGCATGCGGCCGTATTCGTAATGGAGGATGGCGGCTTCGAGTTCGGTCCGACGCCGAGGCCAGTCCTCGCGGGTTTTCACGCGAGTTCCGTCATTGAAGAGGAAGGGGTCAGGTAGCCCCTTGATGACCGGCAACTGCTCGACTGATGGAAAGTTCGTTCCCGCGGGTGGGGCCTCGGCGGCGGAGGCGGCGATCGACAGGGTGGATAGGGAGAACGTCATAACGAATCGAAGTGCTCGGCTGGTCATAATGATACTTTAACCGCTTCAGGCCGTTATAAAATAAGTCTGGCATTCAATCGTCAGCGGGCGGCGGAGTCCCTAAGATTGGCCATGCTCCGTAATGGTTATCGCTTACCGTTTCGCCTTGCCGGCATTCCGCTTTACCTGGACGTTTCCTTCCTGCTGATCCTGCCATTGATGGTTTGGCTCACCGCGCGCAACCTGGCGGTGCTGGTTCACCAGCCGCAGTTTGGATTGGACATTGATGCTGCCGTGTTTCAGGGGCTGATGCCGCTGGCGCTGGGTCTTTTTTCCGTCATTGGGCTGTTCGTCTCGATCGTGCTGCATGAGCTGGGACATTCGCTGACAGCGCAACGCTTTGGCGTGAAGGTGCGGCGGATTACGCTCTGGTTCCTGGGCGGGGTGGCGGAATTCGAAGAGATGCCGCGGCAGCGCGGCGCCGAGGCGATCGTCGGGATTGCCGGGCCGATCGTCAGCTTCGTGCTGGCTGGGATCTTTTGGAGCCTGACCGCCGTCGTGCCGCGTTCCGCGCCGTCGGTCTGGATCGTGGTCTGGTACCTGGGGATGGTGAACCTGATGCTCGGGCTGTTCAACCTGCTGCCGGCGCTGCCGCTGGACGGCGGGCGCATTTTGCGCTCGCTGCTTGCGCTGCGGATGCCGCACGCGCGGGCGACGGTCATCGCGGGAAACATCGCCAAGGTGATCGCGGTTGGGCTGGGGATTTACGGCCTGTTCGCCAACCTGTGGCTCGTCGTGCTCGCGTTCTTCATCTTCAATGCGGTAAAGAGCGAGACGCGGCAGAGCGTTGTAACCGACCTGCTCCACGGCATCGGCGTTGGCGAACTGATGAATCGCGACGTGGGCGCCGTGCCCGCCAACGTTCCGGCAATCTCTTATCGTGCTAGCGCATTTGACGCGTTCAGGCTGATGGCTGGAAACAACGTGGGACGGCTGATCGTGGTGGACGATTATGGGCGGATGGCCGGCATTATCACGCAGGCGGACCTGATGCGGGCGCTCCAGGTGCGGACGGCGGGGTTCCAGGTGACGGGCGGGCAGCAGGCAGCTCCGTCGAGTTACGCCCAGCGCCCGGCCGGGGATTTCACGCCTTGCCCGTCCCCGGGGACCTTCGGGTACACTCCGGTGGATGTTGCTCGGGATCCTCAGCGATACGCACGACCGTTCTGAGATGATGAAGCGAGCCGTCGCCGCGCTTCAGGAACGCGGCGCAGCATTCTTCATTCACTGCGGCGACATCTGTGCGCCGCAACTGCTTGACCATCTGGCCGGCCTGCCCAGCGCCGTCGTCTGGGGAAACTGCGACTGGGATCGACCCGCCTTACAGGGCTATGCCCAGACGATCGGCGTTCCGTTTTACGGCGCGTTCGCGGATCTGGAGTTGGATGGGAAGCGGGTCGCCGTTCTCCATGGGGATGACCGGACGCATCTCGACGCGCTGCTCAAGGCGCAGCAGCACGATTACCTGTTGCACGGGCATACGCACGTCCGCCGCGACGAACGGATTGGCAAGACGCGCGTGATCAACCCCGGCGCGCTGCATCGGGCGGCGGAGAAGACGGTGGCGCTGCTGGAAACGGGGACGGACAAGCTCGAGTACCTGCGCATCGCGTGACGCTCGTGCTACAATCGGGCCTTGCATGTCGGAACAGGTGCTTCCCAATCTCCCCGTCACGATTCGCCCGTATTGCGCGGCCGACAAGCCAAGTTGCCAGAAGCTGTACCTCGAAGGGCTGATCGGCGGCCGGATCGCCGCGAACGACACCGGATTTGATATCGATGACATCCAAGCGGCCTATCTAAACTGCCCGGACAGCCACTTCTGGGTGGCCGAGTCGGTTCAGGGGGAGATCCTCGGGACGGTGGGAGTGCAGCAGATCGAGCCAGGAGTGGGAGAGATCAGGCGGCTACGGGTGCGGCAGGATTCGCGAAGGCGCGGCGTGGGCACCGCGCTAATGGAAACGGCCGTTAAGTTCTGCCGCGAGCATCAGTTCCTGAAGATCACGCTGGACACGTTCATGGAGCGCGGGGCGGCGCTTCGGCTCTTCGAGAAGTTTCATTTCAACCACTCGCGCACGCGAAAGGTGGGTGAGAAGGAGCTACTGTATTTCTACCTCGACCTGTATCAGACCGATCGCCCCCGCCGTAACTAACTTCTCCCACTCGCTTTGTAATCGCATTTCGGAAAGGTGCGGGCGTTATAAAGATCGGGCGGGTGTTCATTGGTAGGGTGGGTGGATTCCTGAGATAATCCCTGCTGTCACGGAAAGAACGAGACGCATGGATGATTACTCAAAATGTACAGATTCCGCGGTGGAGGGCAGTGGTGCTTTGTCTGGCGGGCGTCCTGGCGATGATCAAGCCGCTGTCGAGCGGCGTCAACCTTTACCGGGCGACCCTGCCGGCGCCGGTGACCAATTACAGCGCCCTGTACGGCTGGGTTGAGGAGTCGGGGCCGTTCAATGCCAACGAGCGCTGGCGGGCGGAGCAGCGGCTGAGGGTGCTGGGGTATCCTCGCGATCAGTTCAGCCCGCAGGAGATCGATC
>JAQGHM010000313.1 GCA_028291615.1 Phycisphaerales bacterium | reverse complement strand
CCAGTTGACCGATCGGTGTGGGCGGTTGCTTCGCGTCTGCCGCACTGCCCCGAAGTATCGTTTTTACGCGCTGGCTGGGACGACGCCCGCCAAGCCGGGGTTGATGCGGGTGAACGCCGGGGAGAATGGCACGGCGATCGAGTTGGAGGTTTGGGCGCTTCCTGCTGAAGGATTCGGCACGTTCGTGGCCGCTATCCCGCCTCCGCTTGGTATTGGGTCAATCGAGTTGGAGGACGGGAGCTGGGTGAAAGGGTTTCTCTGCGAGCCGCACGCGCTAGTCGGAGCGCGGGACATCTCGCATACCGGGGGCTGGCGGACGTTTTTGAAGGGTTCGGGGAGTTAAGCGACGCTGCAGAAGATACATGGATACGAATCCACCGGCGGGGCGGCGCGCCTTTTGCGTTCAGTGGTTGGGCACACAGAGGAACTGCGCACTTGTTAAGCAGCAGAGCCACGGAGGCGGCCGGTTCGACGGGGGACGCGAGGCTGCGCGCGCGGTCTCGACGCACATATCGGTCGTGGTGGTTGTGGCTTCGGCCGCATCGGCTGGCGATCGTGGCGTCGCTGGTGCTGGGCGTGGCGGTCTCCGCGGCGCTAACCTGGGTTGCACGCGGCTGGGAAGGGGCGGCGCTGGAGGCGGCGTTGGCGCGGCAGGCACAGGAACGGGTCGAATTGCTTCGCAGCAAAACGCAGCGGTCGCTCGAAGCACTGCATTCGATCGCCGCCCTCTACGGCACGCGCGGCGTGATGACGCGGGATGAGTTTCACACCTTCTGCGGCGGGGCGCTGGCGCGGCAGCCGGAGTTGTTTGCGCTGGGGTGGTCGCCGCGGGTGGCGCGGGGGGAGCGGCAGGCGTATGAGATGGCCGCGCGGCGGGAAGGGTGGCCGCGATTTGAGTTCAGCGAGATCGACTCGGCCGGGCGGACGGTCCGCGCGCCGGAACGGGATGAATATTTCCCGGTTTACTTCATCGAGCCGGGGATTCGCAACGGCGGGGCGATCGGTTTCGACCTCGAATCATCGGCGCTGCGCGAGCGGGCGCTGGCGTCGGCGCGGGACAGTGGCGCGGCAACCGCCACGCCGCCGCTTCGCCTGGTGCAGGAGACCGCTGGGCGGTCAGGGTTTGTCGTCTATCTGCCGGTCTTTCGCGGGCCGCATGAGACGCTTGCGCAGCGGCGCGAGAACCTGGCGGGTTATGCATCGGCGGTCTTCCGGATTGACGACCTGCTTGACTCGGCGATGGGCGAGCTGACACGGCAAGGGTACCGCGTGCGCGTGGTCGAGGATGGCGAACGGGGAAAGACGATCTACGGCGGGACTGACCCGAAGGCGAAAGCGGTGTCGGTCTCGAGCGCTCGGGGCCTGGCGACGATGGGCGTGGCCGGCACGACGTGGAAGATCGAACTGCGTCCACCCGAAGCGATCACGGTGCAATCGCGCGGGCAATCGCGGACGATCCTGCTGGCGGGAATCGGATTGACGCTGTTGCTGACGGGTTACCTCTACTCCGGCCTGCGGCGCACGGTGCTGATCGAACGGCGGGTGGTGCAGCGGACGGCGCAGTTGTCGGCGCAGGTGATCGAGCGCAAGCGCGCGGAGGAGGCTGCGCGACTGGCGGAGGCGCAGTACCGCGGCATCTTCGAGAACGCCAGCGAAGGGATGTTTCAGAGCACGCCGGACGGGCATTATCTCCGGGCCAATCATTCGTTAGCGGTCATTTACGGGTACGAATCGCCACAGCGACTGATGTCGGATCTAGCGGATATCGCGTTTCAGCTTTACGTCGATCCGAGCCGGCGGGACCAGTTCATCCAGCAGGTGCAGCGCGATGGGTCGATCTCGGAATTCGAGTCACAGGTTTATCGCAAGGATGGGGCCGTCATTTGGATTTCCGAGAATGCGCACGCCGTCCGGTCCGCATCGGGCGCGGTGGTCTACTACGAGGGAACGGTCATCGAAGTAACGGCGCGTAAGCTGGCGGCTGAGAATCAGCGGCGGGCGCATGAGGAGCTCGAAGAGCGCGTGCGCGAGCGCACGGGGGAGCTTGCGCTTTACAACCAGGCGCTGAAAGCGGAGGTGGCGGTGCGGAAGAAGGCCGAAGCGGAGGCCGCCGCTGCCAATCAGGCGAAGAGCCGCTTTCTAGCCAACATGAGCCACGAGATTCGCACGCCGATGAACGCGATCCTGGGCTATGCGCAGATCCTGCAGCGCGACCGGACGCTTCACGAGGCGCAGCGCGATGCGATGAAGACCATCCTAAGCAGCGGCAATCACCTGCTGGCGCTGATCGACGACATCCTGGACCTTTCGAAGATCGAGGCGGGCCACGTGGAGGTGAGCGCCGTCGATTTCGATCTGGGGCGGTTGATGGAAGAGACGGTGGCGATGTTCCGCCATCGTTGCGAGCAGAAAGGGATCACGCTGCGGCTCGAACGGACCGGCGCGGCGGGCGTGCGCGGCGACGAAGGGAAGCTGCGACAGGTGCTGATCAACCTGGTGGGCAACGCGGTGAAATTCACCGATGCCGGCTCGGTCACGTTGCGGGCCGAGCCGAAGGAGCCGGACGAGTTTCATTTCGAGGTGGTCGACACCGGCCCGGGAATCGCGGCCGAGGCGCGGGCGGCGATATTCGACGCATTTCAGCAGGCGTCGGCGGGGATTCGAAGCGGCGGCACCGGTTTGGGTTTGGCGATCTGCCGGCAATATGTGGAGCTAATGGGCGGAAGCCTGGGACTCGAATCGACGCCCGGCGCAGGGTCTCGATTTTTCCTGACGCTCCCCCTGCCGGTTGCGGAAGGGGCCGTCGCCGCGACGCCCGATGACGGGCGGCAGCAGAGTTTGATCACGCAGGTGCGCGCCAGGGGCTTGCGGGCGCTGGTGGTTGATGACGTGGCGGAAAACCGCTCGGTGCTGGAGCAACTGCTGAGCGGGGCGGGATGCGAAGTGGAAGTGGCATGCAGCGGCGAGAAGGCGATGGAATGCCTGGCGGCGCGGACGCCGGACGTCGCGTTCATCGATATCATGATGCCGGGCATGGACGGGGTGGCGACGGCGGGGCGGATCGTCGAGCGATTGGGGGCGGGGACGGTGCGGCTGATCGCGACGACGGCGTCGGCGTTCGCACACGAGCGGCGGCGGTATGTCGCGGCTGGATTTGACGACGTGATCGCCAAACCGATTCGATGCGAACGAATTTACGATTGCCTGGCGGATTTGCTGACGATGGAAACGGCTGATGTCACGAATGCGGCTGCGGACGAGGAAGCGCTGGTGCTGGAGTTGCCCGCGACGCTGCGGTCGCAATTGGCGATGGCGGCGGAGCTTTGCAGCATCACGGATCTGAAGCGGTGCGTGGCGGAGGTGGAGGCGGTGGGGCCGGCTTCAGCGATGCTGGCGCGGCGGTTGAAGCGCCTGGTGCGCGCGTACGACCTGCCGGGGGTGCAGCGGTTGATGGGGTGCGGCGGCGGCAGCGCAGCAGTCGGCGCGGAGGTGGCGTCATGACGAGCGAACTTCCGCCACCCACCGTGCTGCTGGTGGATGACAATCCGGCGAACCTGGATCTGCTGACGCGCGTGCTGGAACCGCAGGGGTATCGCATCCTGGTGGCGCAGAGCGGAGAGGCTGCGATCGCGCTGGCTCGGCGGGCGACGCCGGACCTGATCCTGCTCGACATCATGCTGCCGGGGGTGGACGGATATGAGACGTGCCGTCGGCTCAAGGGTGCGCCGGAGACGGCCGGTGCGCCGGTGGTCTTCATCAGCGCGCGGAACGACACGTCGAGCCTTGTTGAAGGGTTCGGCGCGGGGGGCGTGGATTACGTGGTCAAACCGTTCCAGGCGGAGGAAGTGGTCAGCCGGGTCGGCACGCACCTGCGGCTCAGCCGCCTGGCGCGCGAGTTGGCGGCGCGCAACGAGGAACTGGAGCGGCAGATCGCGCGTCGCGAGAAGGCTGAGGAGGAGCTGAAGACCGCGGGGGAACAGATCAGCGCCCTCTCGCGGCGCGAGGCTGAGCGCTGGGGCGTGGACGGCTTTATCGGCAAGAGTAAGACGATCGGAAAGATCCTGCAGGACGTGCGGCGGCTGCAGAATTTCTCGTCGGTGAACGTGTTGATTAACGGTGAAAGCGGGACGGGCAAGGAACTGGTGGCGCGGGCGGTGCATTCGGGGAGCGCGCGGGGGAAGGGGCCGTTCATCGCGGTGAATTGCGTGGCGATCCCCGAGGATCTGGCGGAATCGATGTTCTTCGGCCATATGAAGGGGGCGTTCACGGGAGCGATGCTGGATCGGCGGGGGTACTTCGAGCTGGCGCACGAGGGGACGCTGTTTTTGGATGAGATCGGGGACATGTCGCCATTGTTGCAGGCGAAGTTGTTGCGGGTGCTGGAGGATGGAAAGGTGACGCCTCTCGGGGCGACGCGGGAGCGGCAGGTGAGCGTGCGGATCGTGGCGGCGACGAACGCGGATCTGGAAGCGCGGATCGCGGCGGGGATGTTCCGGCAGGATTTGTATTTTCGGCTGGCGCAGTTCACGGTGCAGTTGCCGCCGCTGCGGATGCGGAAGGAAGACGTGCCGCTGCTGGCGGGCCATTTCCTAACGCTGTTTGCAACGGAAATGGGGATGAAGCCGCCGCCCCTGACGAGCGATGCGGTCGAGGCGCTGCGCGGGTATGCGTTTCCCGGGAACGTGCGGGAATTGAAGAACATCATCGAGCGCGGGCTGATCGAGAGCGGCGGGGACCCGATCGGCCCGGAGCATCTGAAACTGGCGGCACCGGTGAGCGTGACGGTTTACGCGGGAGCGGCGGCGGCGGTGGAGAGCGGTGGAGAGGGAGGCGTTGCGCACCTGCCGCTGAGATTGGACGCGGCCGAGGAGATGTTGATCAAGCGGGCGCTGGCGGAGACGGGCGGGAACGTGGCGGAGGCGGCGCGGCGACTGGGCGTGAACCGGACGCGGATCTACCGTCGGTTGGCGCAGGAGAGTTAGCGATTGCATTCAGGTCAAACGAAGACAGGGTCGCTTAGCGACCCTGCCAACTACAGAAGAAAATCCAGCGCTTACATCAGCGCGTGGCGGGGACGTAGTAGCGTCCCTGACCGGTGTTGATGAATTGACCGACGTTGCGATTCCAATAATCGCGATCGCGTCCGGTCAGGGCGTAGGGCGCATCGGCGAGGCGCGGGGTTGTCACGAACGCGTAGGCGCCTTGGCCCAGGTAGCGGTATTCGACGCGGGCGTTGCTGTCGGCGGCGGTGCCGATCGTCTCGGCAGATGCGGGGACTGCAGCAACGGCGGCAAGCGCGGCGAAACCAGTGAGAGCGGCGGCGCGGGTCAGATTCCGAAACATGTCAGACCTCCGAAAAAGGGTGAATGATTCATTTTGCATTATACACACGCACACGACACGAAACGTGAAGGTAAGTGTTGCGAATGCGTCACAGCGTACATCTGCAACACTCGGGCCGGGCAGAGGAATCGGCAGGGATTTCACAACTCTTTTAGCGTGCGGCCATTACCGACGAGCCTGCTCGCGGCATGCTCTTTGATATGGCTGGGCTGAACCCATGGCCGGTCGTAAGGCCATGTTGAACCAAGCTTTCGCAGGTGCGAGGGAACGCGTTCTCTCCTCGGCATGGTGCCGCCTGCAAGGAACGAATGGGAAGGTTGGAATATGTCCGTTAAGCGATCTCTGTCCCTGGCGCTGGGAGGCGCCTTGCTGTTTCCGGCTCTTGGTTGGGCCTCGGGTCTCACCCCGGCGGCGAGCAACTCCGATGGGTTGACGCTGGCGCCGACGGCGAAGAGCAGTGACTCGGCAACGCCCGCGGCCAACGCCCCCAACGGCAGCGCGCCGCTTTACCTGGCGATGGCCGCCGAAGAAGCGCCGAACATTCATGGGTTCGCCAACGTCAGCTTCGGCACGTCGTACATCACGCCGCGCGGCTTGGTGGTTGAGAATGCCGGCGTGGTGATCCAGCCGGTGGCGGGCCTGGTGCTGCCGATCGGCGACATCGGGTTCCTGAAGAATTACACGCTGGTCGCCGGCGTCTGGAACAGCATCAACTCGGCCCAGGGCGATACCGACGTCGGCCCGTGGAACGAGATGGACTTCTTCTTCAGCATGTCGGCCAATGTCACGCCGGAGATCAACCTCAACCTGACCTACGGCGCGTGGAACTTCCCGCAGTCGAGCCTGAACAAGCCTTCGACCGAGCACAACATCGACCTGAAGGTCTCCTACGCCGACAAGTGGTTCGGGCCGGACTTCTCGCTCAACCCGTACATCGACATCTTCTACGAGATCGGCGGAAGCTCGACGGTCGTGCAGGGGCGCAACGGAGGGACCGGTTACCTCGAGGTTGGCATCGTGCCGACGTACACGCTCAAGGCGATCGACGGTTGGCCGATTACGCTGACCTTCCCGACGTACTTTTCGGTCGGCCCGGAAGAATACTGGGGCACCGGCGCCAATAAGAGCGGGCACTTCGGCGTGCTCTCGACGGCGGTGAACGCCTCCGTGCCGCTGAAGTTCATCCCGACCCGCTACGGTCACTGGCACGCTGACTTTGGCGTGCAGTACTACAACCTGCTCAACGGCACGCTGCTCGACTCGGGCACGATCCTGAGCGGCAACACCGACCGGAACATCTTCCGCGGTTATGCCGGCTTTGGCGTCGGGTTCTAACACGGTTGCCTTTACGACAAGAGGGTCGCACGCGGGAGACGTTGCCAGGCTCGCGTGCGGCCTTCTTCTGACTGATTTGAGATCGCGCGATGTCGCGCGCCGGGGGATCGTTCGCATTTAAGACAGACTATTCAGAAGGACGGAAGATCATGAAATCGCTGAAGATTGCCCGGGCATTTGCCGCTGCGTTGGTTGTCGCCGGATCGCTGGTGATGGGTGGCTGTGACAAGAAGGACGACAAGGGCGTTTCGACCTCGGCGGGCGGTGACAAGCCGTTGACCGTCGGGTTCATCTACATCGGCACGAAGGACGACTACGGCTACAGCCAGGCGCACCATGAAGGCGCGATGGCGGTGGCGAAGATGCCGGGCGTCAAGGTGGTGGAACAGGAGAGCGTGCAGGAGACGGACCAGGTCGTGCAGTCGATGGAGGGGATGATCAACAACGAGGACGCGAAGCTGATCTTCCCGACCTCGTTCGGCTATTACGACCCGTACATGAAGGCGACGGCGCTGAAATACCCGAACCTGACGTTCCTGCATTGCGGCGGCCGCTACAAGACCGGCGACCCGGGCAACTGCGGCAGTTATTTCGGCTACATCGATGAGGCCGTGTACATGTCGGGCATCGCGTCGGGCGGGGCGAGCAAGACGGGCAAGCTGGGCTTCGTTGCCGCGATCCCGATCCCGCAGGTTCGCCGGAACATCAACGCGTACCTGCTGGGCGCACGAACCATGAATCCGAAGGCGACGGTGTCGGTGATTTTCACCGGCGGATGGTCGAAGACCGAGGCGGAAATCCAGGCGGTCAACAGCCTGGCCGACCAGGGGGCGGACGTGGTGACCTGTCACGTCGATTCGCCCAAGGCGGTGCTCGAGACGGCCAAGAAGCGCGGCATGATGACCTGCGGTTATCACGCGAACGGATCGGCCATCAACCCGGAGACCTACCTGACCGGCGCGGAATGGAACTGGGCCCCGATCTACATCAAGTACGTCGAGACGATCAAGGCCGGTAAGAAGCCCGATGAGCACGTGGTTCGCGGCGGTCTGAAGGACGGGTTTGTGAAGACCTCGCCGCTGGGGCCCAAGGTCACGGCCGCGTCGAAGAAGAAGATCGACGAGGCCACAGCGCTGGCCACGGCGGGCAAGCTGGTCATCTTCAAGGGCCCGCTGATGGACAACGCGGGGAAGGAAGTAATTCCCGCGGGCAAAGAGATGGTTCAGACGGATGATGCGCTGGAAGGGATGGATTACCTGGTCGACGGCGTGCTCGGGTCGACCAAGTAATGCTTTGCGAACGCTGATGAACGGCCCGGCGGCGCGCACGCGCCGCCGGGCTTGTGAATAGACGCATTGCGCGAAGGGGTCGATCGGGAGACCGTTGATGGATATCGCTTATTCGGCGCCGTTGTTGCCGACCAAGACATCCCGGGCCTACCAGCTCATCCCGTTGCGGGCGATCGAATCGCTGGTGATCACGGCAGCGGCGATCCTGGTGTCGCTGGGGTTGTTCGGACTGTTCGTGGCGATCTCGGGTTACGACGCGTTTGCGACCTACTCGAACATCTGGACGGGGTCGTTTGGAAAGTGGTTCAACGTTCAGAGCAGTCTGACCCGTGCTGCGCCGCTGCTATTGACCGGGCTTTGCGCGGCGCTGCCGTTGCGGCTTGGGCTGGTGATCATCGGTGGTGAAGGGGCGCTGGTGCTGGGCGCGGTGGCGGCGGCGGTGGTGGGGCACGCGATGGCGGGCGCGCCGGCGGTGGCGTCGCTGCTGTGCATGGCGGTGGCGGCGGGCGCGGCGGGCGGGGCGTGGATCGCGCTGTCGGGGGCGCTGCGGCAGTTTCGCGGTGTGAACGAGACGATCAGCAGCCTGCTTCTGAACTACGTGGCGATTAACATCGTTTTGCACCTGGTCTTCGGGCCGCTCAATGATCCTCTGAAGCCAGGCGATCCAAGCACGCTGCCGATCGGCACGAACGTCAAGCCGATGCTGGCGGGGTTCATGGGTTGGAACGTCCACTGGGGATTCGCGATCGGCATTGTGGCGTGCGTCGGGTTATACGTCCTGATGAATCACACGGTGGTGGGATTCGCCAGCTCGGTGGTGGGTGGGAACCCGCGGGCGGGGAAGGTGGCGGGTTTGTCCGCGACGCGGCTGACGTTGCTGCTCTGTTTCCTGGGCGGGGCATGCGCGGGGCTGGCCGGGATGATCGAAATGGCAATTGGGGCCGAGCGGGCAAACGACAAGATGGCGGTGGGGCTGGGGTACGAGGGGATCCTGGTCGCATTCCTGGCACGCGGAAATCCGCTGGCGATCATTCCGGTGGCGATTTTCCTCGGCGGCATCAAGGCGAGCGGCGGGCTCTTGCAATACCGGCAGAACATGCCCAACTCCGCGACGACGGTGCTGCAGGGGATCATCTTCCTGACCGTGCTGGCGGCGGAGACGTTTTACGGTCGGATCAAGCTGTTCCAACGAAAGGAGGCTTGAGCGCAATGACGAGCTTCTTGGCTGAAGGATCGTTGGGATTCTGGAGCGTGCCGCTGGCGATGGTCGGGCAGGCGCTGCGGGTGAGCGCACCGTATTTGTACGTGAGCCTCGGCGAAACCCTGACGGAGAAGAGCGGCCGGGTGAACCTGGGGTTGCAAGGGACGTTAATCATGGGGGCGATGGCGGGTTACGCGGTGTCGTCGCGGTCGGGCAGCGCCCTGGCCGGGGTGCTGGCGGCGGGGGTGGTGGGTGGATTGCTGGGAATACTGCACGCGTTCCTCTGCGCGCGGCCAAAGGTAAACGACATCGCGGTGGGGATCGCGCTGATGATCTTCGGCGTGGGGCTGGCTTCGTTCCTGGGGAGGCCTTACATCAAGCCGGAACGCGTGCCCGCGATGTCGCCGGACATCAGCCTGGGATTCTGGTCGGCGAACGAGACGGTGCGGGCGAACCTGCAGGTGAACCTGATGTTCGTGGTGGGGGTGGCGCTGGTGCCGCTGATCGCGTGGGGATTGAAGAACACGCGGTGGGGCCTGATCCTTCGCAGCGTGGGGGAGAATGCCGACACCGCGCGGGCGATGGGGTATTCGATCAACGGCGTGCGCCTGCTGGCGACGATGGCGGGCGGGGTGCTGGCGGGGTTGGGCGGGGCATTCCTGACGCTGGCGATGCAGGGCGGCTGGAAGGATGGCCTGGCGCCGGGAACGGGATTGATGGCGGTGGCGCTGGTGATCTTCGCGCGGTGGAAGCCGCTCAACTGCCTCTGGGCGGCGCTGCTGTTCGGCGGGGCGGGCGCAATCGCGCCGGCGCTGCAGTCGGTCGGGCTGAACGAGGTGAAGATCAACCTCGGGTTCACCCAATTGCGGTGGGGCCGTTACGTGTTCGAGATGATCCCGTACCTGCTGACGCTGGGGATCATGATCTTCACATCCTCAGGCAGCCGGCAGATGGCGGGGATTCCGGATGAGTTGACGAGGGCGAGATGGTTATGAGCGAGCAGTTCATCGAAGCCGATCCGTACCCGTGGCCGTACAACGGCGACCTGCGCCCCGCGAACACGGCGCTGATCATCATCGACATGCAGACGGACTTCTGCGGCAAGGGCGGCTACGTGGACCTGATGGGGTATGACATCTCGATGACGCGCGCCTGCATTGAACCGATCGGCCGTGTGCTGACGGCGATGCGCGCGAAGGGTTATCACATTTTGCATACGCGCGAAGGGCATCGGCCGGACCTGGCGGACCTGCCGGCGAACAAACGGTGGCGGAGCCGGCGGATCGGCGCGGGGATTGGCGACGCTGGGCCATGCGGGCGAGTGCTGGTGCGCGGGGAACCGGGGTGGGACATCATCCCCGAGCTGTATCCGGCGCAGGGCGAGACGATCATCGACAAACCTGGCAAAGGGTCGTTCTGCGCGACGGATCTTGAACTGATCCTGCGGCAGCGCGGGGTCGCCAACATCGTGCTGACTGGGATAACGACCGATGTTTGCGTGCACACGACCATGCGGGATGCGAACGACCGCGGGTACGAGTGCGTGCTGCTGGAAGACTGCTGCGCCGCGACCGATGCCGGCAACCACGCCGCGGCGATCAAGATGATCAAGATGCAGGGGGGCGTGTTCGGGAGCGTGTCGAATTCGGCGGCGTTTGTGGAAGGATTGCCATGAGTGACGCGATTGCAGCAGCAAATCCAGCGCCGGGCCTCGAGACGATCAGCATCCGCAAGACGTTCGGATCGCTGGTGGCGCTGGACGGCATTTCGATGAAGGTGCGGCCGGGAACGCTGCATGCCCTGCTCGGAGGAAACGGTGCGGGCAAGAGCACGCTGGTCAAGTGCATCATGGGGTATTACCGCCCAGACAGTGGGGACATCATCCTAGGGAATAAGCAGATCAAGACCTACAAACCTCGAGATGCTCAGGCGCTGGGGATCGGGATGGTCTACCAGCATTTCACGCTGGTGCCGAACATGACAGTGGCGGAGAACCTCGTGCTCTCGCGCGGGAACGTGCCGATGCGGATTGACTGGAAAAAAGAGAAGGCGGACCTGCGGGCATTCATGCGCACCACGCCGTTCTTCATTCCGATCGATTCGCCGGTGCGCATGCTGGCGGCGGGGCAGAAACAGAAGCTGGAGATCTGCAAGCAGCTTTACCTGCGCAACCGCGTGCTCTTCCTCGACGAGCCGACCAGCGTGCTGACGCCGCAGGAGGCAGATGAAGTGCTGACGATGATCAAGGCGCTGACGCTCAAGAAAGAGCTGACGGTGCTGATGATCACGCACAAGTTCCGCGAGGTGATGAAGTTTGCCGATGAGGTGACGGTCTTGCGCAACGGCAAGTTCGCCGGCACTGGGCTGGTGAAGGACCTGACGCCGACGCAGATGTCGGCGATGATGATCGGCTCGGAGACGACGCGGACCGCGGCGCGGGGCGCCAAGCCGCGCGGGGAATTGCTGCTTCACCTGGACGGCCTGCACGCGCTGGATGACATCGGGCTGAAGGCGCTGGAAGACCTGCACCTGAACGTGCATGCGGGGGAGATCGTCGGGATCGCCGGGGTTTCGGGGAACGGGCAAAACAAGCTGGTGGAGGTGCTCGCGGGGCAGCGGCCGGCGTCGGCGGGGCGCATCAACGTGCACGGGGAGCGGTTTGGCGCAACCCGCGCTGAGATCCGGCGGCATAAGGTGAATTGCCTGCCGGAAGAACCGCTCAAAAATACCTGCGTGGGGCAGATGAGCGTCGCGGAGAACATGGCATTGCGGAACTTCGATGCGCGGCCGCACAGCCGCCTGGGGTTCTTCCTCAACGCCGGGGCGATCAAGCGGAGCGCGCGGGATCTGATCGCGCGGTATCGCGTGAAGACGCCGTCGACCGACACGCCGATCCGCGACCTGTCGGGCGGCAACGTGCAGCGGGCAGTGCTGGCGCGGGAGTTGTCGGATGGCGTGGAGGTGCTGATCGCGGCGAACCCGTGTTTCGGGCTGGACTTTGCCGCCACCGCGGAGATCCGCGCGCAGATCATCGAGGCCCGCAATCGCGGTGCGGCGGTGCTGCTGATCAGCGAGGATCTCGACGAGGTGTTCGAACTGGCGGATCGGATCGTGGTGATGTTCCACGGCAAGTTCGTCTACGAGACGCCGGCGGCCGAGGCGGACATTGGGATCATCGGACGGCATATGGCGGGACATGGCGAGGCGGACGTGAAACATGAAGTCGTGAAGACGTAAACATGAAGAAACGTCTCCCGCCGTCCCCACGTCTTCATGTTTCACGTTTCATGTTTCACATTTTGAAGGAGAGGTTTTGTGCCCGATGATGCTGACCGCGCGTTTCCCGTTCCACCCAAGCCGGTGGGGATTTCAGATGTTTCGTTGCCGCAGGCGGAGATGCGATCGGAACCCGTGCCCGCCGTGCCGGTGAAGCTGATCTTTGCGGATCTGTTGCAGGCTGCGACGGATGGTTCGCTTCGATGGGAGAAGATGCGGCCCGGGGTGGAAATGGCGCGGCTTTATGCGGTGCCGGACGGCGGGCCTTCGGCGGCGCTGCTGCGGTATACGCCGGGCGCGAAACTGCAGCGGCACGAGCATACGGGGTTCGAGCACATCTACGTGCTGTCCGGCAGCCAGGTGGACGACAGCGGCGAGCACCGGGCCGGGGCGCTGCTGATCCACGGTCCCGGGACGAGCCACACGATCGCGTCGAAGCACGGGTGCATCGTGCTGGCGGTGTGGGAGCGGCCGGTGCGGTTTCTGGGGAGCTGAAGATGAAACATGAAGACGTGGAGCATAAAGAGAAAGTGCAGCAGATTTCTGCATGATTCATCCTTCATCCTTCCGCCTTCATCCTTGATTCATCACGCCGCTTGCGCCACCGGCCCGGCCTGCAGGTACGCCTGCACCGGCGCGCACGCCGGCGAGTATTCGCCGCGGCGGTTGTACCACACGACCGTCACCCAGCACGGCGTCCCCGGCGCGACGCTGTTGGGGTACGTCACGGTGAACGTCGTCCGCCCGGTCTGCCCCTCGACCCGCCACCCGAAGCCGTCCGTCGCCGGCGGCGTCGCCCCTGCGAAACTTCGGATCATCGCCCCCTCGGCATTGATCGGCTTGCGGCGGTTCGACGGCGCAGTCGCATCCGCCAGCCGGTAGTGCGCCACGCGGCCGATCACTGAGATCAACGTCACCAGCGGCGCCTGCGCCGGCGGCCGGATGGGGGACGACGTGTTGCGATCGACGATCGTGACGCCGATCAGCGTCTTGTTCTCGTTCGTCACAGACTGCGAAGTTTTAATGACGCCGTACAATTCCCTGAGGTACGACAGCAAAAGCGCCTTCATATCATTTTTCGCGCGCACCAAGGCCCTGCTCCGCGACCCCTCCGGCTTGGCCGCGTTGTATGCCGCCATCCAATTGTCATGCAGCACCGTGTACTGCGCCATCTGGCCGACCGAAAGCGAAAATTCCCCCGGCGCAGCCGAGCCAAGGGCCTGGAAATTCGTGCTGTATTCCGCGAGGGGGGCGTCTAAGGTAGGAACGGCCATGACCCATCTCCTTTTGCTCGGCGAACGTGCTGTTCATCGCGGTACGACATCGCGGTCATGCGCGCCCGCCGCACGCGCGCGTCACCCTCTGCATCGACCCCCGCGCGCTCCGACTTAACCACACAACCGGAAAATCTTCCCCGATCGTCAAAGGCCGCACGACCGCGCATCCTCGCACGACGCCCGCCCCCCGCCGGCGGGCGCGATAAAAACACGCCCGAGACGCCAGCGCGTGTCCGACCGGATTAATCCGCCGCGAAACCGGTTGCGAACGCCTCCACTCCGGTGGTCGCAATCCCGTTTCACGCGCACAAACTCCCGTTCCGCCCGCGCATCGTCCTTTTTCGGGCGCGCATCATCCTCTTTCGGGCGTGCCAACTCCCCGTTCCGGTGCGCAAACTCCCGGTTCGCGCGCGCAAACTTCGCGTTGAGGCGCGCCACCTTCCCATTCCGGGCCGCGAACGCCACGTTCGCGCGCGCAAACTTCAGCTTCGGGCGCGCGAAATCGGCGTTCAGGTGCGCCAACTCCCCGCTCGCGCCCGCAGTCTCTGCCGTCAGACGCGCAGACTCCCCCGCCCGGCGCGCAAGAGGCGGCATATGCAAAGCCATGACGTTCCAATCAGGATCAGGATGAGCCCGGCACTGATCCACCAGTTCGAGACATGCTCGACATGCGCTTCGGCGGCGGCGACTGCAGGCGTGGGGTCGGGCGACGGAACTCCGACCAAAACGACGGCGTACAGCAGTGCGCCACAGGCGATCAGCACGCCTAGAACGAGAACGGCAAGCGGCGCGGAACATTTCACGCCGCTACCGTATCACACCGCGTTGGGAATTCTCAAGACCAGGCCCGCAGGCCGACGGGGCGGGGTGAGATGCCGGGGCGGCTGAAAGTCCTTCCATCCCGTCGCGCAGCGACTAATACATCTACGGACGCACAGGGGGGCAGACGCCCCGGCTGAGCCTCACCCCGCCCCGTCGGCCGAAGCTTGGCGCACTTACGGCTTCCTTCGTTGCGCGGTATGATGTATCGGTGATGCTTCCAAGCCCCCGTGAACTGGCACACTCATCTTGCCGCTTTCCATTGGGTTGGGCCTGATGGTCGTCTGTTTAACTATTCCTGAGTGGAAATGGCAAGCGCTGATCATTGGGCTTTCAATTCAGGTTGTGATTCACTATTGGCTTCGCCGTCGGCGTCAGCGAGATGAGAATCCAAGCTGACTCACCACCTTGACGCCGCCTGAGTTCCTCCGACTCCCCAAACCGCTCGGGGCCCGACGGGGCGGATCGCCCCCCATTGTCATTCGATGGAGTGAATGCGGCTGCGCCGCGAATTGAACGGACTCTCGATCCGCCCCGTCACCCTCCCGGCTTCGGGAGCGTCGCCGGTTGCGTCATTCGCTGCGGTTCGCCCAACCGATATAATCTAGCATACGCAATGACGGTCTTCGGTCATCCAGTTCTCGACGCGCGACCATTTGCATTGGCGTGTGCGTTTGCAATCGCAACGGCGTGGCAGGCATATCGCCTCGTGAAACCAGATCCCAAGGCGCGCTGGTGGGACGGCAGTGCCAAGACGGGGCGCGTTCCTGTAACTCGCTTTGGTTACGCTGCAATAATGCTCCTGTTTGCCGTGGCGACATCCGTGCTCGTCGCCGCCTCTCTCGGGCAGAGCTGTGAACGGCCCATCTGGTGGCTGATCATCGGCGCGGGTGTCGCCGCAGCGGCCCTCGGACACAGGCTTGATCGACGGCTTCACCGAGATCCCCAAAAAAGAATACCGCCGGCCAGCTTACGGCAAGGCGGTCTTCCGGGGGGAGAGCCCTTCGCCGCCGGTACTCCGCGTCCTCGCCGTTCTTCCTCTGCTTCGTGCCTTCGTGCCTTCGTGCCTTTGTGGTTCAACTTCCTTGATCCCAACCAGCGATCCCGCTAACCTTCCCTCCCCTATGTCCGACACCCGCTGGCCCGGCGCAGTTCTCTTCGATTTCGACGGCGTGATCGTCAACAGCGAGCCCCTGCACTTCTGGGCCTTCCACGAAGTCCTCCGCGCCGAGCATATCGAGCTTTCCGAAGAAGAATACTATCGCGAGCTGATCGGCTTCGATGACAAGGGCGCCTTCAAGCACATCTTCGAAAAACGAGGCAAGGAGCTCGACCCCAAGACCTTCCTGCGCGTGATGACGCTCAAGAGCGAGCGGATGATGGACCTGATCCAAGCCCGAAAATATCACGCGCTGCCCGGCGTCGATGAGTTCATCCGCGCCCTCTGGTGGCACTACCCGCTGGCGATCTGCTCCGGGGCGCTGCGCGAGGAGATCGAGGCGATGCTCGAAGGGATCAGCCTGCGCGACTGCTTCAAGGTGATCATCGCCGCCGAGGACGTCACGATCGGCAAGCCGGACCCGTCGGGTTACCTGATGTGTGCCCAGCAACTCTCAGCGAAGGTGAAGAGGGATCTGAAACCCGCCGACTGCCTGATCATCGAAGATGCCCCGACGGTCATCAAGAGCGTCCGCGCGGTGGGGTTCCCGGTCGTCGGCGTGGCGACGTCGTATCCGGCTGAGAAGCTCGCCCACGCGAACTACGTCGTCAAAGACTTGAAACCCGCGACCGTCGCCGCGGCCATTCCCGAGTTGAAACTGGGGACGTGACGATGAAGAGCGGTCTCACCATTCTCCTGCTCGTTCTCACCATCGGCTCCGCCGCGCAGGCGAAGTCCGCCACGCCCCCCGCCCCGCAGCGCGAGGCCGCGCCCGCGGCGCCGGTTCTTCCCGATAACCCGCAATGGGTCAGGCCCCTGCTGATCGGCATCGCCGGCCTCTTCATCGCCGCCGCCTTCATCGGGCCACTCTATCGGCTCAACCTGCCCGATGAGCTTCCGCCGACGCATTCGCATGATGAGCCGCCAGGCTCGAGTCATCGTCACGGGCCTGGCGGGACGATCGATTTCTCCGCCCCCGATCGGCATTGATCCAAACAAGAACCCACGGGACGCGAGCATCCCGTGGGTTTAGCTTTTCATTCACAGCAGCTTCAAGCCTCAGTCGCGCGGCGTCAGCGCCGAGGGCGTCCGCGACGACGCCGGGGTCGCGTTGTCGCCGCCACCGCCGATGCCCAGCGTGGACTTCACCTTCGCCATGTCCACTTCGGGGATCGGTCCCTTGGGGATCAGCGGCTTGGCCAGATCGTCCTTATCCTTCAGGCTCAGGCCGGGCACTACGCCCAGGCGGCGCAGGGCGTCGGCGACTTCCTTGTCGGTTGCGTCCAGCGCGTACGCCTTGCGCAGCGCTTCCTGTGCCCGGGCCGTCTGTTGCAGTTGCTCGCAGTAGAGCGCGTATTCCTTGGCGTAGTGGAAGCTCTTCGGATCATCCAGCGTGGCGCGGTTGTAATAGTCCAGCGCCATGTCCGGCAGCATCCGGTAGCGATAGACCTTCGCCAGGACGAAGAATTCCCGGGCCGCCAGGTATCCCTTGGCCCCCCGCGCGGTCTGCTCGACCCGGTTGACTTCCTGATCGCTGTCGTCTGATTTCACAATCGCCTGCGCCAGGCCATCCAGCGCCTTGATGCGCGTGCCGTTATCTTCCTGACCCGCCAGCGTGACGTTCTGCGTCTCAAGGCAGGAGCGGAAGGCCACCAGCGCCTGCTGGTAGTTCTTCAACTGAAGCGACGACAGGCCGAGGTAGTAATGCGACAGGTAGTCGCGCGGATCCTGCCGCAAGGCCGATCGAAACGCGCCGGCGGCCTTGGGATAGTCCGCCTCGCGGTAGGCATCCATCCCCACGTCCCGGTTGCGCTGCGCGTAAGTCAGCATGTCCGAGCAACCGGTCAGGGCGAGCGACAACCCTAGGACAGCCAGGACTCTGGCAGCCGAACTCCGACTCAACATTGATAGCAGTGTAGACATAGCTACCTCCATGCAGCTAAGGGTGCGGACGAACTCCATTTGCGGATCAAACTACCGCGAAACGGATCAGTTGCAAGCGTCAGATGCGCAGAATTTGCGTGGCATCGCGCTCTTATTACCCGTTTGCCAGATGTTAGCGAGGGCCGTATCATCCCGCGCTCATGCCGATGCGAGCCGCGGAAAAACTGGGTCGAAACACGCTGAACCTGCTCGCCGCCTTCGGCGAGTTCTGGAACTTCGTCGGGCGGACGTTCTCCTGGCTGGGGCGGGGCTCGCTTCGTTGGAAGAACATGCGGCTGGTGCTGCCGCAGATGTACGAGGTGGGATTCAAGAGCGTGCCGGTCATCGGCATCACCGGCGCATTCATCGGGATGGTGCTGGCGATCGAGGCGTACACGCAGTTCCGCTCGATCGGTCAGGAGAATCGCCTGGGGGGCATCATCAACGTCAGCGTCGTCAAGCAGATCGGCCCGGTGCTGGCGGCGGTCATGCTCGCCGGGCGCGTCGGCGGCGCGCTGACCGCTGAGCTGGGGACGATGAACGTGACCGAGCAGCTCGACGCGCTGCGCGTGATGGGGGCGGACCCGATCCGCGTGCTGGTCGTGCCGCGATTTCTCGCCTGCATCGTCCTGCTGCCGATCCTGACGATCTACAGCGACATGCTCGGCGTGATCGGCGGCTGGCTGGTGTCGGTCAAATCGCTCGGAATCCCTGAAGACCCGTACTGGCGCTACTCCGCAGCGGCGGTGGACAACTGGCAGATCTTTGAAGGGCTGGTGAAGGCGACGTTCTTCGGCGCAGCGATCGGGCTGATCAGTTGTTACAAGGGTTTCACCTGCGGCGCGGGGGCGCAAGGGGTGGGCCGCGCCTGCACGGAAAGCTTTGTGACCAGCTTCATCGCGATCATCGTGTTGAACTTTTTCTTCGCGAAAGTCGCCAAGGATTGGTACGTCTCGCTCTACGGCATTCGGAGCATTTTCTGAACACGTGAAACATGAAGACGTGAAACATGAAGAGGGGGATGTGGCTGCCGGCGCTTTGTCGTTTGCGGAGTGGGAACTATGCGTTCCAGTGCTCCTCAAGGGGGATACACTTTGGTTGATTGAAGCGTATCGTTTATCGCTGTATCTCGGCGACGTCGGCTGGCTCGATTCCAATTCGTTGATTGCCCAACCGCGAATGCGTTTCGTCGCTGACCAGTTAGGACGCGCTACCGCGAAGATCAGCGCCTGTATCGCTGAAGGGTATTCGAGAAACACCGGGAAGGGACGTGCGATTTATTACGAGTATGCATTGGGTTCCGCCCGGGAATCACGCGACTGGTATTACAAGGCCCGAACGTCACTACAACCGGAGGTTGTTCAGAACCGTCTATCCCTTTGCACACAGATCATCCGCCTGACATTAACGATGGTTGCGACCGAGCGGCGAAACAATCGCCGCGTAAGCGGCTCCGCCTGATTTCTTCATGTTTCACGTCTTCATGTTTCATTTCCTCTTCCCATGTCCTTGATCGAGCTCAAACACCTCTCCAAAGCCTTTGGTCACCTTGTGGTGCTCAAGGAGTTGGATTTGAACATCGAGGCGGGGCAGAGCTTGGTCATTATCGGGGCTAGCGGGACGGGGAAGAGCGTGCTGCTCAAGCATATCGTCGGGCTGCTGCGGCCGGATGGTGGGGAGATCTGGTTCGATGGCAACCGGGTGGACCAGATGCCCGAGACGGACCTGATGGACGTTCGGAAGCGATTCGGGTTCCTCTTCCAAGGGGGGGCGTTGTTCGACTCGCTGGATGTCTGCGACAACATCGCGTTTCCGCTGGTGGAGCACACGCGGAAGTCGGCGGCGGAGATCCGGCAGGTCGTCGCGCAAAAGCTGGAGATGGTCGGCCTGCCGCACTTCGAGCGGAAGATGCCGGCACAATTGTCGGGAGGGCAGCGGAAGCGCGTTGCCTTGGCTCGCGCGATCGCGCTCGATCCCGAAGTCATCCTCTACGACGAGCCGACCACGGGGCTCGACCCGGTGCGATCCGACGTGATCAATCAGCTCATCATCAAGCTGCAGCGAGAGCTCAAGGTCACCAGCATCACCGTCACGCATGACATGCAGAGCGCTTTTAAGATCGCGGACCGCATCGTGATGCTACATGAGGGGAAGATTATCTTCGACGGCACGCCCGCCGAGATCCAGACGACCGAGATCAAGATCGTCCGCGATTTCGTCAGGGGGGAGGCCACGGACAGCGAGCTGGCGGCGCTGGACAACGCCGAGGAATCAGCGGACGACGAAGAGGAAGTAACGGAAAGCACAACGAAGGACTGAGCGCTTCATTGTTTCGCTCCCTTCACGGCGGATCGTTCGTGTACCGCGGGAGCGATTACCTCGACCCGCACATTTCCGATGCGCCCTTCCTTTGTCAGGTCGAACCTGCCGGCGAGCTTGGTGCCGTCATTCAATGTCATGACGATTGACGGCGGCCGCTGCGGTGATTTCACCAGCACCACCGGCTCGCCCGCCTGCCGCATGCGGTTCGCCTCAACCACCGCGACCGCGAATAAGGTTGGCGGCAGCCAATCGTCCTGGGGCTGCTGGAGTTCGTCGGGCTTGGTCTTGGCGAAGGCGTCGAAATCCGCGAACGCCTGGCCTCGCGCGTGTGCCCGGGCGAGGAAGCTCGTGAGCATGCCGAGCGTCGCGCGCGCGTAACCGTCGGCCGTCGGATAGTCGGGAAGGTGCAGCCACCAGTTGCGCCAGCGCGTCTCGATGTTTGGGATCACCTTGAGGTAGCGGTTGTAGGTTTTTTCCCGGTCGGCTCCCGCGGCGACGTCGTGCATGAAGTTGGCGAAGGATTTCTGGAATCGGCCGTCCTCGCCGTGGGCTAGGAAGTGGACGAAGGACCATGCCTGATCGTAGTTCTGCATCTCCACCTTGGCGTTCCATTGCTCGCGGGTGATGGCTAGGAGTTCGGCGAGGGGTTTGTCGCGGGCTTCGGTGAACATCTTCTGCACGCGGGTGAAGCGGTCTTGCGGGATCAGGCCGGTGACGAATCCGTCGCCGGTAAAGAGGCCTTCGCCGAAGTATTCGGCGAGTCCTTCGTCGGCCCACATGGGGAGCTCGCCGCCGATGACGGCGTGGGCGAACTGGTGGAAGCCTTCATGCTGCACGACGTGCCAGGCGGCCAGGGAAATCAGGCCGTCGGCGCGGCGGAGGGTGAGTCCGACCAGGCGCTCGCCGTCGAAGATGCCGGCGGAGTTCTCCACCCCCCCTGCCCGCGCGTAATCTGCGGGGTCCTTGTAGAGGTAGAACGGCAAGCGGTCTTTGATCTGGCCGGCGAAGCCTGCGGTGCGCGACTGGTATTCCTCGGCCATGCGCGTCATTCGCACCTGCGCCTCGCGCGCCTCGGCGGGGGGGAGATCGGTGTGGATGACGTAATACTTCGTCTCGTAGGTTTTGAGCTCCGGCTCGGCGATGGCGAGCGCTGGCGAGCAGGCGAGCAACGCCACCGCCCAGCGGTACAGGGTCATTGCGGAAGTTTTCTTCTGGCGGTCCATGGGTGCAAGGCCTCGCGCTGGAATATGTTACGGCGACTCGCGCTGGCTTGCATCACCTGTCGGGGGCGAATACAAGGGCGGGGCAAACATGGCCAGTTATCGCAAAAATATTGCCGTCGGGGCAACGATGATCGTCGCACTAGTTCTTCTCGCGGTCATGGTCCTGCTGTTTGGCGAGGCGCCGGTGCGGTTGTTCCGGCCGGCGCAGGCGAAGATCCTTTTCGTGGCCGACAGTGCGGAGGGGATCACCAATGGGTCCCCGATCCTTTACCTAGGGGTGAACGTCGGGCAGGTGAGGTCGGTTGACCTTCAGGCTGATCAGCCGGGGGTGTTGATCCGCGGGACGCTGGAGAAAAATCGGCCGATCCCGGGGAACGTGGAAGGGATCATTCGCTCGCAGTTGATCGGCGGGAACGCGTCGCTCACGCTCGAGCCGGTCGGCGGCGTGCCGCAGGGGCGGCTGGCGGACAATGCGACGGTGCAGACCCGCATCGGCGGGAGCAACCTGCTGCCGCGCGAGTTCGCGGAGCTGGCGAAGCAACTCACCGAGCTATCGCGGCGCCTACAGACGACGGTCGGCGACTGGAACAACTCGCAGATCGTCACCAAGCTCTCGACGACGATCGAGACGACGCAGAAGACTGTCGCGAAAATTGGCGATACGTCGGATGAGCTACGAAAGCTTCTGGCGGATGGGCAGATGCGCGGCGACCTGAAGGAGACGCTGGCGAATTTCAAGGCGGTTTCGGAAAACTCGAAGGCCATCGCGAAGAACCTGGAGAAGCTGTCGATCGACCTGCAGAAGACCAACGCCAGCGCCGACGCGACGATCGTGAAGGCGGGGACGCGCATCGACGAGCTGTCGAAGCAGGTGGGCGGGCGGCTGGATCAGGTCGCGGGCGTGCTGGATCGGTTTCAGTCGATGGCAAACAAGATCGACAAGGGGGAGGGGAGCATCGGCAAGTTCGTGAACGATCCGCGGCTGTACGAGGCGCTGAGCGATACGTCGGCGGAACTGAACCTGACGGTGAAGGACCTGCATCGGCTGGTGGAACAGTGGGAGCAGGAAGGGGTTTCGGTGAAGCTGGGGGGAAAGAAGTAGCGTGGGGTTGGAAAGAACTTGAGGCGGGGGCTAAGTCAGTCAATGGTAAGGGCGGGACTTCTTACGCGCGATCGTTCGTTTGGCGGCAACGGGGAATTGTCCGTGGCATTTGACGTGGTCGGCATGGCCGTCACTGCCGACGGCAAGATCGTCCTGGGCGGCGGTACCGCTTCGAGCGTTTCAAGGAGTGCCTAGGTGTTACGCTCGCGGCGAACGATCAACGACGTGTTGGCATGACGTGCGGATCCGATTACCCGCTGTGATTGAAAAAGACCCGCCGCAAGCGGCGGGCCCATGTGAGGGAGTTATTGGCGAAACGGCGAGAGCCGCAACTAAGTACGGATCAGGCGGCCCGGCGGCGGCGGCGGGTCGTGAAGGCGAATGCGCCTGCCCCGATCAGTGCCAGCGCGCCGGGTTCGGGAACCAGAGTCGGGGCGGTGCGGTAGAGCGTCGCCTGTTCGAAGGCATAGGCGTAGTTCAACAGCGACCCTTCGGTGAACGTGTCGCCCAGGAATGCGACGCTGAAGGGAGTTCCGTCGGGGTAGTAACCGCCGGGCAGATTGACCTGGGGCGTGCCCAGCAAGTTGATCTCGGAGACCGTAGTGTTGGAATAGGTGCCGGTGGCGGTCCCGGTCGGCAGGACGCCGGGCTCGGCGGACTGCTCGGGGAAGAAGAAACCGTCGAGGGAATTGTCGGACATGACCTGACGGAACTCCGCCAGCATCGTCGCGCGGCCATCCATGAACTTCTGGATGAACGCGGTCTGGTTGGTATCGGGATTGGCCGCGGCATTGGCGAGGCCGGGGCCGGCGTCAGTGTTGGGGGCGGTGGGTGCGAACGACCCAAGCAGTGGGCCGCTCTGCTGCATGAGGTCCAAGCCGGTGCGCGTCTTGAACGCCTGCAGCGACGTGGGCGACTTGCTCGGGTCCATGGTCTTGAACCATTGCTGGATGTCATACGGTTCGTTCGATCCGCTGTACTGACTGAACGTGGCGGCCAGCGTGTTGAACGGTTTGGCCAGCGCGGGATCGGAGAAGGGATCAGTGATGACCGTTGCGCCCAGGGACGTCAGCTTGGTGACGGCCGCCTGGTAGAGATTGTTGGCGTCGGTGGAGAGGCTGACATTCTTGAAGGCCGAGGTGAAGAGCCCGAACCGCTTGCCGACAAGCGAGGTGGTGCTAAGCCCGGCGAGGTACCCGCTGGCGGGAATGTGACCGCTGGCAACGGTGGACCCGGCGGTGTTGGGATCGGAAGGATCTGCGCCCGCGATGACGCTCAGCATGCGCGCGGCGTCCTTAACGCTCTTGGCGTTGGTGCCGAAGACATCGCGCGTCGCCCCGTTGAGCGGGATACCGCCACTGGTCGGCACGAGGCCAAACGTCGTCTTGACGCCGACCAGCGCTTGCGCGCCAGCGGGGTTCTGAATGGAGCCGCCGGTCTCTTCGGCGGTGCCCATGGTGGCGAAGCTGGCGCTGGTGGCGGTCGCGGTGCCCGAACTGCTGCCGCCGGGGACGATGTTGCGGTTGAAGGAGTTGTATGTCGGCCCGAGGTAACTGGTGTTGGCGCTGGCGCCGCTGCGTGCAAACTGCGGCAGGTTGGTCTTTCCGAGGATGATCGCGCCGGCGTCCCTGAGGCGGGCGACGATCGGCGCGTCGGCGAGGGGGATCATATCCACCCCGCCGTTTTCCTGGGTGAAGCCGCTGTATCCACCGGTCGTGCGGACGCCGGCGACGTTCATCGAATCTTTAATGACGATGGGCACGCCGAAGAGGGGCTTGTTCGCCGGGATCACGCCACCGTTTGCCGCCAATTGCGCATCGATCGCGGCGGCATCGGACAGGACGGAAGGGTTGAGATATGTGAACGCGTTGTAGGAGGGGTTGTACTGGTTAATTCGGTCCAAGTAGGCTTGAACCAGTTGCTGCGCGGTGTACTTCGAGGTCGCCAAGTCGACCTCGATCTTGTCGGCCGTCAATTCGACTACATTCGGCGTAGCGCCGAATGTAGCTTGCGACGCAATTATATAAAACAAAACTAATGTGGTCGCGAACCGTTTTCTCACAATCATGCGCAATCTCTCCCGGAACGTACGCGGCAATGGCTTCACCTGGCGGGAAAGCAAATAAGGGGCCACTCCGAACCCGATGGTTCTCGTGTGGGAAACGCGGGTTGTGGCGACGTTGGACGCCTGTGGAATGAGCAGAGGCCGGCGGAGTGCCGCGCCGTGCTGCAGGTGGAAATAATCTGACACGGTTTGGGGATTAGGTTGGTGGATGCCGTGAAACTTTGCACGGGCGAGCGACGTCAGAGTAGCCAACATCGCGAGGTCCCCTATGAGTCAACGTCGCTGGTTGGTGCTTTCGATCCTGTGCGTTCTGGGTGCTGGTGACAAGCAGGCGCCAGCGCGGATTCGCGAGGCTTGGTCGGAGCAGCGGATTGCGGATCGGTCGGATTTGATCGTGATGGCCAAGGCGATTGAGGTGCGCGACACTGGGATTCAGACCACGGTTCCCAATATCAAGCGGGGAAACGATTCGGTGGGGGCGGTCGAGATGGAGACGACGTTTGAAATTTCGGCGGTGCTGAAGGGGAAGATCGAGCAGGCGCGGTTGGTGTTTTATCATTTGCGGGAAGTGAAGGCGGAGGTGGCGTCACGCGGCGCGGCGGAGCTGGTGGCGTTCGATCCGGATGGCAAGAAGACGTATTTGTTGTTCCTGAAGCGCGAGGCGGACGGGCGCTATTCAGCGGTGGTGGGACAGACGGATCCAGCGGAGGCGGTGAGGGAGGCGACTCGGGCAGCGCCAGCCGATCACGTGGGGTGGATCGCCGGGGCGATGCGCGAAATGCAGAAGTTGAAGCCGGGGATGAGCCGCGCGGAACTGCTGAAGGTGGTCAGCGAAGAGGGCGGCCTTTCCACGCGGACGGCGCGGCGGTTCGCGTTTCGGGAGTGTCCGTACATCAAGGTGAACGTGGAGTTCAAGGCCGTTGGGGAACCGGACGACGCGGCAGGTACGGCGTCGTCGCACGATGAGATTACCCGGGTGTCTGCGCCGTTTTTGGAGTGGTCGATCGCCGATTGAACTTGCGAAGCGGGGGGCCGACCGTGCGAGAGCAGTTACACGCCGCCCGCAAACGTCGCGACAGGCGTGTGAATAGCACCGGTGGGGTCGAGGTGACTTTGGTAGAGGGTGAAGCTGGTCGCGGTGAAGGACGGGGCGGGAAGCAGCGCGGGGTCGATCATTCGGATCAGGTTTCGCGCGGTGACGCTGTTGGTGGGGCGGCGGAAGCGGGCGAGGGTGACGTGGGGTTTGTACTCGCGGCCTTCGCGGGAGACGCCCAGGGGTTGGCAGGCGGATTCGATCTGGTGAAAGAGGTTGGTGATGGGGTCGAGGTTGCGGGTGACGTTGGCGGCCAGGACGCGCGCGGGACCGTTGCCAGGGAGGACGAGGAAGCGGTCGATGTTGAAGGGCATGGGGGGAATGATCAGCGTGCGGAGGGAAGTGACGAGCAAGGGGACGATATCGTCTTCGACTTCTCCGATGAACTTGAGGGTGATGTGGAGGGTTTGGGGCGTGTTGAAGGAGGCGGTTTCTTTTAGGCGGGGGTGGGTGCGCAGCGTTTCGATTACGCCGGTGAGGTGAGCGTGGGTGGGCGCGGGGAGTTGGATGGCGGTGAAGAGGCGCATGAAGGAAGTCGCTGGTTACTGATTGTTAGTTGCTAGTTATGGGGTTGCATTACCAAAGACCCAAGGCCGACAAGAATGTCCGCCCCACCGCGGTGGCAGTCAATTTACACTCGGATCTTCGGGGATGCGTTTGGGGTCTACGAGGATGGTGGCGTCGGTGCGGGCGATGGCTCTGGTGAGGTCGGTCCAGAGGTGTTCGTCCCCTTCGAAGACGGCCTTGGGGTTGGCATCGATGGTGAGCCAACTCGATTCGGCGAGTTCGGCTTCGAGTTGGCCGGCGGTCCAGCCGGCGTAGCCGACGAAGAATTTCATGTCGTTCGTCCCCCCTGCTGCTGCTTTGCCTTGCCGTTTGTTGATGAGGGTTTCGATGCGCTCGCGGTTGGTGCAGAAGTAGACGCCGTTGCTGACCTTGATATCGGCGGCGGACTTGTCGCGGTGGATGACCATGAGGGGGCCTTCGCAGGGGCCGCCCTGGTGGAGCGGGCCGTCGATGGCGCACTCCCCTTCGGCGACCTGTTCCCACATGTCGCGGATGGTGGTCTGCAGGGGGCGGTTGAGGACCAGGCCCAAGGCGCCGTCGTCGTTGTGCTGGACGAGGAGTACGACGGCGTGAAAAAAGTTAGGATCAACCAGCGTGGGGGCGGCGACGAGGAGATGGCCTTGGAGGGAGTTCATTGGCTGGGAGTATCTTAGCCCTTGGCGGGGAGCGCGCGAATGGATGGAGTGGTGGGGCCCGAGCCCGCCCTACGAATACTTGTCGCGCTGGCGGAGATCGTTGTTTCTGTACGCTTCTGCCAGACGTTCCAGCATCTGCATCGTATGCCGCATTTCCTTGCCGCGCTCGGTGTCGGCGATTTTTCTGGCCGCGCCCCACTCGCGGATGAGCGTGACGCTGGGAACGATGTCTACGCCTTCGCGGACGGCGGCATCTACGGATTCAAAGTGGTGGTGTCGGGCGAGAAGGGTGCGATCGGCTTCAAGGACCAGGGTATAGCCGTGGTCGCCGTACGCTTCGGAGAATGCGCCGTCGATGGTGATCGCCTTGCCGCTGCGCTTGAGTGGGGATTCGCCTTTTTCGATTTTGACCGGGACGTGTCCATTGACGATCAGGCCGCGGTCGGGATCGACGCCGAACTCGCGCAGCACCTTCTCGCAGAATTCTTTCTCGTGGATAAGCGCAAAGTACGGATCTTTCTTTTCCTCGTGAGGTTCCTTGTCGGCGATGAAGTCGCGCTCCAGGGTGGCGATGCGATCCTTGCCGAAGAGCGGCGAGCGCGGGCCGCTCCAAAGGTACCAAAGGAAGTCGAGGTCCTTGAGGTCGCGCTTATCTACGGCGCGGAGGACGACCTTGTCGATCGCATCAAACATCGCCCGCCCGGCGACGGGCTTGCCATCCACCTCCAGCGCAAGAAACCCTCCGAACTCGTCGCACGGCACGCAGCCGTGGAAGATCAGGTGATCGTCGCGATCGAGGTACATCGACCCCTGGCGGACGATGTACTTGAGGTGCTCCCAGAGTTTCTGGCTGTTGAGGAACGAGTGCCGCAGGCGGTCGAGGCAGGCCCGTTCTTCGGTCGAGAGGGCGTAAGGGTCCTTCGGGTCGATCGTGGGAAAGTGCGTGTCGCGCAGCGCGTAGTGTTCGCCGTCGATCTCGATGGTGCCGGCGGTGAAGTTGATGCGATGCAGCAGGCGGCGGTGCTCCATCTCCCATTGCGGGTTGCGGGCGATCATCTGCCCTTCCAGCTTGAACTGCATGATCGCGGCGGCCTTCTGCATGCGGGCGACGAGCACCATCGGCCGCATCCCCTCTTCCTTGGGCATGAAATGCGTGGCGGAGTCGTTGGCGTAGACGGTGCCGGCGAGATATTCCAGCGGCGTGAACGGGATGCTGTACCCCTCGTCGATCTGCGCGAGACGGCGATAGCGAAGCGAGACGCGCAGCACATTGCAGATTAGCGCTTCGTGACCGAGGCCCGCGCCCAGCCAGGACGCATCATGATTCCCCCAGATGATCGACACGTTGGGCTGCTGGCGAAGGTAATCGACGACGCGATCCCCGCGCGGCCCGCGATCCCAGCAGTCGCCGCCGATAATCAGCTCATAAATCGCCAGGTTGCGCACCAGTCGCCCGATGATGTGCACGAGATGCAGCACCCGGCCGCGCCGGAGCAGCTCATCGACGATCGCCTCGACGAACTCCTTGCGGCGGTCGGTCGTCGGCTCGTGGAGCATCTCGGAGATCAGCTCCTTGTACTCCGGCGGAAAAACTTCCATCGCCCGCTTGAGGCTGTAACGGGCGGCCAGCGTGCGGATCAAATCAAACTGATGCCGCAGCGTCCGCACCGCAAACTCGCGTAATGCGGCCGGATCGGTCAGCGAATGCTCCAGATGCTCGGTCACCTCGGCGGGATAAAAAATGAGCGTGAGAAATTCCTGGAAATGCTTCGGCTCCATCTTCGCCGCGAACAGCCGCTCGATCAGCGGCCGCAGCGTCCCCGACGCATTGTTGATCACGTGGCGGAGCTTCTTGTCCTCACCATGAATGTCGCTGATGACGTGCACGGTCCCCTTGGGGAGCGTGAGGATCGCCGAGAGCCGCGCGATCTCAGCCATCGCAGAATCAACATTGGGAAACTGCCGGGCCAGCGCACGCAGCAGCGTGAGCTCATAGCCGGGCGTGTTGACGTTAAGGGAGGAGTCGCGGTCCATGGGGAGTGAGTCCTTCCGAGCGGGCGGCCAGCGATGCAGAGGCAGCGTACTCGACCCGGCGGGAGTGTTCCACTGAAAGGTGATTTGCGCGCAATGATCACCTCGCGATTTCACAAATAGAAAAGCCCCCGATCTTACGATCGGGGGCACATATTCCAAGTCAGGTTGGCCGATCGACTATTTCCCAACCTGCGACTGATTTATAATCAGGTTTTTCGCGCGATCCGCGGGCAGGTTCAACGCACCCTGCGCCTCAGCCGCCGCCGCCTTCACCGGCAGGTTCGCGCTCGTCTCGACCGCCTTCTGCAATGCGTCGGTCGTGTTCGCATCGAGTTGATTCCCCGACGCCTTGGCGCTCATCGCCAGCGCCTTGAACGTCGCGATCTTCAAATCGTCAGCCGTCTTCTCGTCCAGCGCCTTGGCCGCGATCGCCGCCTGCGCTTCCTTGCTGTTGATCATCGCCAGCACGTTCGCCGAGCTCTTGGCGATCTCGACGCGCGGGTCTTCCAGAGCCCGCATGAGCGCCGGGGCAGCCGCATTGATGTCCAGCACCTGACCATGACTGATCGCCAGTTTCTCCAGTAGCGACGCCGCGCGTTGGGCGTAAGTCTCCGAAACCTTCGGATCCATCGCCGCCGAACCGGCTCGGCCCAGCGCCTTGGTGATCGCGGCAGTCAGCGCCGCGGCGTCGGGAGCAGTCCCCGGCGCCCCCGCGACCAGCGTGTTCACAAGCTGATTGTCCATCTCCGCCGCCACGTAAGGCGACGCCTTGGTCTCGACAATCACGACCTTCGCCACGCCCTTCCCGCGCGGGCTCATTAGCACCGCATCGGTATCTTTGCCCCCGCGCGAATCGACCACCAAAACGTCCACGCTCGGCAAACGTCCCGCAGCCGCCGTCGCGCTCTGCGCGTCGCTCCCCGTGTCCGCTCGCACCGCGTCCTTCAACGATTCCTTGATCGCGTTCGCCGCGTTCACGTCCGGTGCAACGATCACCACGTTCGGCTTGCCCGTATTTCCGATCGCTTCGGCCAGCGTCGGCACGACCAGTTCCTGCCCCGCGAACGGCTGCTGCGGGAAAGCTGATCCAATTGCGATCGCCGACTCAAACCGCACCAGTCGATCCGGGAACTGCAACGCGCTCACGATCGGCTGCTTGTCATCCGCATTCGCCGGCCCCTGGAACAGGTTGCTCTGCCCGACGATCTCCTGCAGCGACTTGACCACCTTCAGCGCCACCGGCGCCGAGCGATCGTGCAGCGCCCGCGACAGCACCGCGTTGCAATACTGCGTCCCCAGCGCCACGTTATAAAAGTGCGCGTCCGGCCCTTCGTGCGTCGCATCGGTCTTCCCCTCGGGAAGCTCCGCCTCGCGCTTGTTGTTCGCCGCCAGCCACAAGCTGACCGAATCGGCCCGGCTTGGGTCGAGCTTGAGCGCATACTCCGAGCAGCGCATCGACATGATGTCGCTGAAGATCTGCGGCGGCACGTCCTTGTTCATCAGCCCCTTGGTCTCGTCCCAGTACCAGACGTGCGCGTCCGGGTAGCGCGGGTCCGGCGCGATCGCCGCGTTCATGTAATAAAACTTCTCCGCCAGGTCATTAAACAGGTCCGCCGGCTTCGACTGCGGGTCCGTCGCCAGATGTGTCAAGGCCCGTGCGGCAGCGGCCTTCACTTCCTCCATGCCGTTGTCTTTGCTCGCATAGACCCGCGCGATGTAAGGCGAAGCCGCGTCGTATCCGATCTCACCCAGGATCCCCATCACCGTGATCAGCGTCCCGTGATCCTTGCTCTCCAGCACCGCCACCAGCGGGTTGAGCACCTGCCGCCCCAGCCGCACCAGGCCGCGGCGGGTCTGGCTGTGCCACGCCTTCTTGCCCGGGTCCCGAAGCACGTCGATCATGATCGGCGCCGCAAACTCACCCGCATTGCGAAGGTTCGCCAGCGCCCCTTCAAACGCGCGCTCGTTGACGCTCAGGCGTCCCACCTGGTCCATGATCCACTTCGGATCGGTGAACATCCCCGTCTGCCCCTCCTTCAGCTTCGCGATCAGCTTCTCGCTGACATCCTTCATCGGCTCGACGTTCAACCACTTGAAGAGCGTGTCGAACAACTCGTCCTTGCGCTCGGACGTGACCGCCTGAAACGCCTGCAGGATATCCGCCGCGCTTGCGCCCGAGGCCAGGATCTTCTGACCCTCAGCGCTCGCCAGGTCATACTTGGCGATCTTGGCGTAGTGCCAGAAATTCTCAACCGACATCGTCAACGGATTGGCCGCCGGGATCGGCGTAAGCGCTGGCGGTGCATCCGGGCTGGCCGGCGCGCCAGGCGCGGGCACAACGGGAGCCACCGGCGCAGGTGCCGGGGGGGCAACCGGCGCGGGAGCCGGAGGCGCATCAGCAGGCGCCGGAGCGGCGGGCTTGGGCGCAGGTTTAATGCCAGCATCGGCGGGAGCATCGGCCCACAAGCGAGAGGTCGAAACCAACGGCGTGGCCATCGCGGCGGAAATTACGACAGCAGACAGGACGCGCGGCAGTCGCATGGTGCAGACCTCCAAAGGTGACGGAACAATGATGTCGGCAATTCGTGGTCGAAACAGATGATAAAAACAGCCACTCACATGTGTCAAGAAACCCGCCAACTCCACACACCCCCCATTATGACCTCCCTCACATCCGTTTTCACGAAATCACGTCGCCCCGCGCATCCCCTTCGCCTGCCCCCCGCCCCTGTTTTTACGTGGATTGGCGGATGATCCGTTGCCGCTTGCGTCGCCAACCCTCTCCGCATATGGAAGCACAAGCCGACTCCGGCGCGGACGAGCGCGCCAGACCCACCGATTCCAAAAAGGTCTTGATATGAAGAGTGCAAAGTGGTTGATGATGTTCGCGGCCCTCTTCGCGGTAGCGCTGTCAGGCATCAACGTCGCAAGCGCCGACGATGCCGCCGCGGGACCGACTCCCTTTCCCCAGAAGGACCAAGACTGGCCAGGCAGGGGCGTAATCCGCAAATTCGACTTCATGGTGGGGGAACGCAATGCGTTCTGGAAGCAGCGCAACAGCGATCAGGGCGCGATCGTGTTCGTTGGCGATTCCCTCACCGGCGGATGGAAGACCCTGGCCAGGGACTTCCCCAAACTCAAAGTGGCCAACCGCGGCCTCGGCGGGGATGTCAGCCGCGGCGTGTTGTTCCGTGTCAAGGAAGATGTGCTCGACCTGAACCCAAAGGCCCTCGTCATCTGCATCGGCAACAACGACCTGACCGCCATGGGCAGGCCAGCCGACATGCTCTCGAACCTGGCTGACACGCTGGCCCTCGCCGACAAGGAGCGCCCAGGGATACCGGTAGTGCTCTGCACGATTCCACCCAGCGCCAACCCCAAGGCCCCGATCAAGGCCGGCGATCGCACAGCCATGAATCAAGGCATTCGCAAGATCGCGTCCGAGCGCAAGAACACCTACTTCTGCGACCTCTTCGCCGCCACCGCCAACGAAGACGGTTCCCCCAAACTCGAATGCTTCGCCCCCGACAAACTCCACCTGGCCAGCCCGGGTTACGCAAAATGGATCGAGCTGCTCACACCGATTTTCGAAAAATTGAATCTCAAGTGACCGGCCACCCGATCCCCGCCAGCGCCTGGCTCCGCCACAACCACCCCGCCCGCCCTGAGCGAGCGCAGCCAGTCGAAGGACATCCCCCCTTTCCCTTGCCCCCCTCCCAACCCCGCATTACACTCCCCCGCTCTAATGAAATCTGAACACCGCCACGACCTCAAGACCAACGACCTCGCCAAGTCCCTCCTGACCTTTCAGGACTACGCCCGCGAGTACGGCGGCCGCGTCATCCTTGGCTTGGTCATCGTCATTCTCGCCATCGTCCTGATCATGCAGCGGATGGGCAACACAGGCGCTACCCAGGCCAAGGTCCGCGACGACCTCGCCTACGCCCGCAACCAGATCGATCGCCTGAACCACATCAGGGTTTTCGACGACGGCCGCCCCTCCGTCCGCCCCGCCGAGGTCGACAGCGTCCGCAAGCTCCTCCAGGAAATCCGCGACAAAGCCACCGACAAGAGCGTCCTCGCCGCCGCCACCGTCGCCCTCGGCGACTACTCCTGGGCGCTGGCCAACTACCCCGACCTCCCCGCCGCCACCACCCAGCCCTCTCTCAAACCCGACAAGGATCGCGCCGACCTGCTCAAAGACGCGCAATCCGCGTATCAACAGGTCATCACCGAATACCCCGACGACATCCTGTCGAACATCACAGCCCGCTTCGGCCTGGCCGCCGTCGCCGAAAACCAATCGAATTGGGACGAGGCCAAGAAGCAGTACGAAGCCGTCAAGGCCATGTCCACTCCCGCCGCCGACACCTACAAGATCCTAGCCGACGCCAAGCTCAAGCAACTCGAAGCCATCCGCCAGCCCGTGCTGATCGGAACCGTCGCCGAAAAGGCCGAGCTCCCCAAGCCCCCTGCCACTGCCCCCACCACCACCGCGCCGGCCACCACCCAGGCGATGCCGACACCGACGACCAAGCCCTCCGCCACCACCCGCCCCTCGCCAACCACCAAGCCCACCAAGTAGCCATCAGGCCCGCTCGCACACCTCCACCAACCGCCAACTCGGAATCTCGAGCACGATAAACGACGGCAACCCCATCCGCCGCCAAAGCGCGAACGGCTCCTGCCGCGCCCGCCGCTGGGCAAAGAGCGAGATCACCGTCCCATGCGTCACCACCGCGACGTCCCCCTGCTGCTCCTTCTCGATCAAGTCGTCCACCGCATCGGCGAACCGCTGGTAAGCCTCGTCCGCCGTCTCGTTCCCCAGCACCAGCCGGTCCGGCTCCTTAAACAGCAGTGCCACCAGCGAGATGAACTCGCGCGTCTCCATGTGCGGCACGTCGCGGCGATCGTGCTCGAAGAGGTCATTGCCCTGCTCGACCGGCCTGCCCAGCGCCTGTCCGATAACCTCCGCCGTCTGCGCCGCCTTTGGTTCCGAGCTGCAGAACAGCTTCGTAAACTGGTAACGCCGCAACCGCTCCACCAATTGCGCGGCACCCGCGCGGCCATCGGGCCCCAGCGCCCATTCTTCGGAACTGATGGACGGATCGATCTGCGGCCGGGCGTGCTTCACAAGAATCAAATGACGCATTGGACCTACATTATCGGCTTAAAACGCATATTGCACCGCCTCACTCCATATCGCATGTCATAGCTGACCAGGAGGAGGAAGCCTTGCTAATCGTAACCTTAGACGAAGCGTGCCCGGGCATGAAGCTCGCGGTCACGGTAACTCACCCCGAGCACCCCGACCAGGACCTGCTCCGCGCGGGCTTTGACCTGCGAGCGGAGATCATCGGCCGCCTGCGCGAGATGGGGATCGAGCAGATTTACGTCGACTATCCCGGGCTCGAGGACCTCGACCGGCACATGGCCGCCAATCTCAGTCCGGCGCGCCAGCAGGTGTATGCGCAGATCCGCGACACGATCGCCGCCGTGCAGAAGACCGCGCAGCCGACGGTCACGTTCCCTGACTACTACGCTTCGACGCGCGAGCTGGTCCTCACGCTCATGCAGCAGGGGCAGAACGCGATCTACATCGATCAGTTGAGCGGCAAGCTCGGCGCCAGCGCCGTCGCCCACGCGACGGCCGTGGCGCACCTGTCGCTCATGCTCGGTATCCGCCTCGAGCAGTACCTGATCCGTCAGCGCGCGCGGCTGTCGCCTGAGCATGCGCGAGAGGTGATCAACCTTGGGGTTGCCGGGATGCTTCACGACGTGGGCACCGCCGGCCTTCCGCCGGAGCTGCGCAAGTTCTCGCGCATCGCGATCCCGGAGGAGCTCGAACACCTCGACGAATGGGCGACCCACCCTCAGCGCGGATACGACATGATCAAGGGCGGTGTGGAAGCCACCGCCGCCGCCGCCGTCCTCCACCACCATCAGCACTACGACGGCAGCGGCTTTCCGACCAGTCCTGCCAAGCCCGGCGAGGAGCCGCGCAACGCCGGGCAGCGAATTCACGTGTTCGCGCGCATCCTCGCGATCGCCGACCTCTATGATCGCCTGACCCTGGGCGCGGAGGGGCAGCGGCGGCCGAACATTGAGATCCTTCATCTGATGCGCACCCGCTACGCGGACTGGCTTGATCCGGAGATCATGAAGATCGTCCCCTCGATGATCCCTCCGTTCCCCCCGGGCGTGCGCGTGACGCTTACGGATGGCACCGACGCCGTCACCGTCGGGCTTCGTCCGGACCGGCCTTACCATCCGCTGGTCAAGCGGATCGAGAGCCGCGATCCATTCACGCTTTCCGCCACTACGATTGACCTCACGCTGGAAAAAGGGTTGGAGATCGACAAGGTCGCTGGCGTTAGCGCCCGCGAGATGATCCCGCCACCGCCGCCTGCTCCGGCGGCGGCGCGAAAGACGGCTCAGGCCGGTAATAGCCTGGCGAGCGCTTCGGCGTAGTAGCTGATGATGAGGTCTGCCCCGGCGCGCTTGATCGCGATCAGCGATTCGAGCAGGAGGCGGTCACGGTCAATCCAGCCTCGTTGGGCGGCAGCTTCGATCATCGCGTATTCGCCGCTTACCTGATAGGCGACCATCGGCAGGTTGAAGGCCTTTTTGCAGGCCCCGATGACGTCGAGGTAGGCGGCGGCGGGTTTGACCATGAGCAGGTCGGCCCCTTGTTCGACGTCGAGACGGGCTTCGAGGAGGGCCTCGTCGATGCCGCGCGCGGGGTCCATCTGGTAGGACTTGCGATCACCGTGCGTCGGGGCGGAGTCGGCGGCGTCGCGGAAGGGGCCGTAGAAGGCGCTGGCGTATTTGACGGCGTAGGCGAGGAGCGCGACATCGGGAAATCCGGCGACGTCGAGGCCGCGGCGGAGGGCGGCGATCGTGCCGTCCATCATGCCGCTGGGAGCGATGATCGCTGCGCCGGCGCGGGCATGATTGACGGCTTGGGTGACGAGTGCGGCGACGGTTTCGTCGTTCTTCACCGTCTGGCCGTCGGCGGTGAGGGGGCCTCAATGGCCGTGGCTGGTGTATTCGCAAAAGCAGAGATCGGTGTTGCCGGCCATGGGGATCTGCTGGCGGCTGACCTCACGGAGGAGGCGGCAGACGACGTTGTCGGCATCAAGGGCGGCAGAGCCGGCGGGATCTTTTTTGCCGCGTTCAATGACGCCGAATGCCAGGTAGGATTTGAAGCCTTCTTCGGCGCGGCGCGCGAGCCACGCCGACGCGACGTCTACGGACATCTGGAAGACGCCGGGCATGGAGGCGACTTCCTTGCGGACGCCTGAGCCTTCGGTGACGAAGAGTGGCACGATGAAGTCGCTGCGGCGGAGGGTGACTTGCTGGAGCATGGCGCGGACGTCGGGTCGGAGGCGAAGGCGGCGCGGGCGGATGGGGAGGTCGAGGGGGTCGGGCATTTGGGGGATTATACGGGACGGTTGGCGGGAGTGGAGAGGTTGCGGTGGCTTCGTTTTGCGCCGGCGCGCGGGATTGTGGCGCGGTGTGGGTTTTTGTGGCGCGGCGTGGCAGTGGCGCGGGGACGGGGCGAGGCGGGATGGATTGTCGAAGCGCATAATTTGTCCTCCCTATTGCATGCGGTGGTGCGCGGCTGGGACCTCGATGGCGCAGCAGTGGGGGTGGAATGTTGTTTTTTTGGCGGGGAATGGGGAAAGATTTTTTTATTTTTCGAGTTCGGGGGGGTGCGCGGGGAGACGTTGGGTGTTGTGACGGAGGATGCCTCTGGACACGGCCCGCGAGCGGGCCGGCTAAACGTGGGGGATGTTTGATAATCCCTGGGAGCCCGGTTGATGCTGTTTCGGCGGGTGTCTTATTTAGCGCGAAGCACATGGCCTTGGCCGGTGACTTCTGTGATGGTCGCGGATTCGATCTCGACTTCGGGTACGCATTGCAGGCCGATGATATCGGGTCGGCTTAGCTTGAGCTCGGTCAGCAGGCTTACGTCGCGATAGTCGGTTTTGTGCTTGGTCGCCAGTTTATCATTTAGAAATGCTTCGACGCCGTCGCGGCGGACTTTGACGGTCCAGGTGTAGCGCTCGCCTGCGGTCATCCATTTGTTTTTGGCGAATTTGTCGCCGAAGCGGCCGTACCTGCCGCCGTCGAGCACTTCGAAATAGCTCCACTGTCCGTCGAAGGCGCCCACGCGCCATGAGAACGGATGGCCGTCGGCCGTGAGAATCTGTAGGAACTCGCCTGAATCGGTGGCGCGCAGGACGACGGAATAATCGTATTCCGGTGGGGGGCTGTAGGGGAATTCGATGCGGAGTTTTTTGGATGAGCCGGCGCTGAGCGCGCCGTTCTCCAACTTGGCGACCCCGCTCAGCGTGTCCTTCGCGGGGTCAAACAGGGCGAGCAAATTGACCTTGCCGGGTTCATCCGGCGGTGGGGCCTGGGCAATGCGCTTTTCGAGCAGGACCCTGCGAAGTCCGGTTGATGAGTCGAGGGCGCGACGGTAGAAGGCGGCGGCGTGCTGCCAGGTTTTCACGCGGATGGTTTCCGCCTGGCGTTCGCCGACTTTCCACCAGGCGTCGCCGAGTCGCTCGGCATCGGCTGGGGTTTTCGAGCCGGATAGTTCCTCAAGGGCCAGTTTCTTGAGGTCGGCGTCGGAACTCTTGGCGAGCATCGGCAAACCCTGGGCCCATGCCCCCCTGGTGAAACAGTAGTACGTGCCGACAACGAGATTTGCGGCTGGGTCGTCGGGCATGGTTTTCAGCTTTTCCAGGTGCGGCGCCACGCGGTCGCGTTGTGCGCGAAGCATCTCGATGTCCTTGGTGCGCCGCTGGATCAGGTCGGCAACCGCCGGGTCGGTCGAGGCGATCGGCTTGAGTATTGCGGATAGTTTCGTGGCCGAGACGAAATCTTCTGCGGCGATGAGGGTATCGAGCAGTTCGAGCGCCGCCCGCGCGTTCTCGGTGGTGTTCATGGGGGAGTCGGCGCGCAGGGGCATGGTCAGGGTCGCCTTCGTCTTGGTCGCCAGGCCATCGACCTCGAACGTCGCGGCAAGGAGGTCGGCGGCTTTGAAACAGATGCGGACATCCGCGCCGTCTTTTGCGGCATTGATCGCGCCGCCAAGGAGCGCGTATTGATCCACCGGGTTGTCGGCGGTGTGGGCGACGGCATCGAGGAGCGTCCTGGCCAAGGTCCTGCGGCCGGTGATCGTGCGATCGGCCATCTGGGGGGCGAAGAGATCGCGGAGTTGGGCCCGCGAGCGCGCCAAGTCGGACGGGGCGGGAACCGGGTGGCGGACGAACTTCGCGGGCGGGGCATCGGGGGTGGGCGGTCGGACGGGTTCGATGGGTTTGGCGGGTTTGGCGGGGGTGCGGGGAGCGGGCGGCGTCGAATCGGGCGGGCGTGGCGGCGTTGGGGTGGGCTCAGCCGGGCGAGTGGGGACATCTCGCTTGGCGGGCACCCAGTCGTCGTCGAAGATGCTTGGGGCCGCGGGACAGGTCGTTGCTGGAACGAATCCGGCGAGGAGGAATAGAGCGACGCTTAGCCAGGTGACGGGGCGAATTCGAGGCATGCCCGCGAGGTGGGATGGCGCGGTTTTCATGCGATGACCCATTTGGCGTTTGTGTGTGAAAAACTTCTGCGCGGACGACGGGAATTGTGGATGGATCGTATCGTTCACCAGTGCAAGGGACAAGGCGAATCACGCGACGATCGCAGCGGGGGCGGGTGATAACGTTCGCCATTTCACGAGATTTCTCCTGCGGCGGGGGATTCGTATTGCCCCAACGACAATCCGGGGCGCGGCGATTGCTCGCTGCGCCCCGGACATGCCAATAGCTTCCGTGCTAAAGCGTCGCCGCTCAGGCGGCGGGTACGGTTACCGTGCTTGCGTTAATGGTCACCGAACCGCTGGAGTTTGAGCCGCCGAGGAGGCGGCCTTCCACCACGGACCCGGTGTTGACCGTGATCGTCACTGAGGCAAGGATGTTGCCTTTGAAGATCGTGGTGGTGTTGAGGGTCGCGGAGGTGCCGACCTGCCAGAAGATATTGCCGGCCTTGGCACCGCCGGCGAGGATCACCTGAGCGCCGGGGCCGGTGGTGAGGGTCGATCCCATCTTGAAGATGAAGATCGCGTTGGGGTCTCCCTGAGCGTCGAGGGTAACGTTGTTGGCTGGGCCAGCGCCCGAGATGAGGACCGAACTGGAGTTGGTGTAGAGGCCCGGCGTGAAGGTTAAGCCGCCCATGTTGCCAGGGAGGCTTACCGATGTAACGGATCGGCTTATGGCGTCGTTGTACGCGGCCAACAGATCGGACTGGGCATTGATGATCGCCTGATCGTCAATGTGGATCGTGCCATGGACCTGGGCCGGGGGGATTCCCTGGGCGCTTCCGGGGTTCAGGCCGACATCGCCGTTGATCTGGGTGGGGCCGGTGCTACTGATCGAAGCGGTGGCCATCACGGCGAAGGGGCCGGCGCGGCGGAGGTTGATCGGCGCCTGAGCGATCTGCGTTCCGGTGGTAAAGGTCCAGACCTTATCGGTTGCCAGCGCGTTGCCGGCGAGGTCCTTGACGCCATTGACGCCGCTGATGACCGTGGCGGTGTAGGTGGTGTTGGGGGCGAAATTGCTCGACGGGGTGAAGGTCGCGGTCTTGCTTGCGCCGTTATAGAGCACAGAGCCGGTGACGGGGGTATTTCCTGGCCCGGTCAACTTGAACGTCGCGGTGGTGACGGTCAGCGCATCGAGCGACTCGCTGAAGGTAGCGCCGACGACCTTATTGATGGGGACGTTAGTCTTGAGATTGGTCGGGTTGATGACGGTCACTGTGGGGGCGGTGGCATCAGCGCTCGACCCGGTGGTGAACGTGGAGACGAAATCGTTGGCCAGCGCGTTGGCGGCCACGTCGTGGGCTCCGGTGGTGATGGTCAGGGTGAAGGTGGCATCCGCCGCGAGGGGGTTGGTGGGCGTGAAGGTCATCGTCGTGCCGAGGTAGGTCACAACGCCGGCGACGGCAAGGGCGGGTTTGTTTCGGGAAAGGCGCGACGTCACCGTTACGTTGGCGGCAATGATGGTCGCGGGGTCCATGGCTTCGCTGAAGGTTGCGGTGATCTTTTTGTTTCGAGCGACGCCTCTTTCAGTATCCGAGGGGTCGGACGCGAGGACGGTGGGGGCGATGGTGTCTGAGGTCAGGGTGTTGGATTCGAAGTGGGAGATCCAGGATCGCGTGTCGTGCGTGCTGGCGTCGAAGTTGCGGATGGTGTCGTAACCCGCGCCGCCGCGGAGATGTACCCTGCTGAAGAATTCGGCGTGGTTGCCGGTTTCGCCAAGAACGCCAAGTTGGAGCGTATCGTTGCCCGAGCTGAGCGAGATCCAAACGGGGGAGTGGAAGACGGTGGTCGGGCCTTGGGCGGCGCCGTTGGAGTCGATCTGGACGGCGTCTGCGCCGGCGCCGGTGACGATGCGAACGACGCCGTCGAAGATGGAGTCGTCGATGGTCAGGGCGGTGGAGCGGTCACCGGTGTAGATCAGGGTTTCGCGTCCGACGGCGACGTTTGCGAGGGTGACGTTCTGTCCGCCGTTGCCGTCTCCGATCGACAGGTTCCTTGCAACGGTGGTATCGGTGAGGAAGGTGGCGCTGTGTTTTGAATCATTTTGAACGTTGAGGTTTCCCGCGACCTGGACGTTGTCGAGCGTGAGCATGTTGGCGCCGCCGTGGATGTCGATCGTCACGTTGCCGGGAAGGCTGGCGTTTTGCAGGGTGACGCTATCGTCGGCGTTGGACATGCTGATAAGGGCGCCGCGCGTTACGCCGCTGAGCACGACGGAAGCCGCGTGTCGGTTGACGGTGGTGCCGTTGACGCCGGAGATGCGGACCTGGTCAGCATTGAGGCCGGTTTGATCGACGACGAAGACGTTGGCAGTGCTGTTGCCCTGGATCTTCAAGGTTCCGTGATCGACCGAAGCCGAAACGGCGGAGAGGAACTGCCGGGACTCGAGGGCCTCAACAGACGGACGGGCTGGAGCGCCGTCGCGGTTGATGTCATGCGTAAAGCGGATGCTGCGTGCCGGATGGCGTGATGTACGATTCTTCATGAGAGACTCCGTGTAAATGAACCGAGACCATCTCCGATCTGGCCGAAGGCGCGCAGCCCAAGCCGAAAGAGGAAAAGAGATGCTTGACTCAGTAGGGACTGGGGGTAGTGAAGATTGGAACGACGGGACAGAAAGGAGGGGAACTGGTTAACTGGACCCGGAAGTGGTGCGGTCCTTAACTCTGTCCACCCCAGTTGCTATCGACCCATTGATGCAAGTCCATCATGCATAAGTAGAAACAAACGGAATCGATCCGAATCTTGCTCGACCGTGTGGTTGGGTGGGAGAATCGAGCGTCGATACGTTTGCGTGGGTCACCGCAGGTGACCATGCCGGCAGCATTCACGTAAACGTCCCGCGGTCCTTGTCTCTAAGGCGGTTATTCCTTAAGATGGCGGACTTTCCGCTATTCGGCGTGCTGCGCGAATGGTTCTAAAGCACTATTGGCTTTGGACTAACGGTCATTCTATCGCCTGCGGTGGCCCGGCGGGCTGGCGCGGCGGTTTGCAGGAGTTTTGGCTTGATCATCGTGATGAACCACGGCGCGGCTGACGGGGCGATCGATCGCGTTGTCAAGGAGATTGAGCGGATGGGGGCTCAGGCTCACCTTTCGCGCGGG
>JAQGHM010000292.1 GCA_028291615.1 Phycisphaerales bacterium | reverse complement strand
GGAATCTCTTCCCGCGCCCGGGGCCTGCTACGCGGCGCTGCGGCGCTTACCGCGACGGGACTTGCACCCGTAAGCTCGATACAGCAAAAACCGCCATCGCTGGCAGTTCGTTCAGGACGTACCATGGCGGGGGATTGTAGCGAGCGGAGGGGAGAAGTCAGCAGGGGAAGGAGAAGCCGGCGGTCAGTGGAGGCGGTGCTTAAGCCACAAGCATCAAACATCAAACGAATGCCAATGTTCACGCAACAAGGAGCAAACACCGCGGCGGATGCAGTTGATGCCGAGATGGTGCCCATCGTGTCGGCCGCCGCGGCGGACGTCGACGGCGAATCGGGTCGCCCTCCGCGCGACCTAGCTTCGTCGGACATGAAAATCCGTTTCGACTGGAAACCGCCGGGTTTCGCAGGGCAATCTCCCTTTTTCGCGTGCGCCGTGGTCGGGGCGCTAGTGTGCGCTCCGGCAATATCAGCGTTTTGGGGCTTGTGTTGACTTAGGCCGTGAGTCTCGCGACGTGGCCGGAGCACCGGCGCTGATAGGCTCTCCTCCGCGAAAGACCGCGAGGCATAAGCTGGCGGCCGGACTTCTTGATGTCAGGCGAGTACCCTTCCAGTTGCATGAAACGCCTCCTCCGCATCGTCCTGAACGCCGCGACGATCGCGTCGCTGGTGCTGTTCGTCGCGGTGCTCTCCTTGTGGGTGCGGGGAGCTTGGTACTTCGATCGATATGTAGTCAGCCGGCCAGGACACGTGTGCAGCGTTGACATGTGCGCGAGTCAGATTTCGTTCAGACGGACCGACGACGAGATGCTCGGCAGGACGTGGTCTGGCCGCTTTTCATATCCGCGGGAGAAGGCGATCGCCGTGCGAAGGTTAGTGTCCCTCCCTCGCCGCGGTCCGGCCGTCATCGATCACAGTTGGGATTTACCGGGCTTCTTTTTCCGGGAGGAACACACCACATGGGGCATGTTCCCAACCACCGTCGAGATTGAAATTGATTTCTCCTACTGGCTGCTCCTCGTCGTGGGTACGCCGCTTCCCCTTTGGTGGCTTTGGCTTCGCCGCCGCCTTGCTCGTCGATCATATGCCGGCCGATGCCGGACCTGCGGCTACGACCTTCGCGCCACGCCCGACCGCTGCCCAGAATGCGGGACGGTTCCGACAGGGCAAGAAGCGAGCCTCCCGGGGCCGGGAGAGTGACGCCCCTCACCAATGTTCCGAGTTCGTTCGGAAGAGGGGAAATCCGCCAATCCACGCAAATGCGCGCCAATGAATTCAATCTCCGTCATTTGCGTTCATTCGCGTCCATTGGCGGATGATCTCTCTGTGCATTTCTTCGCGTCTGGCCTTCGCGCTCTTTGCGTCTTCGCGGCTGATTCGTCTCACCTAAGTAAGTTGAAGATCGCTGCGCTCTTGCCTATTAAGTGGAGTACCACTCAACGTCGCGCGTACGCAACGCGCCACGGGCGGGACGCCGCGTGCCACCTGTTGCTCTGTGCCACGCCGTCACATCGGCCCCGACGCCCGGACAAATCGCCGCTGCGCGGCCGGGCGGTGCCGCACGGGCGCGCCGCCGCCGCTGGCATGCCCCTCGCACTGACGTTCCCCATGTCCGCCACCGCGAACGCTCGTCCCCGCACCACTCGCGCCCGCTCCGCCGCTCCGGGCCAGCGCCGCCGCCACAAACTCCCCGCCTCATGGCGTCCCGCCAAGGCTGTGAAAATTCCCGCGCGCCCGCCCGCCGATCCCGCCCGCGCCGCCGCCGCCGTCGATCTCAAATACGTCTCGGATGAATCGCCCGGCATCCGCCGCAAGAAGGCCGGCGCGGGGTTCACCTTCGTCAATCCCCGCGGCAAACCGGTGCGCGATGAGGCGACCCTCCGCCGGATCAAGTCGCTGGTGATCCCCCCCGCGTGGAGTGAGGTCTGGATCAGCCCCGACCCCGCCGGGCATCTGCAGGCCACCGGTCTCGACGCTCGACACCGCAAGCAGTACCGCTATCACCCGCGCTTCCGCGCCGTGCGCGAGCAGACCAAGTACACCCGCATGCTCGACTTCGCCGAAGCCCTGCCGAAGATCCGCCGCCGCGTCAATCGCGATCTCAAACTGCCCGGCCTGCCGCGCGAGAAGGTGCTGGCCGCGGTCGTAAAACTGCTGGAGACCACGCTCATCCGCGTCGGCAATGACGAGTACGCAAAGTCGAATCAATCCTTTGGCCTCACCACGCTGCGCGACAAGCACGCGCGTATCACCGGTTCGCGCATTCGCTTCGAATTCAAGGGCAAATCCGGCGTCGAGCATGACATCGACCTATCCGACCCGCGCCTGGCCAAGATCGTCAAGCAATGCCAGGACCTCCCGGGCCAAGAACTGCTGCAATACGTCGACGAGAAGGGCGACGTGCGCGATATCGGCTCGGCGGATGTGAACGAGTACATTCACCAAATCGCCGGCGACGAGTTCACCGCCAAGGATTTCCGCACCTGGGCGGGCACGGTGCTGGCGACGATCGCCTTACAGGAGTTGAAGAACTTCGACTCCCAGGCGCAAGCCAAGAAGAATATCGTCCGCGCGGTTGAGAGCGTGGCGGAGAAGCTCGGCAACACCAAGGCAGTATGCCGCAAGTGCTATATCCACCCCGCCGTCATCGACTCCTACCTCGACGGCACGCTGATCCGCCGCCTCGAGCAACGCGCCCAGGCGAAGCTGACCAGGGGGATCAAATCACTCAAGCCCGAAGAGGCGATGGTCCTCACGCTGCTCCAGCAGCGCCTGCGGCGCGACGCGAAAGATGCGACGTCGTCGTGATCGCAAATCCCGCGGGCAGAAAGGCCCCCACTGGGTGGAGGAACACTTATCAGGGTGGCGGCTCGACCTCGTCGGCGGCTTCGTCGGTCGAGGGCGGGATTGTGGCACCGCCGGCGAGTCGTTTGAGGGCAGCGATGAAGGCAGGGTCATCCTGCTCGAAGCGATCGATCTCGGCTTGCGGTCGGTCCGGGTCGAACGCATCAACTGATGCATCGAACAGGTATTTCTCGGCGGGTATAGTTTTGACGAACGCCGACCCGAGAACCGCGCGGAGCCGGGCGACATCGTGGTAGAAATATTCTTCGAGAAGTGGGATGACGCGGTGGTACCAGGCGAAGCGGAGGTCTTCGAGGGACTGGAGGTTCATCAAATAGCTGTGGCCGATGCGATGATCGCGATCGAGGAGGGCGGCGATCCGGGCGTTGAGGCGGGTGAGGAGCTTGCCGAGGTCGACGCCCGCAACTGTTGTCAGAAGTGACGGGTCAGGGGGCATCTCGACGAAAGTGAAGCGCCGTCGGAGCGCGAGATCAAGGAGGGCGATGGAGCGGTCGGCGGTGTTCATGGTGCCGAGGATGTAAAGGTTGGGGGGGACACCGAAGGTGCGTTTGGAATAGGGCAGCGTGATGGTGAGTTCGTTGGGCTGGCCGAGGCGCTTGTCGTCTTCAATGAGGGTGATGAGTTCGCCCAGGACTTTGGCGATGTTGGCACGATTGATTTCGTCGATGACGAGGAGGTATTTGGGTGCGGCGCCGAGATTGCCAGGTTTTCTGGATGCTTCCCACGCAATCTGTGCACGGCGGCAAAATTGCCAAAACAAGCCAGGCACGACGTCATATCTCACTTGCCCGTCGTCGTTCTCTTTCGGCGGGAGGGGTTTGAGTCCTTCGACGAAGTCCTCGTAAGCAAAGGATTGGTGGAACGTCACGAATGCGACTCGGTCGGACTCGCTTTTCGAGTCTATGGCGGGTTCCCGGAGTTCATGGAGTTCCTCGGCCAGGGTCTCGTCAACATAGCGCAGGCCCGACTCACTAAGTTGCCAGGCGCCGCTCGATCTTTGGAACAGAAATGGCTCCCGTTGATGACGGGCGGGGCTCGCCGGGCTCATGTCTTGATGCGTGTATAGGTTGCTGTAAACGGTGGGGTAAGGCTTTTGAACACCCGTTAGAGGCAGATAGGCTTGGATGAGCGGATCACTTATCAAATCCTTTAACTTGAATTGATGATCTCTTCTGAGTGTCATCGCCAGCGCGAGCACGTCGCGCCAGGTCAGTTGGTTTAATGTCGAAGTCGAGAGAAGTGGTGCGGTTTCGGACGAAGTCTGTCCACTGTCGATAAACTTTTTTGCGAACTCGCGGACCATCCATGTCTTGCCAGTGCCGGGAGGGCCGTAGAGTAGGATGTTCTTGGCGCACTTCGCAATCGCTTCAAGTCCGGTGAGGCGTTGGTCTGGGACGCGTTGCTTTGTAGCCGATTGTCGGAACGTGTTTACTGACAGCTTGGCGAGAGCATCTCCAGAAGCCGGTGAGTTGACCGCGTAGGCGCCTTTGATCGACGTCCACTGCGCAGCGCTAAGTTCTCTCACCGTAGGCGGTTGTCCTCCACCGAAGAATTCAGGTGGCATTTGCAGAGGATCACTGACAATCCAATCCACTTTACGAATTTGCGAATACTTCTCACGGGGATTTTCGGGGTGACCTGGCGGCAGGTAATCGCTCTTGATGATGCCGACGCCCATGACACGATTCCGTCCCTTATTCGCGACGACGACGTCTCCTGGATGGACGTCATTCAGGAAGCGCCACATTGAGATGGAGAAGCCGCCTTTTCGTCCGCGGTCGATCAGAGAGTCCTTGATCTCCTGTTGCGACTTGAACTTGGTGAGATCGGTTCCGTCCAGTCCAGCAATACAGACGTAACCGCCTTGGCGACAGTCCTCCCAATATTTCGCGTTATCACCCGGCGCGATTTTCCAACACCTTACGGTTTCTGACTCATCCATCTTGAACTCCGTTCGAAAATGATCGTCGAAAACATTGCATGATCCTGTCCCGTCCGTCCTTCGTGCCAAGGGGAACGTCCAGAGGCATCGCCACAACGCTAATGCGTCCACCGGTATGCCCTGCCAAACTTGAGTCCAGGAGGTGAAAGTCGTTTGGCCATGTGAAGCCCTCGGCCGACTGCGCTGGATAGACCATCAGCACGCGGGCGCAGCAGTAGCGCCTCGCATATGCGTGCATCTGGTAGAAGTCCTCGCGAGCGACACCGAGATTACGTTCCTGGATACCGAGCCGTTTGTACTTCGCATCGATTAGCAGCGGGAACTTCTGACCGTGGCAGACCGCGAGGTCCGGCTGGAGGCGGAACACGTTTCCACTGGAAGCCTTGGCGAGGTGACGCGTCGCCCCGACAGTCTGAGCGAGCAACTCGCAGTCCTGTAATTCCGGCGGAAGGATCTGGTCCCTATGCCGCCGGATAAAGTTGACGACGAACGCTTCGAAGAGTGCATTCATGTCGAAGACGAACGCGAACGTGTCAGTACCGCCGGCGGTCAGGTGCAGGGTGGACTCGTCGAGGAAGAGCCGCGCGAGGTTGAGCAGCGGGGCGAATCGGGCCGAGAGCCGCGTGAGTAATGCCGGAGTGGCGTCGGCCGCGCGGACACTTCCGGGGAGCGTTACCTCGTCCATCCACTGGCGGAGTTCGCCCAGTGCCTGTCGATTGTCGGAGTCACGCGTGAGTTTGAAGAGGCGCTCGACCACGTAGCGGAAGACGCGGTTGAGTGGCGTGTCGGCGGTAAAGGTGTCGTGAGTGACGGCGAAGAGGTGGCGCGTCGCGGGGCGGCGGATTTGGTCGGCGATTCGCCAGGTTCCCTTGAGCACGGGCAGATCTTCGTCGATCGGCTGGTAGATGCGATGGGGGCCTCGTTCCCACTGTTCGGCCATGTTGGAGGCGAAGAGGCGGGTGAGGATTTCGAACCAGTCGGTGCGACGGGACGCGAGAGAAGCAATGTCGTGGTCGCGGACGCGGATCTGGCCGGCGTGTTCGAGCAGGTGGAGCAGGTTGGCGGTTGATTCTCGCTTGGTGACCGCCGGGCCGGCGGAGTCGGGGCTGGCGTGGATCTTCGGAAGGATCTGGATCGTGCGGCCCGCAAGGCGGACGACGCCGACGTGCTGGGCGGCGACGAGGACCCGCTGTGTGCCACGAACCGACGGGCGTAAGACTTCGGTTCCTAGGGCGCGGTTGAGACGATCGAGCGCAGCCAGATCGCGGTCGGTCCAGTTGAAGGGAACGGGCTGGTGTTCAAAGACGGTGACTGGAGTCATGCGCTTCGTCCCCCGCGAGCGAAATGATGCGCGGTTACGCCGCAGTGTGAGGGACGAAAGACATAAAGACAAGGGCAGACAAGAATGTCTACCCCACCGTCAGGAATGCGCGGGATCAGAACGGCAACGACTCGTCCATCCAATCGTCCTGCTTCAGCACCTGTTTACGGTTGAAGCGCGCGAGGCGTTCGGCGTTGGCCTGGGCGAGCTTGATCAGGCGTTTAGCGCCGATGCCGCGCCAGGTGTGTCTTAGCGTCTTGGCGTGGCGGATGAAGAGGTCGTCTTCCTTTGAGCAGAACATCTGGGCGCTGCCGGGATCGCCCTGGCGTGCGGCGCGGCCAAAGAGCTGGCGGTCTACGCGGCCTGAGCCGTGGGGTTCGGTGCTGATGACGTGCAGGCCGCCGATGTCGGCGACACCGCGGGCGAGCTTGATGTCGGTGCCGCGGCCGGCCATGTTGGTGGCTACGGTGATCTGCCCGCGCTGACCGGCCTGGGCGACGATGAAGGCTTCCTGCGCGGTTTGATTCGCATTGAGCACCTGGTGCGGGGTGCCGGCGGCGGTCAGGCGCTTGCTGACCTCTTCACTCGCCAGCACCGAGCGCGTGCCGATCAGGACCGGGACGCCCTTCTCATGCAGCGCCAGCGTGCGCTTGACGACGGCGGTCCACTTCTGCTCCATCGTGTCGAACATGCGCACGGGAAGGTGCGTGCGGATGCAGGGCTTGTTGGTGGGAATGCGGACGATGGCGCGGGCGTAGATCTGCCACATTTCGCCGGCGGCTTCCCAGACGGTGCCGGTCATGCCGGCCATGTGCGGGTACTGGCGGAAGAAGCGCTGGAACGACAGCCGCGCGAGGTTCTCCTTATCCGCGGTGACCTTCTGCTGTTCCTTGATCTCGATCGCCTGATGGAGGCCGTGCCGCCAGGAGCGGTCGGCCATGACGCGGCCGGTGAACTCGTCGATGATCTGGACGGTGCCGTCCTCGGCGATCAGGTACTGTTCATCGCGGACGTAGCAGTGGTTGGCGGTGACGGCGAGCGTGACCAGCTCTTCGCGGCGGCGGCGGCCCTGCCAGAATCCGCTGGTCCCCTGCTGCTCGCAGATGTGGTCGAGCTTGTCCTGGCCGCGCTGGGTGAGGTCAACGCTGCGGACGGTCCAATCGATGACGAAATCCTTGTTGGGCTCGAGCTGTTGGCCGAGCTCGGCGGCGGCGCGGTAGTAGGTTTCGTTGGGGTCTTCGTCGGGGGAATTGGAGATGATGAGCGGGGTGACGGCCTCGTCGATCAGGAGCGAGTCGGCCTCGTCCACCAAGGCGCGGAAAAGGCCGGGGACCATCAAGCGGCCGGCGGCGGCGCTGCTGCCGCGGAGGAGCATCTGCACGCTCGTCTGGGCGGCGTTGCGCAGGGTGCCCAGCGCGATCTGGTCACGGAGGAAGTCGGCGACGAGTTCCTTGCTGGTGATGTAGACGACGTCGCGGCGGTAGTGGTCGATGCGCTCGTCCTGCGCGGTCTCGTGGGTGACCGCGCCGACGCGCAGGCCTAGCTGCTTGTAAACGGGGCCCATCTCGTGGGCGTCACGCTCGACGAGGTAATCGTTGACGGTCAGGACGTGCACGGGGCGGCCATGCCAGGCCCAGACGGAGGCGGCCAGCGAGGCGGTGAGGGTCTTGCCCTCGCCGGTGGCCATCTCGGCGATGTTGCCGTCGATCATCGCCAGCGCGCCCATTAGCTGGACTTTGAACGGGCGCATGCCGACGGCGCGGAGGGCGCCTTCGCGCACGAGCGCGAGGCCGCGCTCGAGGTCGTGGCCTTCGAGGCGATTGCGCCGCGCGAGGTCGCGGCATTTCTGCACTTCCTCAGCGAAGCGGGTTGCCCCCAGCTCGTGGATCTCCTTTTCCATCGCCTCGATGCGCTCGACCTGCTGCTTATAGCGGGCGAGCATGCGGCGGCGGTTCTTGACCCAGCCGACCGCGCCGTTGGCGACGGAATCGAGCCCCTTTAGCTCGGGGGCTTTAACCCGGCGTGCGTCGAATACGGCCCAGAGTTCGTTGGCGGCGGAGGCGGACATAATCGGAAGTAGTCAGTAGTTAGTAGAAATCAGAGCCACTTGTTCTGGGCGCTTTGGGTTTGGATCAGTTGCCAGAAGCGGCGTTGCCATTGCCAGATCAGGGGCTTGTCTTTTTCCATGGTGAAGCGGATGTGCGCGGTCTGGCCGGGGAGATACTGCAGCGACGGGTTGTCGAGGCGGAGGCGGACTTCGAAGACGGGGATTTGCACCCGGGTGCCGGTCTGGTCGGAGGGGTCGTTCTGCTGGTCGCCGCCGCCGGCGTGGGTCATCGACTTGTGCGGCACGTTGGCCATGGCAGCGGGGATGCGGGTAAGAACGCGGGCCTGCAGGTTTTCGCTGCGTGCGCCGGCGAGGCGGACATCCACCTTGCGGCCGAGGATGTGGTACGCCAGCGTGGTGACCCCCTGCTGCTCCGTCAGGTCTACGTCCAGGGCGCATTCGTCGCGCTCGCTGAGCCAGTGGGCGCGCTTCTGACCGGCCGGCATTGGTTGGCTGGTGGGGGGCGCTTCGGGTTGGCCGAGCTGTTTGGCGTGCTCGGCGCTGAGCGCGTCGAACGCGCCGGCGGACTTGAACGTGCCGGTAATCGTGGAGATACGATTGTTGTCGAACGCGAAGACGACGCGACCGGTCTGATCGGCGGGCATCTTCAACTTTTCCGCGGCGATCGTCCGGATGGACTCGCCACGCTGGCGTTTATCCTGGGCCGGGTCTTCGGTGAAGGGGACGCCGTCGGTGAAGAGGCGGTTGGCAACCTCGTCGCCGCTGGCATTGTAGCTGCAGATGCTGTTCAGGATCGGGAACGGGCTGATGTTGGGTTTATCGACGAGGAAGAGGAGCGCGGCCTCGCTTTGATCGACGGTGGCGCGGATGACGAGCGGATCATATTGGATGACGGTGGCGATCTCCTCACCCTGGTGGAGGAACTTGCCCTGTAGCTCATGGAGCATCGGTGCCACGACCATGCCGTCAAACGGGGCTTTGACGTTGAGGTCCTCGCGCTGCTTGTTGGCATATTCGAGGCGCTTGCGGATGCCGGCCTTGTTGAACTCCTGGGCCTGCCGGTCGGCCTGGCTGGCCACCATGCCCTGCTGGATGAGCGTTTCGATCCCGCGGAGGTCGGACTCGAGCTTGGCGATCATCGTCTCGAGCTCTTTGTCGTGGCAGGCGATCAGGGTCTGGCCGGCAACCACGCGCTGACCGTCACGGACGGCGATCCTGTCAACGAAGCCGGCGGTGCGGGCGCGGAGCGTGGCCTTCTGCTCGGGCTCGACATAGCCGGGCGCTTCGAAGTGGACCGGGAAGCGGATCACACCGATCGCGACGATGATCACCGCGGCGACGGCGGCGGAAAAGGCGATGGCGCGGCCGCGCTTGCGGTGCAGCTCGGGCTGGAGCAGCAGGTAATTCAGCACTTTTGCGACCGGCACGACCAGCCAGGTGATCACGCCGCCGATCGCCATCAGCACGCCCAGTACGGGCACCTGGTTGGCGACGACGAGGATGATCATGATGCCGACGAAGACGCGGTAAATGCCCGACGAGATCGCGTAAAGCAGCAGCCAGATGCGCTGGCCGGGGGGCGGAAGCGGGATCGCGCTCTTGACGCGGAAGACGTGGCGCTTGATCAGGCCGAGGGAATACTCCATCGACTTCTGGCGAAGGTTGGGAATCTCGAGCAGGTCGGACAGGATGTAATAGCCGTCGTAACGGAGAAGCGGGTTGGCGTTGAAGAGGATCGTCGTCACGCTGGCGATGAACATCGTGTTGTACGCGAGCTTGCTGACGATGCTGGTCGGGTCGGTGTACTTCCAGATGAACGCGCAGATGGCGGCGACGAAGAGCTCGAAAATCATGCCGCCCGCGCCGACGAACACGCGCTGCCACTTGCTGGGCAGACTCCAGGCGCTGGACGCATCCACATACGGCGCAGGGACGAACACGAGGAACATGATGCCTAGTTCATGAACCTCCCCCCCGAATCGTCTACACGAGAAGGCGTGACCCAGCTCGTGGATCAGTTTGATGATGACGAACGTCGCCCAGAGGAGCGGCCAGTTGCCCGGCTCGATCGCGTTGTTGCCGGCCGTCTTGAGGCGGTTCCATTCCGGCCCGATGGCGGCCAGCGCGGCGACGACGGCAACGATCCACAGAAGCGCGCCGAACTTGCTCAAAAAGACGCGCATCACCGGCATCCACCGGACCAGGAACTTGTCCAGGTCCCACAGCGGAATGCGCGGGAAGAGCACGTTCATGAAGCGCCCCTGCAGGCGGCGCTTCATCATCTGCTTGTGACGGCGAAGCAGGACGCCGGCGTCGGCGGTAATGTTCGCTTCAAGCAGGTTGGCGGCGTGTAGCTGCGAGAGGATCTGCACGACTTCGGGCTGCGTCGGCGCGTCGTCCGCCAGCACACCGCCCGCGGTATCCCACGCCTCTGAAACTGTGCGCGAGCCGTCGAGCAGGCCGACGAAACGATACGCGGCGGAGGAAAGGCGATGATACTGATTGCCGGCGGGATCGCGCACCACGTACCAGCGTTCGCCGCGATAGTGCTGACGTGAAATCTGCGCACTGGGACGGAGCCGCGCGCGAAGATCGGCGACGCGGTACCAGGATTCGTGGAAAGTAGGTCGTAGGTTAGACATCTTTGTAGGGTGGGCTCTGCCCACCGTCTCGCTTTTCGCGTTCGCAAATCATGGTGGGCTGAGCCCACCCTACGTCAGCACGGGTTACATCCAAAGCTTCAGGCGGAGGAAATCGACCAGGCGGTGCGTCCAGATCCACGCCAGGCGCTTGTGGCCGGCGTCAATGCGGGCTTCGCCCGCCATGCCGGGGCGGATGAAGCCGGGCTGCTCTTCAAGAACCGCGTAGACCTTAAAAGTATTCTCGGCGTCTTTGGCGTCGCCCAGCGGGACGATGCGATCGATCTTGAACTTGATGTCCTGGCCGGGCAGCGAATTGGTCGCCAGCTTGCCGGTCCAGCCGTCGGTCAGCTTACGATCGGCAGCATTGGCTGGCATCTCGCCGATGAAATGGATGTCGCGCTCCGGCACGGCGAGTTCCGCCTTAAGCGGTTGGCTCATATCCGCGATTTCCATCAGCGGATCGCCCACCTTCACCGGCGCCCCCACCTTGTCATCGAGGTCGCCCTTGAGGACGATCCCGTCAAACGGCGCGATCATCTTCGACTGGCTGATCTGGAAATCGTAATACTTGGTATCGGCCGCGGCGCCGGCGGCTTGTTCCTTCGCGTAGGCTGCTTCGCTCTGCGATCGGGGGTTGTTGCGGTCGGCGAGCTTCTGAAGATACGTCACGTTGTAGCTGTTGAAGTCGGCGGCGGCCTTGGCGCGCTTGGATTCAAGATCGTCGGTGCGAAGCTCCGCCAGCACCTGGCCTTTCTTGAAGCGTTCGCCGGCCTTGACGTACACCCTGTCCAGGAAGCCTTCATAAGGGGACGAGATCGTCCGCTTCTCGGCCGCCACGAACTGGAACGGCGCGCTCACGTGATACATCGGCTGGAAGAAGGTGATGAACAGCCCCAGGCCGATGACCAGCGCGATGATCAGCTTCGCCAGCACATGCTTGCGCCCCAGCGCCACCTGCGTCGCGTTGGCGATCGAGTGGCCCATCTTCACCGCGATCCAGCGGTCGTTCTCGTGACGATCCCAAAGCTGCGGGGCCAGCAGATCGGAGGTGACCGACAGCGCGTTGGCCACTTCATCGGTCAGCTTGGCAGGCGGGGAAAATTCAAGCGTGATGATGCCGACGATCTCGGCGCGGCGGCGCAGCGGGATCGAGTAGACGCTGCTGTTGCCCTGCGTGCGCAACAGCGACTCGGCCTCGCGGGTGACGTTCTCCGAGCGGGTGCCGTCGGCGTCGAAGCGGACCGGCTCTTCCTGGTCCAGGCATTCTTCCATTACGCGCTGGAGCTTGACGATCAGCTCCTGCTTCTTGTCGAATTTTTCGGTGTGCGACAGGGCGCGAACCTTGATGTTCTCCCCCTTCATCCAGCCAAGCGATACGCGGCTGGCGCCGGCGCGGGTCGAAAGCTCGTTGCAGAAGTTCATCGCCGCGGCTTCAAACCCCTCAGCCGTCGCCACCGACGTGCTGAGCTGCAATACGTTCTGGTGCCGCACGGCGAGTTCTTTCGACTGCTCGACATGGCGGCGGATCATGTACAGTTCGAAGTAACCCGCGACAAGCTGCATCGACATCAACCGCTGCCGGGCGCGCTCCTGGTCGCGGCAGCGCGTGATGACGGCGGCGACGGCAACGGCGGCCCCTTCATTGCGGAGCAGCGTCACGAGGCAGAATTGCGGCTCGCCTTCGTCAGGCGTGCCGACCTCGATCGCGCCGTCTTTGTTCTGCTGGATGCACGGGACGATGATCTCGGTGAACGCCTTGATCGCGGCGGTGCGGATCTCGTCGTCGGAATCATCGGGGCGGATGTGCGTGACGACGCGCAGGCCGGCCTGGTCTTCCGTCTGGCCGCGCTCGATCAGGAAGCCCGCGGCCTCGGTGCCCGCGACGGTGACGGCCATCGTGCCCAGCAGGTCCTTCATGAACGCCGGCAGGTTCGCCGAGGCGTCGAGCAGGCGCTCGACAAGCTTGGACCGCTTGCCCGTCCCCTGCTGCTGCTGTTGGCCCGAGCCTTGATTCTGATTTGAGGATTCGACAATTCCAGAGGCCATAGATCACCAATCAAAAGATCATGCGACGAACAGGTCTGACGCAACCGCGCGGGTCAGGCGAACTGCATTATTTCCCGTCCGCCGCCGCCAGCAACTTATCGGACAGTTCGACGAACACCTGCAAACCCGACGGGTCGCCGTTCGGATTCGGGAGCTCGAGGCGGATCATCCGCATCCCGCTGCCGGCATCCGCCTGGGGCGACAGGAAGCTGACCGACGCGTCCTTCCAGGTCTTCTTATCATAACTGACGCGAAGCGTTTCCCCCTTTTTCACCTGAAGCGACGCCAGCGCCGGCACCTGCACCTCGACCAGCAGCGGGTTGTTCTCCACCACGGTAACCACCGGCTTGGTCGGATCGATGTTCGAACCGATGTCGTTGATGAGCTCCTTAACGACCCCATCGGTGGGGGCGAGGAGGGTCATGTTGGTGACATGAATGGTCTGCTTGTCGCGCTTGGCTTCCTTTTGTTTCAGTTCCTGCTTTGAGGCTTCGATCTGCACCTTGGCGACGTCGCGCTCGGCCCGGGCACGTTCCCATTCGAGGTCGCTGCCCGCGCCTTGGGCCTTCATCCGATCCTTGGCTTGAAATTCAGATTCCGCCGCCCGGAGTTTGGCCTCGGCCGCCTGGATTGGGTACTCGTTCACGTCGAGTTCAAGCAAGCGCAGCTCGGCGCGATCTTCGCTGTCGTCCTGCTTCATGACCATGTCCCCCTTCCTGATCATATCTCCTTCCTTGACCCGAACTTCCTTGATGACGCCCATGGTCGGGAAGGATATCTTGTACTCTTTGAAGGGCAGGGTGAAGGCCTGCTTGATGTTCCGGTCAGCGCCCGCGACCGGCGGGGCGTTCTCGGCGCGAAGAACGGGCGACGAGCAAAACGTGGCACTAATGGCGGCGGCGCATGCGATCCAGCGCAGATACTTCATAAGATTCCTTTGAGAGCCTTTGGCCGATTCCCCGTTTTAACGAAAACCTGTGACGAAGCGACCAAATTCCAGTATAACAAACCAAGACGGCGAGCCTAGCCTTCCAGTTACTCAGGTCAAGATTAATCCTGAGTCAATCCGGCGTTGGTCCATCGGCCAACAGAGGTAAAAAGGTTATGGACCGGGTCTTATAACCGTACATTGCCGCCCAGGGCGCTGCGGGGGACGATGGAGCAATGGGACGATCCCTGCGGGAGCTGGGTTCGAAAAAATATCGGCAAAAAGATGGCTCTGTATTTCCGTCAGCCGTAACCCAGTTCGTCCAGATCTTCTTCCGACATTCCGAAATGGTGGCCGATTTCGTGGAGCACCGTTTTGCGCACTTCTTCGACCAGTTGCTCGCGGCGGTCGCAGACGATCTCGTGGTCTTCCTGGAAGATGTAGATCACGTCGGGGAGGCGGCCGGAGTCTTCGACGCT